>CANRNF010000008.1 GCA_947631865.1 uncultured Oscillospiraceae bacterium | reverse complement strand
GGCTTCCCTTTTGGCATAAGCAACACCCCATTCGTTATCAGTATACCATACTGTCTAACAAATGGGGTGCTGTTCAAAATGGCCTCCGGCGCTTTTTCTATGGCATTTTATGCTGTGTATTGCCAGAGGTTGTAGAGGCTCACGCAGATGATGACGGCCATGAGGCCGAGAAAGAGCTTATCCACGGCCCGGTCGTCCATGCGCTTGTTGCACATCCGGCCCACGATGCCGCCGCCGATGCCCCCGGCGATCATGAGGACCAGGGCGGGCCACTGGAAGACGGGCACCGCCCGGGTGAGCAGCGTCACCAGGAAGCTGGCCAGCTGGCTGAAGAAGATGATATACAGGCTGTTGGCCGCGGCCTTCTTTGTCTCCATGCTGAAGAAGTAGAAGAGGACCACCAGGTTGATGGGCCCGCCGCCGATGCCGAGAAAGCTGCTCATCAGGCCCAGGGCCAGGCCGATGAGGGCGCTGGCCACAGGACTTTTTATGTGTTTGGTTTTTATCCGGGCCTTCCAGATGGTGTAAAGGAGGGTGCCCAAGGTCACCAGGGCGAGGCAGGCCGCCTGCACGGCGCTGACCGTCTGGGGTCGGGCCGCGGCGGCCTTCACCAGAGCAAATAGTCGGTTCCCGGCGAGACCGCCGATCACCGCCCCCGCGATGAGGGGGCCGCCGGTGCCGGCCTCCAGCTGCTTTTCCCCGGCCAGACGGGATCTGCCCACGGAATAGGCGCTCATGGACAGCACCGTGCACCCGGACAAAAACTGGATGGCCGCCACGGTCTCCAGGTGGAACAGGTCCAGCACGGGCTTGATGATGACGCCGCCGCCGATGCCGCATATGGCGCCCACGATGCTGGCCAGGAAGGCCACGAGAAAGAATACGATCATGACCGCTTATCCGCAGCAGCAGTGGCCCGCGCCGTCCCGGCTGTGGCTGTTCTGGGCGGGGTCCTTCATGCACAGGTGCACGGCGGCTGTAGTGAAGGTCTTGGGCAGAGCCAGAATATTCGGATTCGGCCCCACGTACTTCTTCATGGCGTCGGCCAGGGCCTCCTCCACGGTGGCCCTTGTTTTGAGGCCCATGCTCCGGGCGATGCCCGGCTCCCGGGCGCCCACGATGTAGATGGCGCTGGTGTGTTCTTCGGCCAGGTGGCCGCAGCTCATCATACTAAAGCCGTGGAAGGGGTGGAAGGCGTTGGCGAAGCGGTATTTGTCCGTGTACTCCTTCCGGGTGGCGAAATACTCCCCGTACCGGTCCATGTCGGGGAGGATGTTCATGCTGTCGTGCTGGAACATCTCGTACAGCTCCCGCAGGTAGGGCCAGCGCTCGTCGTGGAACCAGCCGTCACAGATGGAAGGCACGATGAACACGCACTTGTCCGCCATCACCCGCTTGTGGCGGATGACCTGGGCGGACAGGGCCTGCATCATCTGGATGGGGTTGGTGCCCATGCCCGCGCCGTAGTGGAAGTTGGTGGGCATACCGAAGACCATGACGTCGTACTTCTTCTCCGCCCAGTGGACGTAGGTGCGCTTGTCAGCCGTGGCCCAGGCGATGGGCTGCATCTGCTTGGCCCAGCCGGAGTTTATCTCGATTTGGCGGCTTTTCGTATCCAGCACGGCGTCACAGCAGAAGAACTTTCTCCCCATCTTCTCCTCCATGAACATGCCCTGCTCGTCGAACTTGGAGCGCATGACGCTGTTGGTGGAGACGGGGACGAAGTCGCTCTGGTGCATCACCCGGGGCACGTGGTGGCCGGCGATGGAGCGCCAGTGGGTGATGCCCGTAGCGCAGTGCTTGTAGCCGCCGGAGTAGCCCCCGTAGGGGTTGCCCTGGGTGTGTCCGATGAGGATGGGCACGTCCGCCTCGAAGACGTATTTGTTCATGATCACGTGGTCCCCCGAGGCGGTGTAGCCCAGGTCCACCAGGTGGTCGTAGTCCTCGCCGTCGTGGCTGGTGATCTGCCCCGAGGGGTAAAATTCATTGAACAATTGGTCGCCCAATATGGTGCGCATCTCCTGTACTGTCGCCCGGGGGTGCAGGCCGTTGGAGAACAGGAGCAGGATGTCCTTTTTCTCCACGCCCACGCTGTACAGCTCGTCCAGGCACGCCCGGATGGCCACCTTCCGGTGGCTGGTAGGCTGGTTGCCGCCCTTTACGATATCGGGGATGACGATGACCACCTTGTCCCCGGCCTTGGCGATGTCCCGCAGGGCGGGCATGCCGATGGGGTGGCGGATGGAGTCCAATGTGGCGGCGTAGAGACTATCCCAGTCCTGGGGTAGGCAGGGAGGATCCGGCACCGTCTCGCCAGGGATGAACACGTCGGTGCTGTCGGGCAGCTCCGCGCTCATAAAGCCGTTTCCGTATTCAAAATCCAGTTTCATGGTATCACTCTCCTAAATACAGCCGGATGATCTCCAGGTATTGCTCGGGATAGAACCCGATCTCGCCCGTGAACTGCGTCAGGGCGATGAGGCCGCCGTCTATCTCCTCGATGGAAGCCAGCATGGCGGCGTTGTCGGCCTTGAGGCCGCCGCCGTAGACCACGTCCAGGCCGCCGGTGCGCTCTTTGACGAACCGGGCGATCTTCTGGATATAGGGCTTGTCGGCGGGGGTCTTGCCCGGGCCGATGGACCACACCGGCTCGTAGCCGATGACCACGTGGGCCTTGTCCACGCCCTTGAGTCCCTCGTCCAGCTGGCGGCCCAGGACGTTCTCCCAGTCGGCCTGCTCCTCGCTTGTCTCGCCGATGCAGTAGAGTACGTCCAGACCTTGGGCCTGGGCGCATTTGATCTCCTGATTCAGAAGCCTGTCCACGGCGGACATATCCGTGCAGCCGGCCTCGGCCAGGACGCCCTTTTTATCGTTTCGCTCCTCGCAGTGGCCGATGAGTGTCCCGGCGCAGCCCATGGCCTTCACGATGGAGGCGGGGCGGTTGGTGGTGAAGGCGCCGAAGTTGCCGCCCACGGCCGTGTCCATGCGGTACACGCTCTGACTGCCCAGCTTCACGGGGCTGTCAGGGTCGAGGGCCGCCGCCGCGGAGAGCAGATGGGCCTCCGGCAGGTACTGGACGAACTCCACCTTGGCCGGGTCATATTTTTTCAGGGCCTCCTGGGTGCCCTGTACCACGGCCGCGCCCCAGTCCTTTACGGGGGCCAGCCGGTTCACGCCGCCGAATTCCGGCGGCACGTCAAAGCGCTTCAGGTTGAGATAGATGTGTTTCATGGGTGCCTCACTTTCTCAGTATGGCGTACTGGGGCAGATCCCCGCCGATGAGGGGCAGGGCGTAATCGAAAAAGGCGTCGGCGATGCGGCTGCCGCCTTCGATCCACTCCAGGGGGAACTTCTTTTCCGCGTTGGCCACCTCCGCCAGGGGCACGAAACCCATGCCGCTCTGGTAGCGGGGCTCCCGGGTGGCCTCGATGGAGACCATATAGCCGCTCTTTCCGGCCAGGGCCGCCTTCACGGCCGCCCAGCCCACGGCGTATGCCTCCTCCCGGTCCACCGGAGAGGCGTAGGGGATGGAGGCCCGGCCCAGAAGGCCCGGTTTCTCCGCACGGGCCTTCAGGCCCAGCTTTTGGATGATGGCGTCGGCGATATGCTGGGCGGTTCCGCCGGGGACCGTGTGGCCGAAGCCGTCCACGATGCCGGTGTCGGCCAGAGGCTTGCCGTCAGGCCCGCATACGCCCTCGCTCACGGTCACCAGAAGGCCATGGCCCCTGGCGTAGGCCGCCTCGATGTCGGCCAGCATTGCATCCTCGTCCACGGGAAGCTCGGGAAGGTAGGTCAATACCTCGCAGTTGGTGAGCCGCGCGGCCAGGGCGCTGGCCGCCGTGACCCAGCCTGCGTTCCGGCCCATGAGCTCCAGCACCACCACATGGATGGGCAGGGCGGAGGCGTCCAGAGCAAGCTCCGCGGCGCTGAGGGCCGCATACCGGGCAGCGGAGCCGAAGCCGGGGCAGTGGTCCGTCAGGACCAGATCGTTGTCCATGGTCTTAGGGATGCCTATGACCCGTAGGTCCAGGCCCTCCCGTTTGGCCAGCTCGTTGACCTTGTGGCAGGTGTCCATGGAGTCGTTGCCGCCGTTGTAGAAAAACGCGCCGATGTTGAACTTTTTTAGGGTCTCCAGCACGGTGGGGTAGTCCCCGTCCCCCAGCTTCCGGCGGCAGGAGCCGATGGCGGAGGCGGGGGTGTCGCCCAGACGGGTGATGATAGAGGGACTCACGCCGGTCAGGTCCATCAGATCCCCGGCCAGGATGCCCTCCGCGCCGAAGCGGGCGGCGTATATCTTGTCCACCTGGCCGGAAGTGCGGGCCGCCTCCACCACGCCCTGCAATGAGCGGTTGATGACGGCGGTGGGCCCGCCGCCGTGGGCCACAAGGATGTTCATGCCCATTTCATATCCCCTTCTTGCGGTAGAACTCCGCCATCTCGTCCAGAGACACGGGCTTGATGAGGGGGGCCTTGCCCACGGAGTCGAACTCCACGATGAGGGTGCCCACCACTTCCTTCACGCCCCGCTCGATGCAGTCCACGATCCGGGCCACGTCGTCATCGGGCACATTGCCGTACATGACCGTGTCCATGATGGGCGGGAAGAAGACCCGGGGGTCGAAGGCGGAGGGGTTGGCCAGGAGAAGCTGGTATATGCCGCCTATGGAGGCGCTGTTCCGGAGCTTCGGCTCGTCCCGGAACAGCTCCCGGAGATTGCGGGTCACGGCCAGGCGGATATCCGTGTCCACGTTGATCTTGCGGATGCCCAGCTTGGAGACCTCTTTCAGCTGCTCCTTCTTGATGCCGTAGGCGTCGTGGATGTCGCCGCCCAGGGCGTTGATCTCGGAGACGATGTACTGGGGCACAGTGGAGGAGCCGTGGCTCACCAGGGTGCCCTCGATGCCGGCGTGCATCATGCACTCCTTCGTCGCGATGGCGATCTCCTTGCGGATGACCGTGTCCTTGCCCTTGTTGGCGCCGTGCTTTGTGCCGTAGCTGATGGCCAGGGCGTCCACGCCGGTCTTTTTGAAGAACTCCACCGCGTCCAGGGGGTTGGTATAGGTGCTGTTGGCGGCGAAGACGTGGTCCTCCACGCCCGCCAGGACCCCCAGCTCGCCCTCCACGGTCACGCCCCGCTCATGGGCGTACTTCACCACCTCGCGGGTCAGCTCCACGTTCTCGTCGAAGGGAAGGGAGGAGCCGTCGATCATAACAGAGGTGTAGCCCCCGGCGATGGCGGCCTCGCAGGCCTCGAAGCTCTTGCCATGGTCCAGGTGCAGAGCCACGGGGATGGGGCTGTCCACGGCGTATTTTTTCACCGCGTTGGCGATGTTCACGGCGCCCTTTTTCTTGTCCTCCAGGGTGCCGTTGGCGAAATCTGTCCGGCCGCCCATGAAGGCGTTGGCCAGATCCGCGCCCTGCAAAATGGCGGCGGAGCGGAACATCTCGTGGACCTCGATCACCGCCTTTGCCTGGCAGACGGCGTTGACGTTGAAGGCGCCCTGGGCGTAGTTATAGGTCTCGGTGGCGTCCAAAATGGCTTTCATAGGGACTAGGGGCATGACAAATGTACCTCCTTGAATAAAAATCAGGTCAGAATCGGGTCAAAATCTGGCATTATTGCCTATATTTTACCCTGTCCCTGGGGGAAAAGTCAACCCCGGAAGGGGACAAACAGACAACTTGATGGACAGGGCGAAAGATGGCCGTTTTCCGGCCCCGCAAGGTCTTAACATTTGTGGCCGGATATGGTATACTTTGTCATGGTATCTTATGGATAAAGGAGGCGGCGGCTGTGGAGCCCAGACTGACGGGGATAGACCGGCAGGAGGCCCTGCGGTATCTGGGCGTGCGCGGCGATAGGCCGCCCGCGGATGTGGCCGCCTCATTGGATAAGTGGGAGGCGGCGCTCCTGAAAACCGCCCGCCCCCGGGCGGTATGGCGGCTTTTTGACCTCATGCCTGACGGGACGCTGGCCGGAACGACATTTCGCCCGGCGGGGGAGGATATCCGCCGCCACCTGACCGGATGTGATCGGGTGGTGCTCATGGCGGCGACCCTGGGGGCGGAGGCGGACGTGCTTCTCCGCCGGACCCAGGTGGAGGATATGGCCCAGGCGGTGATACTGGACGCCGCCGCCGGGGCGGCCGTCGAGAACGTGTGCGATGATTTATGCGCCGGCCTGGCGGCGGAGCTGGCCCCGGCCTTCCTCACAGGGCGGTTCAGCCCCGGCTATGGCGATATGCCCCTGGAGCAGCAGGGCGAGATGTGCCGGGTGCTGGATACGGCCCGGCGCATCGGCGTGGGCCTGACGCCAGGGGGGCTCATGACCCCCATGAAGTCCGTCACCGCCCTGATCGGCGTGTCGGACACGCCCCGGGAAGAGGGCGGAGGCGGCTGTAAAAACTGCGCGCAGTACGAAAACTGCGGGATACGAAAGGCGGGCGGAAGCTGTGGAAGATAAATTCATCATCCTGGACGGGGCCATGGGAACCATGCTCCAGGCGGCGGGCCTGCCTGTGGGCCAGAGCCCGGAGGTCTGGAACGCGACGGACCCGGAGAAGGTGGCCGCCGTCCACCGGCAGTATGTGGACGCGGGCACCCGGCTGGTATGCTCCAACACTTTCGGCGCCAACCGCCATAAGCTGGCGGGCTGCGGCTACAGCCCGGCGGAGCTCATCGCGGCGGGCATCCAACTGGCCAAAAAGGCGGTGGGGCCCGGCGTGAAGGTGGCCCTGGACGTGGGACCTATCGGGCAGCTGCTGGCACCTCTGGGGACCCTCTCCTTCGAGGAGGCTTATGATATCTTCCAAGAGATGGTCACGGCGGGGGAGGCCGCCGGGGCGGACCTTGTGTTCTTTGAGACCATGAGCGACCTCTATGAGCTGAAGGCGGGGGTCCTGGCGGCAAAGGAGAACACCCGCCTGCCTGTGTGGGCCTCCATGACCTTTGAGGCCTCAGGCCGGACGTTTCTGGGGACCACCGTCCCGGCCATGGCCCTGACGCTTGGGGGCCTCGGCGTGGACGCCATGGGCTTCAACTGCAGCCTGGGGCCGGAAGAGCTTATGCCCCTGGTGGAGGAGCTGGCCCGTTGGACGGATAAACCCATCATCCTCAAGCCCAACGCGGGCCTGCCCGACCCGGCCACGGGAAAGTACCACACGACGGCGATCGATTTCGCCAAGGCCATGGCCCCAGCGGCGGAACTGGGCGTGGGGGCCGTGGGCGGCTGCTGCGGCACCACCCCGGATTTCATCCGGGCTGTTACAGATGTTTTTAAAGATAAAACGCCCGCTGTCCGGTCCAAGGCGGACCGGCGGGGGGTGTGCTCCGCCGCCCGAACAGTGGAATTGGACGGGGTGCGGGTCATCGGCGAGCGCATCAATCCCACGGGTAAGAAGCGGTTCCAGCAGGCCCTCCGGGAGGGGGATATGGACTACATCATGGCCCGTGCCGTGGAGCAGCAGGATGCCGGAGCGGACATCCTGGACGTGAACGTGGGTCTGCCGGGGCTGGACGAGCCCGCCATGATGGCAAAGGTGGTCCGGGCGGTCCAGTCCGTGTCGGACCTGCCCGTCCAGATCGATTCCTCCGACCCGGCCGCCGTGGAGGCGGGCCTGCGGGCCGTGAACGGCCGGGCCATCGTCAACTCGGTGAACGGGGAGCGGGCCGTGCTGGACGCCATCCTGCCCCTGTGCAAAAAGTACGGCGCGGCGGTGGTGGGCCTCACCATGGATAAAAACGGCATCCCGCCCACGGCGGAGGGCCGCTTCGCCATAGCGGAGCGCATCCTGGACGCGGCCCTGGGCTATGGCATCCCCAAAGAGGACGTGTACATCGACTGCCTTACTCTGACCGTGTCCGCCCAGCAGGACCAGGCGGCGGAGACGCTGAAGGCGGTCCGCATGGTCCGGGAGAAGCTGGGCCTGCACACGGTGCTGGGGGTGAGCAACATCTCTTTCGGTCTGCCGGCCCGGGAGCATGTCACTGTGAGCTTCCTCACCCAGGCCCTGGCCGCGGGGCTGGACCTGCCCATATTGAACCCCAACCAGGCCGCCGTCATGGACGCGGTGGCGGCCTACCAGGTGCTGTCCGGGGAGGATAAGGACAGCGCGGCCTACATAGAGCGCTTTGCCGCTGCCCAAGAGACGAAGATGGTCTCCGCCCCGGAGGCAGATATGACCCTGGACACGGCCATCGCCAAGGGCATGAAGGCGGAGACCGCTGCCCTCACGGAAAAGGCTCTGGACGCCATGGGGGAAATGGATGTGGTGAATACCCTTCTCATCCCCGCGCTGGACAAGGTGGGGGACCGGTACGAGCGGGGGGAGATCTTCCTGCCCCAGCTCATCAACGCCGCCAACGCCGCCTGCGAGGGGTTCGAAGCCGTCAAAAAGCGCATCGCCCGGCGGGGCGGCGAGGCGGTGTCCCGGGGGAAGATCGTCCTGGCCACCGTCCAGGGGGACATCCACGACATCGGCAAGAACATCGTCCGGGTGGTGCTGGAGAATTACGGCTACACCGTCATCGACCTGGGCCGGGACGTGGCCCCGGAGACGGTGGTGGAGGCGGCCATACGGGAGGACGTGCGCCTGGTAGGCCTTTCGGCCCTCATGACAACCACCGTGCCCGCCATGGAGAAGACCATCCGGGCCCTGCGGGCCAGCGGCCACGACTGCAAGGTCATGGTGGGCGGCGCGGTGCTCACGGAGGAGTACGCCATGGCCATCGGCGCGGACTACTATTCCAGGGACGCCAAGCAGTCGGCGGACATCGCCCGCCTGGTGCTCGGCTGAGAGGAGAAGCTATGGAAAACGAGTTTTGGGATGCTCTGAACGATCCGGCAAAAAAGCCCATCGCCGTGGAACTGGACGCGCCGGACAGCCCGGACCTGACCGGCTATCTGGCCGGGGCCCGTGAATTGGTGGACGCCGGCGCGGCGCTGATCACCGTGGCGGACTGTCCCAACGGCAAGCCCGGCCTGGACTCCAGCATGGCCGCCGCCAGGCTCCACCGTGAGCTGGGCGTGCAGACTATGCCCCACCTGACCTGCCGGGACCGGAACCGCAACGCCGCCCGGGCGCTGCTGCTGGGTCTTGGGTCCGAGGGGGTGGAGCAGGTGCTCCTGGTCACGGGGGACCCCATCCCCGCGGAGCAGCGGGAGACCATCCACGCGGTATACGATTTCACCAGCCGCACCTTCATCCGGTACGCGGCGGAAATGGGCCTTTTCCACATCTTCGGGGCCCTGAACGTGAACGTGCGCAATTTCGACCACCAGCTGGAGCTGGCCCGGCAGAAGCTGGAAAACGGCGCGGTCGGCTTTTTCACCCAGCCGGTGCTCACGGCCCGGGCGCTGGAGAATCTGAAAAAGGCCCACGAGACCCTGGACGGCAGGATCATGGGCGGCATCATCCCCGTGGTGAGCCAGAGAAACGCCCTTTTTATGAACGAACACATCGCGGGCATCGACGTGGACCCCGAGATCGTGGCCCTCTACGAGGGGGCGGACCGGGCCCGGGGCGAGGAGATCGCCGAGAGGGTGAGCCTCGCCGTGGCCCGCCAGATCGCGCCCTATATCGACGGGTTTTATCTCATGACCCCCTTCGGCAGGACCGGGCTCATGGCCCGGATCATGGGGGGACTGAAAACGGAAGGCCTAGCAAAATAAGGAGAGAGCAACAAATAAACATATAGAGGAGAAGGAAAGATGAAACTGACCCGTTCCCAGACCGCGGCCTTCGGCATCGGCGCCGTGGGCAAGGACATGGTGTACGCCCTGTCCGCCAGCTACGTGATGTACTTTTACCAGGACATCCTGGGCCTGTCGGCCACCTTCGTAGGGCTCATCCTCATGATCGCCCGGGTGTTCGACGCCCTGAATGACCCCTTCATGGGCATCCTGGTGGCCAAGACCCGCACCAAGTGGGGCCGGTTCCGGCCCTGGCTCATCAGCGGTACGGTCCTGAACGCCCTGGTGCTGTACGCCCTGTTCGCCGCGCCGGACCTCTCCGGCACAGGCCTCATGGTCTACTTCGCCGTCATCTATATCCTCTGGGGCGTGACCTACACCATGATGGACATCCCCTACTGGTCCATGATCCCCGCCGTCACCGATACCCCCAAGGACCGGGAGAACCTGTCCGTGGTGGGACGCACCTGCGCGGGCATCGGCTCGGCGGTCATCCAGGTGGGCACCCTGCTGGCCGTGGCCGCCCTGGGCGGCGGCAGCGAGCGGACGGGCTTCGGCCGCATCGCCATGATCGTGGCGGCGATATTCGTCGTGGCGGAGATCATCTGCTGCGCCAAGGTGAAGGAGCACGACATCGGCCGGATGGAGACTTCCTCCGTGAAGGATATGTTTAAGGCGCTGTTCCGCAACGACCAGGCCATGATCACCGTCCTGGCCATCCTGCTCATCAACGGGGCCCTGTACCTCACCAGCAACCTGGTCATCTACTTCTTTAAATACGACTTCGGCGGCGCCGGCTGGATGGGCAGCTACACCCTGTTCACTACCGTGGGCGGCGCCTGCCAGATACTGGGCATGATGGTGGTCTACCCGCTGCTTCACAAAAAGCTGGGCAACACCAGCCTCTTCAAGGTGGCCCTCACCATGGCCATGGCAGGCTACGCCCTCATCCTGGCCGTGTGCTTTTTGGGCCTGGGCTCCAATATCATCCTGCTGTGCGTGTGCGGGGCGCTGGTGTTTGCCGCCAACGGTATCCTCACCGTGCTCACCACCGTATTCCTCTCCAGCTCCGTGGATTACGGCCAGCTGAAGACCGGCCGGCGGGAGGAGAGCGTCATCTTCTCCATGCAGACCTTCGTGGTGAAGGTGGCCTCCGGCGTGGCGGTGTTCATCACCGGCATCGGCCTGGACCTCATTGGTCTCGTGGGCGACAGCTCCGAGAGCGGCGCGGCGGTAGCCCAGAGCGCCTCCACCATCATGGGCCTGCGGCTTTTGATGACCATCCTGCCCATCCTGGGGCTGACGATAGCCTTCATCTTCTTCGTGAAGAAATTCACCCTCACCGACGAGCGGGTCCAGCAGATCGCCGACCAGCTCCGGGGGAAGAAGGAGAATCCCGGCGCCTGACCGGTAGGCCATGGTTTTTCTTCCCATCAGGACTGGAAAACCGGAAAAAACATGCTATAATGACCGGATGGTAAACACTAGTATTGGCGCGAAAGCGCGGAGGAACATATCGATATGAGTCTGCTTCTCTCGGCGGTCATCAGCTACCTCATCGGCTCGGTCAACAGCGCGATCCTGCTGGTGCGGGGCTTCTTCCACAAGGATATACGCTCCTCCGGCAGCGGCAACGCCGGGGCCACCAACGCGGGACGGTCCTATGGAGCCGGCGTGGGCGTGCTGACCCTTCTGTGCGACGTGCTGAAGGCGGTGGCCTCCTGTGCCGTGGGCCGGGCGCTGGCGGGCCAGAATGGCCAGGCCGTGGCGGGGCTCTTCTGCCTGGTGGGCCACTGCTGGCCGGTATTCTTCCACTTCCGGGGCGGCAAGGGCATGGCCGTGGGCGCCGGGACGGTGTTTTTCCTGGACTGGCGGGCCGGCCTCATCATGGTGGCCGTATTCGCCATCGTGTTCCTCATCGGGCGGCGGGTGTCCCTCAGCACCATCGTGACCGCGCTGGCGTTCCCGGCGGTCTATTACGCCCTGCACCGCGCCTTTGACGTGAATCTGGCCCTCACCGCTGTGATGGTTGTGCTCATCGTGTTCCAGCACCGGAGCAACATCGCGAGGCTCCTGAACGGCACGGAGCCCAAATTCTCATTCAAACACACCGGCAAGAAGTGAGCCGGGCTGCATCGGACGCGGACGGGCGTCCGGGAGAGAAGGAATCTGTTTTGACCCTGAAAGAACTGCCGATAGGGAAGAAGGCCACCGTCGCCGCCGTGGGCGGCGAGGGGGCGCTGCGTCAGCACTTCCTGGACATGGGTGTCATCCCCGGCTCGGACATCGTGCTGGTGAAGTACGCCCCCATGGGCGACCCCATGGAGTTCATGATCCATGGCTATGAGCTGACGCTGCGGGTGGCGGACGCGGAGCGCATCCAGATCAAGGACGTCCGGGACCCGGAGCAAAAGGCCCCCGGCCGGGTGGAATACCGGGGCCGGCGCAAGGAGCACCCGGGCCTGGGCGAGAGCGGCAAGTACCACGAGAAGGCCACGGAAAATCCCCTGCCCGACTCGGAGACGCTGACCTTCGCCCTGGCGGGCAACCAGAACTCCGGCAAGACCACGCTCTTCAACCAGCTCACCGGCTCCAACCAGCACGTGGGCAACTTCCCCGGCGTCACCGTGGACCGGAAGGACGGACGTATCAAGGGCCACGAAAACACCCTTATCACCGACCTGCCGGGCATCTACTCCCTCTCGCCCTATACCAGCGAGGAGATCATCACCCGCTCCTTCATCCTGGACGAGAAGCCCCGGGGCATCATCAATATCGTGGACGCGTCCAACATCGAGCGGAACCTGTACCTTACCATGCAGCTCATGGAGCTGGACGTGCCCATGGTGCTGGCCCTCAACATGATGGACGAGGTCCGTGGAAACGGCGGCGCCATCAAGATCAATGAGATGGAGGACCTGCTGGGCATCCCCGTGGTGCCCATCTCCGCGGCCAAAAACGAGGGCATCGACGAGCTGGTGAGCCACGCCCTGCACGTGGCCAAGTACCAGGAGCCGCCCCGGCGCATCGACTTCTGCCGGGAGGACAAAAACGGCGGCGCGGTGCACCGGTGCCTGCACGCCATCATGCACCTCATCGAGGACCACGCCGCGGCTGCCGGCATCCCCGTCCGCTTCGCCGCCAGCAAGCTGGCCGAGGGGGACGAGCGCATCGCCCAGGCCCTGCGTCTGGATCAGAACGAGACGGAGATGCTGGAGCACATCGTGTGCCAGATGGAGACGGAGAGCGGCATGGACCGGGCCGCCGCCATCGCGGATATGCGTTTTGCATTCATCAAGGACGTGTGCGCCGCCACGGTGGTGAAGCCCCACGAGAGCAAGGAGCGGGCCCGCAGCGCGGGCATCGATAAGATCCTCACCGGCAAATACACCGCCATACCCTGTTTCATCGCCATCATGGCCCTGGTGTTCTGGCTCACCTTCGACGTGGTGGGCGCTTACCTCCAGGACGGGCTGGATATGCTCATTCAGTGGCTGGCCGGGCGGGTGGACGCTCTGCTCATCGCCATGAGCGCCGGCGCGGGGGTGCGCTCGCTGGTGATGGACGGCATCTTCGCCGGGGTGGGGAGCGTGCTCAGCTTCCTGCCCGTGATCGTGGTGCTGTTCTTCTTCCTGTCCCTCATGGAGGACAGCGGGTACATCGCCCGGGTGGCCTTCGTGATGGATAAGCTCCTGCGAAAGCTGGGCCTCTCCGGCCGCAGCATCGTGCCCATGCTGCTGGGCTTTGGCTGCACCGTGCCGGGCATCATGGCCACCAGGACCCTGCCCTCGGAGCGGGACAGAAAGCTGACCATATTGCTGACGCCCTTCATGAGCTGCAGCGCGAAGCTTCCCGTGTACGCCTTCTTTACGGCGGCCTTCTTCCCGGCCCGCCGGGGCGTCATCATGATAGGGCTCTATATCCTGGGCATCCTCCTGGGCATCCTGTTCGCGGTGCTTTTAAAGGGGACGGTATTCAAGGGCGAGGCGGTGCCCTTCGTGATGGAACTTCCCAACTACCGCATGCCCGGGGCCAAGAACGTGGGCCATCTCATGTGGGATAAGGCCAAGGACTTCCTCCAGCGGGCCTTTACCATCATCTTCGTGGCCAGCATCGTCATATGGTTTTTGCAGACCTTTGATTTCCATCTTAATGTGGCCAGGACCTCCCAGGACAGCGTGCTGGCGTCCTTGGCCGGGCTCATCGCGCCGGTGCTGGCGCCCCTGGGCCTGGGGGACTGGCGTATATGCGTGGCACTCATCACCGGGTTCATGGCCAAGGAGAGCGTGGTGTCCACGCTGTCGGTGCTGTTTGGCGCCGAGGTGGCCATCCAGTCCGTGCTGACGCCTCTGGGGGCGGTGAGCCTTCTGGTGTTCTGCCTGCTGTACACCCCCTGCGTGGCGGCCATCGCCGCCGTGCGCCGGGAGATGGGCGGCAAATGGGCCGCCGGCGTGGTGGTGGGCCAGTGCGCCATCGCATGGGTGGCCGCCCTGGCCGCCCGGCTCATAGGCATTGCCGCGGGTCTGGGCTGAGGACCCTGAAATTCGACTTTTGGAGAGACTATGGACAAACTGAACGTATGCCTCTTGAACGACTCCTTCCCGCCCTGCATCGACGGGGTGGCCAACGCCGTCACCAACTACGCCGGGGTCATCTCGGCGGGCCTGGGGAAGGCGACGGTGGTCACGCCCGCCTATCCGGAGGCGGACGACAGTGTGTTCCCGTTCCCCGTGCTGCGCTATCCCAGTCTGGACGTGACCAAGCTGGTGGGCTACCGGGCGGGGCTCCCCTTTGACGCGGAGACCATGGGGAAGATGGAGGGCGCCGGCTTCGACGTCATCCACAGCCACTGCCCCATCAGCTCCACCGTCCTGGCCCGGGCCCTCCGGGACCGCATCGACCGGCCGGTCATCATGACCTACCACACCAAGTTCGACATCGATATCGCCAACGCCGTCCGGGGAAAGCTCCTGCGGGACGAGGCGGCCAAGTTCCTGGTCCACAACATCGCCGCCTGTGACGAGGTCTGGTGCGTGAGCCGGGGCGCGGGGGAGAATCTGCGGTCCCTGGGCTATGAGGGGGAGTACGTGGTCATGCCCAACGGCGTGGACCTGCCCCGGGGCCGGGTAGACCAGTCCCTCATTGATAAAGCGGCGGCTGGCCTGGACCTGCCTGCGGACGTGCCTTTGTTCCTGTTCGTGGGCCGGATGATGTGGTACAAGGGCCTTCGCATCACCCTGGATGCGCTGGCCAAGCTCATGGCTGCCGGACGGGATTTCCGCATGGTGTTCGTGGGCGGCGGCGGAGACCTGGACGAGGTGAAGGAGTACGCCGCGTCCCTGGGTCTGGAGGGGAAAGCCCTGTTCGTGGGCCCGGTCCAGGACCGGGAGCTCATCCGGGCCTGGTATTGCCGGGCGGACCTCTTCCTGTTCCCCTCCACCTTCGACACCAACGGCCTGGTGGTCCGGGAGGCGGCGGCCTGCGCCCTGGCCAGCGTGCTGGTGGCGGGCAGCTGCGCCGCAGAGGATGTAGAGGACGGCCGGACCGGGTTCCTCATAGAGGAGAACGCCGATTCCATGGCGGCCAAGCTGACCGCGCTCATGGACGAGCCGGAGGCCATGGCCCGGGTGGGCGGGAACGCCCAGCGGGACCTCTACATGTCCTGGAACCAGGCGGTGCACAGAGCCTATGAGCGCTACGGCGTGGTGGCGGAGAACTACCGCAGCCATCGGCCCGAGCACGACACGGTGACCGACAATCTCCTGCACGGCATGGCCCTGGCCATGGATGGCCTCAACAGGAGCCGGGAGCTGTTCCGCCAGGTGGGGGACGAGCTCATAGACGGCTACGAGGAGCTGAAAGCCGACATTGGGGACGGGACCCGCCGTATCGCGGACTGGGTGGAGGACCTGATGAGACACAGCGGCCAGGATTGACAGAAAGAATAAAGTATAACAGCACCCGCGGCCGGGAAAACTGGCTGCGGGTGAATTCTATGGATGAGAACAAGCGGGAAGAGATAAGAGAGCTGGGCACGGCGGCCCCCTCCCAGATACAGGTGCTCACCATCATCGGCCAGATCGAGGGCCACCAGGTGCTGGGGGAGGAGAACAAGACCACCAAGTATGAGCACGTGCTGCCCCTGCTGGCGGCGGTGGAGGAGTCCCCGGACGTGAAGGGCCTGCTCATCCTCCTGAACACCGTGGGCGGGGATATCGAGGCGGGTCTCGCCATCGCGGAGCTCATCGCGGGCATGGCCAAACCCACCGCGTCCCTGGTGCTGGGCGGCGGCCACTCCATCGGCGTGCCCCTGGCCGTGGCCGCGAGGCGCAGCTTCATCGCGCCCTCCGCCTCCATGACCATCCACCCCGTGCGCATGAACGGCACGGTCATCGGCGTGAGCCAGACCTATGAATACTTTGCCCGGACCCAGGAGCGCATCGTCCGATTCGTCACCGCCAACTCACACATCGGCCGGGAGCGGTTTTTGGACTATATGCTCCGCACGGGGGAGCTGGCCAACGACGTGGGCAGCATCATTGACGGCCAGGAGGCGGTGGCCTGCGGCCTCATGGACAGCCTGGGGGGCTTGTCTGACGCCCTGGGCTGGCTGCATGAGCAGCAGGGAGGATGAACCGCGGAAAAATGAGGTAAAAAATTCTTGACATTTTGCCCGTTTGGTGGCATAATACACAACGTTCAGCGTAGCGGGATTGTGTAAAGGTAGCACAGCGGACTCTGACTCCGTATGTGAGGGTTCGAATCCTTCTCCCGCTGCCAAGAGAAAACCCCGTAACCATCGTGGTTACGGGGCTTTTGTATGCCTTGAAATAGCGGTTTTTCCCTTTATTTTTCCCTTTACAGATTTTTTTGACGCTCACAGACTGCTAATGTATGCCTCCATCCGGGCCGCGCTGTCGTCCTTCATTCTCTCCGAGACATGGCCGTACACGTCCAGGGTGAAAGCTGCCGTTGCGTGGCCGAGGTTGCCTTGCACCGTCTTAACGTCGTCGCCGTTCTGGAGGGACAGCACCGCGAAGGTGTGCCGGAGGTCATGCACCCGACTATCCGGGGCACCGATTTGGGCGGCCAGCTTCTTGTAATGGTTGTATAGCGTCTGTGGTTGGATATTCTGGCCCGTGGCCGTGGTAAAGACCAGGGCCGTTTCCTGCTCCTTTGCGGTGGACCATCCTTCCCAGGCGTCACCCGCCCGGAGGCGCTGTCTGATCTGTTCGGTGTGACGGCGCTTCAAAAGGCCCATAACGAAGGGAGCGGGCTTTAATATCCGGGTCTTGTCGTTCTTCAGCGGGGCGAATGTAGCGCCACCATCAGCAAGAGGGCGCTTTTGTAGCTGCTTGCAGACCTTGACGGTCCCTACTTTGAAATCCACACAATCCCATGTAAGGCCGGTCGCTTCTGCCTCCCGTAGCCCGGTGAACAGTATCACCTTCAAGATTATTTCGTATTCGTCGCCATCAGCTACCCGGAGGAACTCTTTTACTTGTTCGTCGGTCAACGGGTGAATCTCCTGGCGCTGCACTTTCGGGAGCGTTACCCGATCTGCAGGGTTCGTTTTGAGATAGCCCACGTCCACCGCGACGGACAGCGATTTGGTGAGTATTCCGTGAATGTTGCGGACAGACTTTGCAGACATGGGGGCTTGTTCGGTGATGGTCTTTCCATCCTTCTTGATGATTTTCCCGCTGGCGTCTCTCTTGGGGACCGTGCGCCCGCTTTTCAGGAGGGTGTTATAAAATCCCTGGATCATGTGGGGCGTGAGCTGAGAGAGCTTCAC
This sequence comes from uncultured Oscillospiraceae bacterium, assembly GCA_947631865.1. Taxonomy (GTDB): domain Bacteria; phylum Bacillota; class Clostridia; order Oscillospirales; family Oscillospiraceae; genus CAJOIG01. The sequence goes on along the minus strand of CANRNF010000008.1, from coordinate 41,164 downwards.
GGCCCCGAGAGCGGGCTTTATGTGGGTGCTGACCTGGGCACGATAGTGCTTCACCGTCAGGTATTTCTTGTCCCCCATATAGTCCGCCAGCCAGATATCCAGCCACTGGGAGAGCGTCATCTGCGAGGGCTCGGAGTATGTCCTGTCGTTGACGGCCACCGCGGCGGCCTGCAGCTTCTCCCGGACCTCCTTCTGGGTCTTGCCGGTAAAGGAACGCTGGACCTGTTTCCCGGTGCCGGGGTCCCGGCCGACGGTAACGCGGCCCTCCCAATATGTGTACTCTTTGCCGCGGCGGGTGACAGTCTTTTTTCGGATCGTCCCCGCGCCGGCGGCTGCTTTCTTTGCCATGGTGCAAATCTCCTTTCTACTTGCACCATTGCTGCCGGTATGCTATAATATGAGCGCAATGATGCCTTGGATTTGATCGTCTGGGTGGTTGTTGCGCTGACCGTCCGGAGGTGGCCGCCTCCGGGCGGTTTTTTGCTTTATTGGGCTTTCTTCAGGTCCGATACTTCCTGCATCAGGGACTTGACGATCGACTTGAGGAAGATGACGTCATCCTCCAGGTTGTCCACCCTGCTCTTGGGGGCCAGCGTCTCCAGGAGCGTCTGGTGGCCCTCAGCAAGCAGCTGGAAGTTGGGGATGATGGAGCCTTCGACATAGGCCCGCCAGTGGTTGTCAACATCGTCGATCTTGGATTGCAGACGGGCCTCCATGGTGTCCATCTTCGCCTGGGTGCGCTCCTCAGAGGCTTTAATTGATGTGTCGATCAGTTCTTTGATGGCCTGTAGGTCCTGTTTGTCCAGCATGGTATATCTCCTTTCTGTGTCGCGGGGAAAAACGCAAGCAGTTGCGATTATGGGGGAATTCGCAGATGTCTGCTATTTTGCCTCTGGGGGCCCGTCCGGGGCCTCTGGGGGCGTTTCTGTGGCCGGGGCAGAAAGTTCCGCTTTCAGTTGTGCAATTTGATCGTTCAACTGGGCCATATTGTCGGCTGAAACACCTAGTTTTTCAAGAGTGAATTTGAGTTGGAAAAGAATTCGTAGGAGTTCTAAGCCAGGCAATTCATGTTCATCACAACTAAGAGTTAAAGCAATCGTTCCATCATCGCACTTTTGAATGTTTGTAACCGAAAGTTTCCCGTCAAAAAAAGAATCACCAATTTTAAACTCTGTTGCTGTCAGGGAATTACGATTACCAGAGTCAAGCAAGGATTCAACAGGAACGCCCAGCGCTGCGGCGATTCGTTGGAGGGTCTCATATTTGGGGTTTAGCTTTCCAAGTTCATAGCTACGAATGGTAGGTTCAGCAATACCGCATCTTTCTCCGAGCTCCTTTTGCGTTAACCCCTTGTCCTTTCGGATTCTCCGGATAAGTTGACCACTAGGCACAAAATCACCTCACAAGGCAGAGTATAGCATATATTTTATGTTTCAGCAACAAAAATTTCTGCAAAAGTATTGACAGAAACAAATATTGCTGGTATAGTACGGCTATGCAGAAACAAAATTTGCTGTTCGGAGGTGCAAAACATGCGAGCAGACAGGAAGAAGTTGGAGCTGGCCATGGCGCGGGCGTGTATTGCCCCGGCGGAGATACCGGAGCGGTCCGGACTGATAAGGCCCACGGCGAATAACGTCCTAGCCGGAAAGAATGTGAGGCCCGACACGCTGGGCAAGGTGGCGCGGGCCCTGGGCGTGGACCCGCTGGACATCATTCTGGAGGAGGGGTGACCATGGATGCGCCGGAGGGGTGCTATCGGTACGCGGAGGACCCGACGGGGCGGTACCGCTTCATTGCATGGGGGCCGCCGCCGGAGCCGGGGGACGGCCTGTGCAGGGCTCTGACGGGCCGCACAGAGGCACAGCTTGTCCGGGACATCCTGGACGGGAAATATGAATTGGAGGTAGAGGCGTCATGAACAACACCATCAACGTCACGGTGCGGGCCTTCCCGGTGAAGGCAAAGGACATGCGGAGCGGGACGGAGAGCGCAGGGCATATCGTGCTGACGAAGGAGCAGCTGCAGGCGGCGGCCCTGGTAGGCATGGACAGCAAGGAGCTGATCCGGCGGGTGTATGGCCGGCAGGGTTACAAGGTCCTGGAGATCGGCGAGGCCGTCAAGCGGCGGGTGGCCGTGGATCTGTACGCCGCGGACGGAAAAATCGTGATCGATGGCGCGGCAGAGCTGCCCGCCAAAGAGGAGGGGCAGGATGTCAAAGGGAGCGCGTAACAGGGCGGCCAGGGAGCGCGTAAAGCAAGCGCGGGAGCGGACCTTACAGCTCTTCGCCCATGAAAAAGCCCGCCCAGGTGTGGGGGCACCTGAGCGGGAAGCGAGAAAGGGAATGAATCTACTAGAGCAAGTGGATTTTGTCGCCTATCTCACCAATACGTATGTCTATTCTAACACAGTTCCCGGGGAAAAACAACACCTTGACCTTCACTTGAAAAATATTGATGATGCGAAAGGTGCGCCGCCGATACTGCGGTATATCCAAGTGGGAGAAGAAAACGCCGTAGATGTTGACCTGCTGGCGCAGAACCTGGGAATTGACGTCGAGCTTTTGGGGTTTGCCCTGTACATATTGTGTTGTAAAGGGCATGATGTCTGCCTGGAAGATGACGGCCGCCTGTACCGGGTGAGGTGACGCCGTGGCCAGAAACAGAATCACGACAAAGCGGGCCGGACGGCTGGTAACGGCGATATGCTATGCACAGGTGTTCGCCAGTGACCCGCCGGAGGTCCGGGAGGCGAAACGGAAGCCGGCCACACAGGCAAAGCAGCTCATCAATCACCGGTATTCGTGGCAGAAACTGGAGCAGCTGCTGGCGGCCAATTTTGGGCCGGGGGACCTGTTTTCAACGCTGACCTTCGACAGAGACCACTTGCCGGAGAGTATTGAAGAAGCGCGGCGGCAGGTGCAGTTGTTCATTCGCCGCCTACAGCGGGACTATAAGAAGCGCGGCAAGGAATTGAAGTACATCTACACGGTGGAGCGAGGCCCTGACAGGCCGGGAGGAGCGGGCCGCCTCCATGCCCACATGGTCATCAACGCCGACGAGAGCGAGCGGGACCGGATCGCCGCAAAGTGGAAGAACGGGACGGTATACACGGAGCCGCTGCTGGCAGATATCCGGGAGGGGTATGAGGCCCGGGCCCGGTACATGGTGAAAGAGCGGGCGCCGGGCACACCAGGCCGCCAGGCACACGTCAGAGGCTGGACGCCCTCGCTGAACCTGGACAAGCCCGTCACCACGTCGGAGCTGGTGCCGGACACGGTGACGATCACGGCCCCGCCCGGGGCGTACATCCTGGAGCGGCGGGAGGATTCCAACAGCTGGGGGATGTTCAAATACCTGAAATATATCCTCCCGGAGCGGGACCCGCCGGCGGTCCGCCGGACGCGAAAAAACGAATAGAGCATCTAATTTTTTCTTGAGGCACAGGGTCTATTATCTCAGCCATTTTTCAACAGGAGGGAAAAGCATGGATAGATTGACCGAGCGGGACGCCGCCGGGCGGGCGTATATGGTGACGCCGACGGTGCAGCGGGGCGGCGTGTTCCGGGGGAAGGCCCAGCAGACGATGCAGAAGGCTATCGAGCGCCTGGCGGCCTATGAGGACAGCGGCATGGCGCCGGAGGAAATTCCGCAACGCTGCGGAAAACAGAAAGGAGCGGGAAAGAAATGGAGCGACTGACGGCAAGGGACGGGTCCGGACAGGCCCATATGGTGAAGTATGCGACGGGTGAGGTGATCGAGCGGCTGGCTGCCTATGAGGACAGCGGATTGAGCCCTGTGCGGTGCGCCGATATGGCGGCGGTGGTCCGGGTCTTGGACACGCTGGATGACAGCGCGGAATATGCGAAGGAGGAGAGGAAAGTATCGGGGCCCTTCAATTCCGTGCTGAAAAAGGTGGAAGACAAAGAGCTGCGGGATGAGCTGGAAGGCGTCTTAAGCAGCTACATATGCGTGGTGAGGGACGCGGCCATGTGGTACGGTATGCGGTGCATGAAGGATATTTTCCAGCCGCTGGAGCCGTGAAGATCACCATAGCATACAGGCCGGAGGAGGAGCGGGACGCCGGGGAGGCACTGGCGCTCCTCCTCCAGAGATACCCCCGCGGGAAGGTACGCAAAAGTGACCGTTATCCCCCGGTTAAGCACCTGTATTTGACGGTAAAAGTGCCACTAGAAAAGCCGGAAAGCCCTGACAGGCCGGGCGTTTCAGAGCCGGGAGGGGCCAGGGGGTGCCGAAAACGGGATGAAAAGCGGTTGACAAACACCCGCGAGCGGGATAAAATAACAGCAGATGAATAGGCGCGGAAGAGTACCACCCCAAGCGGGGCAAGTCTGCATGATGGCAGGCGCGGGAAAACGGTTGTGTATCGTTTTTTCCGCGCCTGTTTTTTTCTCCCTGCCGTGTCGGGGCGGCTTTTTGCCGCCGGTGAGAGGGAGCAGCGCCGGCGGTTTCTTCACCGCCCCGGCATATGGGAGGCACATACAGCCGAACTCGCGGCGTTAAACGGAGGTTTTTGACATGAGCGAAGAGACCAGGAACACCGAACAGCAGCCCACCAACTCCACCCCGGAGGCAAGCGGGGGAACGGGCACAGAGCGGACGTTCACACAGGAAGAGGTAAACAGGATCGTATCTGAACGCCTGGCCCGCGAGCGGGAGAAGATGGCGCCCAGCGAGGCAGATCAGCGGGAGAAGGAGCTGACGGCCCGCGAGGCGGCGCTTGCCTGCAAGGAGTATATCAACGCGAAGGGCTATCCGGCGGCGCTTCTGGAGGTGCTGGACACCTCTGACGCCGAAAGATTCAAGGGCGCAGTAAAGAAGCTGCTGCAGCTGTTCCCGGCCATGGACCCGGCGGCGCCGGCCGCAAAGGCGGCGCGGTTCACCGACCCCATGCGCGATACAGTCCCGGAGCGGGACGAGATAGCGGAGGCGTTCAGGCTCACAAAATAACAGGAAGGAGCCTAGAACATGGCAACGATTGATCTGACAACGAAATTCCAGCCCTATACCGACGAGAAGTTTTCCCAGGAGAGCAAGCGGGAGCTGCTGACGAATAAGGACTTCTCCTGGGACGGGGCGCACACTGTCAAAATCTACAAGGTGACCACGTCCAAGATGAACGACTACGGCCGGAGCGGGCCCACGGAGGGCAACTGGAGCCGCTACGGCGCGGTGGAGAGCCTGGACGCGACCACCGAGGAGATGACCATCAAGAAGGACCGCTCCTTCACCTTCGCCATTGATAAGCTGGACGAGGACGAGACCGCCCAGCAGCTGGCGGCGGCGTCCGCCCTGGAGCGCCAGGAGCGGGAGGTAGTGATCCCCGAGGTGGATACCTACGTGTACGGCGTCATGTGCGAGAAGGCCGGGAACAAGCCCGCGGGGAAGGACCTGACGGCGGAGAACATCTATACCGAGGTCCTGGCCGCCAGCGAGGCGCTGGACGACGCCGGCGTGCCCGAGACCGGGCGCGTGCTGGTGGTGACGCCGGCGGTCTATGCGCTCATGAAGAAGTGCAAGGACATAACCATGGAGACCGACATCGGCAACGACCTGCGCCTGAAGGGCGTGATCGCCAGGCTGGACGGCATGGAAATCCAGAAGGTGCCCGCGGCCCGGCTGCCGGAGAAGTTCGGCTTTATGGTGGCCCACCCCTGCGCGACGGTGGCCCCGGTGAAGCTGGAGGATTACAAGATCCACAGTGACCCGCCGGGCATTTCCGGCGACCTGGTGGAGGGCCGGATCGTCTATGACGCTTTCGTCCTGGAGAACAAAGCCAAGGCCATCTACTACCAGGAGACCGCCGCCGAGTAACGGAAAAGGGCGCACGGCTTGCGGGCCGTGCGCCCTGTCTGTAAAAGCTATGAGGAAGCGTCTGAAGATGGGGACGCCCAGGGAGGTGAGGCGGTCGGTGAACAGGATCGCAAATATGCTGCTCAACGGCGAGATGGACGCCAAGACGGCCAACGCCATCATATACGCCGCGAATGTGACCCTGGGCGCGATAAGGATAGATGAGCAGCAGGCCCGGCTTGATGAGCTGGAGGAAATGGTAAAGCGACTGGAGGAGAGCAGATGAACACCTTTGCAAAGCGTCTGGAGGGTCTGAAAGAGCGGGCGGCCCATGTGGAAAAGAAGCGGAACGGCGCCGGGCCCGTGGGCGTGCTCTTTTTCGACGGCGACTCCTGGTGGCTCAACAACGTGGAGTATGAGACGGAGGACGCCGCCCGGGAGGCCTTCGGCGGTGAGCTGCTTATTCTGGCGGACATCTGACGCCTGATCTGCATGCGGGATGGAGGGCGGGAGCATGAGCAATGAGGAGCTGGCCGTCAGGATCAAGGCCGGGGAGCGGGACAGGCTGCTGGAGCTGTGGGTGCAGGTGAAGGACCTGGTGGCCTGGTATGCTGTGAGGCGGTACAATGCGGCGCCGGGCCTGGGCGGCGTGGAGGTCGACGACCTCATCCAATCGGGCTTTATCGCCATGGTGGAGGCCGTGGAGAGCTTTGAGCCGGGAGCGGGATACAAGTTTTCCACATGGATGAAGCGCCCGCTCCAAACGGCGTTCGCAAAGGCGGGCGGGTATCTGACGGAGAAGCAGAAGATGGACCCGCTGCACCGCTGTGACAGCCTGGACCGGCCCGTGGGGGAGGATGACGGGGACACCCTGGGAGACCTCCAGGCGGCGCTGGATGACGATATGGAGGCCGCAGAGCGCCGGATATGGCTGGAGCAGCTGCGGGCAGCGCTGGACAAGGCGGTGGCCACTCTCCCGGAGGAGTGGGAGGAGCTGATAGACCGGCATTTCTACATGGGGGAAACGCTGCAGCGGACGGCGGACGCCATGGGCTGGACGCGGCATGAGGTACACCGCCAGACGGGGAAGGCGATAACGGCTCTGCGCCGGAATGTGAACAGGAACGGCCTGGCGGGGTTCTATGAGAAGCGGGCGCTGGACCTGAAAACGCCCTGGTTCCTCCATGTGGGGGCGGAGGCCTTTGCCTCCACGGGCACGTCATCGGTGGAGAAGATCGTGCTGCAGCGTGAGCGGGACCGGGAGCGACCGGAGCGGCTGGATGAGTACGTGGACGCGGTGCAGAAAAGCATCGAGCGGGACCGGGCGGAGCTGGCCGCCCTTGCCGGCCGCCGGGCATGAAAAGCGACAGAGAGCAAAAAAATGAGGCTTTACCGCCCCCGCCAGTATGGGCAGGGGGGAGCCTCGTATGTATTATACTGCCATGTGTAATGCCATGTCAATGGTGCCGGCGGCCGGGCATGAGAAAAGCGACATCGCTGTCGCTTTTGGGGTGCTGATATTCGTCAGCGTTGACGATTTTGTGTTGCATGGAATGAGGGTAATCTGCTATAATAAACGTGGTTAAGGGGTGACGCCAGCACAGAGGTATGCTCCTTTACCCCATGAGAGCTGATGTGCCGGCCCTCATTTTGTGTTAAATGTTTTCCCTTATGTTTTCCCTTTAGAGACTGCCAAGACGCACCATGACATTCCATAAATGGCCGTGAGGGTAAGAGCGAATGGGGGCAATTTCCACGCCTTACAGCGGTTTTATCTCATATACACAGCCGTGGGCGAATTCGAATCCTTCTCCCGCTGCCACAAAGAAAAAGCCCGGAAACCACGTGTTTCCGGGCTTTTTCTTTGTGTTTGGATGTGCGTTTTTCCGTCGCTTTTCCCTTTACGCTTGCCCTGCGTTGCCCCGTTTTGCCCGTTCAAACGGGGCAAAAATGGGGCAAATCCTAATGCGGCCTCATCAGTGTGATGTCTTACACCAACCTCACCTTATATGTCTCCAGCCAGTGGTTCACCTGGAGCATATAGGCGATGGTCTGGGGCGTTGTCATGAGCTGGCCGTACCAGGGCTGGGCCTTGTCGTCATTCAGAAGCGATTCCAGGGCGTCCCGGCGGACGATGTCCAAAAGGGGCGCGTGATGCTGGGCCAGCACGGCCCGGAGCCGCCTGGACACCTCCTGCATATAGGCGGGGTTATGGGTCTTGGGGTAGGGGCTCTTCTTCCGCCAGAGGATCTCGTCGGGCAGATAGTCCTTCATGGCCTCCCGCAGCAGGCCCTTTTCGTAGTGGCGGTAGTCCTTCATCTCCCAGGGAACCGAGTAGAGATACTCCGCGATCCGGTGATCACAGAAGGGGACACGGACCTCCAGGGCGGACCACATGCTCATCCGGTCCTTCCGGTCCAGGAGCGTCTGCATGAACCAGTCGGTGTTGAGGCGCATCATTTCCCGCATGCGCTTATCGATGGGGCTGTCGGTGTCCAAGGTGTCCGTGTCCGCCAGGGTCAGACGGTACTTCTCCATGAGGTATTCCCGGCTGTCAAGGCCCTTGGCGTGTTCCGGGCGGAGGAACCCGGCCCGGTACTGGATGGACTGGGCCCAGGGGAAACCCTCGGCGGCCCGTATCTTCTCGTCCCGGAACCAGGGGTAGCCGCCGAATATCTCGTCGGCGCACTCCCCGGACAGGGCCACGGTCACCTGCTCCTTGATGGGCTTGCAGAATTGCAGAAGCGACGAGTCCACGTCGCTCATGCCGGGCAGGTCCCGGGCCTCCACCGCCTCATAGAGGCCATCCGCCAGCTCCAGGGTATCCAACACGGTGAGATGGTTCTCGCACCCCAGCCACTGGGCCAGCTTCGGGATATACACCGTGTCGCTGGTGGGCTGGAATCTCGTCTCGTGGAAGTACTTGAGGTGGTCTTTGTAGTCCACCGAGAAGGTGTGCAGGGTCTCGCCCCGCTCCTTCATATACCGGTTGGCCACAGAGCTGATGATGCCGGAGTCCAGGCCGCCGGAGAGGAACGTGCCGATGGGCACGTCGGACACGAGCTGCCGGCGGATGGCGTCGGTGACGAGATAGCGCACGGTGTCGATGGTGGCGGGCAGGTCGTCGGTATGCTCCCGGGCGGTGAGCTTCCAGTACCGCTCTGTGCGCAGGCCCCGCTCGTCGAACCAGCCACGCCAGCCGGGGCGCAGCTCGTATACATCCTTGAATACCCCGCAGCCCGGGGTCCGGCCGGGCCCGGTGAGGACCACCTCCAGCACGCTCTCCCGGTCCGCCAAAGGCTCCACCAGCGGGTGGGCCAGCAGGCCCTTTAACTCCGAGGCGAACAAAAACGCCCCCCGGCGGATGGCGTAGAAAAAGGGCTTGACGCCCATCCGGTCCCGTGCGATGAAGAGCCGCCGCTCGCCGCTGTCCCAGACGGCGAAGGCGAAGATGCCGTTCAAGTGGTCCACGCACTTTTCGCCCCACTGGATGAAGCTCTGCAGGACCACCTCCGTGTCCGACCAGCCGGTGAAGGTGTGGCCCAGGGCGATGAGGTCGCCCCGGACCTCGCCGGTATTGTATATCTCGCCGTTGTAGACGATGGTGTAGGTCCGAAGGCCGTCCCCGGCGGTCATGGGCTGGCGGCCGTTCTCGATGTCGATGACGCAGAGCCTGTCGTGCAGCAGCGCCGCGTGCTCCGTTATGTACTCGCCCTTTTGGTCCGGGCCCCGGCGGACCATGGCCCGCTGCATGGCGCGAAGGGCCTCGGTCTGGCCCCGCAGATCCGTCTGAAAATCGATCGCTCCCGCGATGGAACACATACGTATCACCTCATAATATCCAAATGAAAGGGGCGCGGTCCGCCGTCTGCGGCCCGTGCCCTTTGTTCAGTTCAGTATATGCGCCGCGGGGGAGAGGGTGCGGCCCGCCGATTTTACGGCGGCTTTACAAAAACATGATAGAAGACTTGACGCTGGATGGTGTATGCTATACCTGCCAATGGTATATCGAGTGGACAAGAAAAAAGAAATATACTATCATTTATAACAAGAGGAGGTGACGCCATGAGCCTGATCTACTGCCTGGAGGACGACGACGCCATCCGCAATCTCATCCTCTACACCCTGAACGCCGCCGGCTTTGACAGCCGGGGGTTCGCCGAGAGCGGGGGCTTTTGGGAGGCTGTGAAGGAGACTGTCCCCCAGCTGATCCTGCTGGACATCATGCTGCCAGGCGAGGACGGCCTGCAGGTACTGGAAAAGCTGCGGGCCCGGCCCGCCACGGCGGATATCCCCGTCATCATGGCCACGGCAAAGGGCACGGAATTCGATAAGGTGACGGGCCTGGACCGGGGCGCGGACGACTACCTGGCCAAGCCCTTTGGCATGATGGAGATGGTCTCCCGCATCAAGGCGGTGCTGCGCCGGGCCGGTCCGGGGGAGACGACGGCCGTGCTGCATATGGGCGACCTTGCCCTGGACGCCTCGGAGCACACGGTAACAGCCCAGGGCCAGCGGGTGGAGCTGACGCTGAAGGAATATGAGCTGCTGCGGCTCATGATGGCCCACCCGGGAAAGGTCTTCGACCGGGAGAGCCTGCTGAATAATATATGGGGAGCGGATTTCGTCGGGGAGACCAGGACCGTGGACGTGCATGTGAGTTCCCTGCGCCTGAAGCTGGGTCCATGCGGGGAGTATATCCGCACGGTCCGGGGCGTGGGATACAGGATGGAGGCGGCCCCATGACGAAGAAGATATTCAACGCGCTGTGCCTGGTGGCCTTCACGGTGTTTCTCGCGTCGGTGGTGCTCATCATGGCGGTGCTGTACGGGTACTTCTCCCGCATCCAGCAGACCCAGCTACGCATGCAGACCCAGCTGGCCGCCCAGGGCGTGGAGCTGGGCGGGATGGCGTATTTTGACGGCATGGACGTCCGGGACTTTCGGCTCACCTGGATAGACAGGGACGGCAGCGTCCTCTATGACAGCGACGCGGACAGCGACGCCATGGCCAACCACCTGGAGCGGGAGGAGGTACAAAAGGCGCTTTCCGAGGGCTTCGGGGAGAGCCACCGGTACTCCTCCACCCTCATGGCCCGATTCCTCTATACGGCCCAGCGGCTATCCGACGGGACGGTGCTGCGTCTCGCCATCGCCCAGAACACTGTCCTCACCATGCTCCTGGGCGTGGGGCAGGGGTTCGCCGCGGTCATCGTTCTGGCGCTCCTGTTGTCCATCCTGCTGGCCAGGCGGCTCTCCAGACGCATCGTGCAGCCCCTCAATGAGGTGGACCTGGACCGGCCCCTGGCCAACGAGGGGTACGAGGAGATAGCCCCGCTTCTGTATCGCCTGGACAACCAGCAGCGGCAGCTGCGGGCCCAGGCGGAGCAGCTGGAGCTGGACATGGCGGAAAAGGCTGAGGCGGAGCGGATGCGCCGGGAGTTTACAGCCAACGTCTCCCACGAGCTGAAGACGCCTCTGCAGACTATATCCGGCTACGCAGAGCTCATCGAAAACGGTGTGGCGAAGCCGGAGGACGTGCAGCCCTTCGCCGGGAAGATATGCGCCGAGTCCCAGCGGATGATGCAGCTCGTGAGCGATATCATCAGCCTGTCCCATCTGGACGAGGGGCTCGGGGACATGCGCTTTGAGGATACGGACCTGTACGGGGTGGCCGGGGCCGTGGTCCGGGATCTGCAGGCCAAGGCGGACAAGGCGGGGGTGACTCTCGCCCTCACCGGCGGGATGGCCCCCATGAGCGCCATCCCCCAGCTGGTGCACAGCATCGTGTTCAACCTCTGCGACAACGCCATAAAGTATGACCGCGAGGGCGGCCATGTGACCGTGGACGCCCGCAGGGAGGGGGAGGACGCGGTGCTTATCGTGACCGACGACGGCATCGGCATCCCGGCGGAGCAGCAGGAGCGCATCTTCGAGCGCTTCTACCGGGTGGACAAGAGCCGGAGCAAGGCCATCGGCGGCACGGGGCTGGGCCTTTCCATCGTCAAGCACGCCGCCCTGGTCCTGGGGGCGGATATCCACCTGCAAAGTGAGGTGGGGAAGGGAACGGCCGTCACGGTGCGCTTTCCGCCGCGAAGCGATGACTGACAGGAAATAAAACATAATGGCGGCCGCCGGCGGCGCGAAACGCGCTCCGGCGGCTATCGCTTTACATGGATTTAACACGGCCCCGGTGGCGGACTTTACAGTGCGCCGGTACCATAGAGACAGATAAAATGTCATAAATAGGGGAGGACATATGGATATTTTCGATCTTCTGTCTCTGCTGGGCGGGCTGAGCCTGTTCCTGTTCGGGATGAACGTGATGGGCCAGGCCCTGGAGCGCCGGGCGGGCAGCGGCCTGCGCAGCCTGCTGGGGAAGATGACCACCAGAAAAGCGGCGGGCCTTCTCACGGGCCTTGGCATCACGGCGGTGATCCAGAGCTCCTCCGCCACCACGGTCATGGTGGTGGGCTTTGTAAACTCCGGGCTCATGACATTGAAACAGGCCATCAACGTGATCATGGGCGCCAACATAGGTACCACGGTGACGGCCTGGATACTGTCTCTCGCGGGGATCGACGGGGGAAATATGTTCGTGCAGCTTTTGAAGCCCTCGTCTTTCACGCCGGTGGTGGCTTTGGTGGGCATCGTGTTCCATATGTTCTGCCGCAGCGACAAGAAGAAGGACACGGGCATGATCCTGCTGGGCTTCGCCACGCTGATGTTTGGGATGGAGACCATGAGCGGCGCGGTGGCGGGGCTCAGGGATGTGCCCGGGTTCCAGCGGCTGTTCCTCCTGTTCAAAAACCCGCTGCTGGGCGTGTTGACCGGGGCAGTGCTGACAGCCATCATCCAATCCAGCTCCGCGTCGGTGGGCATCCTCCAGGCCCTGGCGGTGACAGGCCAGGTCAGCTACGGCGCCGCCATCCCCATCATCATGGGCCAGAACATCGGCACCTGCGTCACGGCGCTCATCTCCGCTGTGGGGGCCAACAAAAACGCGAAGCGGGCCGCGCTGGTGCACCTGTCCTTCAACGTGATCGGCACGGCGGTGTGGCTCGCGGTATTCGGCCTGGTGAGGGCGCTGGCCGCCCCGGCGGTGCTGGACGAGAGCGTGTCGCTTCTGGGCATCGCCGCGGCCCACTCCGTGTTCAACGTGCTGTGCACGGCGCTGATGCTGCCTATGTCCGGTCTGCTGGAGAGGCTGGTCTGCCGCTTGGTCCCCGACGCCAAGAGGCCGGAGACACAAAGCGAGCTGGACGAGCGGCTTCTGTCGTCTGATATATAAGGCCCTTTACCCGCTCTGTGTCCTGTTCTTTTCCACCACGCTGTGGTATCATAGCAGCAAGACTGCTATGATACATCAAGATACCGGTCGCGCTCTCGGCTGACGCCGAAACCGCGCGACATGGTATCATGAACGGGATAACGGAAGGGGAGGCGGCCCATGGATCAGGAAAAGATCGGACGATTCATCGCGGGCCTTCGCAGGGAGCGGGGCATGACCCAGGAACAGCTGGGCGAAATGCTGGGCGTTTCCCAGCGGACGGTGTCCCGCTGGGAGACGGGCCGGAACATGCCGGATATAGGACTGCTTTCACCTCTGACAAAGGCGCTGGGCGTGACGGTGTCGGAGCTGTTGGAGGGCCGTAGGCTGGAGCAAACAGAGAGCATGAGCCCGGAAGGGGCGGAGGCACTGGTGCGAAAGGCTCTGGATATGGCGGAGAAACCCGCCCGGGGCGGCCCTGAGCGGAAAAAGTGGGGGATACGTTATGGCTTATGCCTTTTGCTTGCTTTGGCCGAAATGGGAGCGCTCGTATGGATGATGGCCCGTGATCCGGACCACTGGAGCGTGTATTATCCCGGGTTGCTGGTAACGGGCCTGGCCGCCGGCTTCGGCGCTTACTTCTGTCTGTTTGCCAGGACGCGGCTTCCCTGGTACCATGATGTGGAAAACATCAGTATGTACTATGACGGGCCGCTGCGTATGAACGTACCGGGAGTGCGGTTCCATAACCGTAACTGGCCCCACATTCTAAAGTGGATGCGGGTCTGGTGCCTGATGGCCATGACCCTGAGCGGGGCCCTGTGCCTGGGGGCAAGGGCGCTGCTGGGACCGGGACCTGTGGCTCAGTGGCTGCCCATGGCGTCCCTGGCGGGGCTGCTGGCGGCAGTGTACGTGCCCGGAAAAAGGTATGAATAAAGCGGAGCGCCTCTTGAAAAGGGGCGCTCCGCTCATATGTTTTGTGGAGATATCGTCAGCTGTTGAATTCCTGGAACCACTTCAGCATGGTCTGGTCGATGTAGCACGCATGATCCCCGACCTGCTCATAGGTGGTGGCGGTGATGACGGGATAGGCCGACTCGATGCCCAGGCTGCCGTACCAGACGCCGTTGCACCAGCCGTAGCCCTTTTCCGCCATGGTGTCGGTCATGTCCTTATAAAAGGCGTAGAGCGTTTCATCCGGGTAGCGATTGCTGGGGAAGCCGTCGCAGAACACACCCCATTCCCCAATCATGAAGCCGACGCCGTATTCTTTGGCGAGCGCCGCCAGCTCGTTGGCGGAAGGTCTGACTGGGGTGCTGAAAGCCAGCACGGCCTCAGCGTCATACGTCTTCCCGTCGGCGTCGGTATAGGGCCACGTCACGCCGCTCAGATACGCCGCGTCGTTCTGATTCCCTGGATTCAGGGCGCAAAACACCCGCGGGTCATACGCGTGGAAAGAGAGGGCGACCCCCATCTCCGCCATCGGCCTGCCAGTCAGGGTGTCGCTGTGGATGTCCGCAATGATGCAGCGCTCCGGCGAAGCCTCGCGGATGGCCGTGACAGCCGGGCCGAAGAACGCGGCGTACTGCTCGTCAGACTGGCTTAGCGGTTCAATAAACAGGTTGAAGCTCAGATAGCGGTTGGGGATCCCGGCATACCGCTGCGCCAGCGCCTTCCACAGGGCGGCAAATTCGCCGGCATAGCCCGTGTCGTTGACGCCGGCCCCATTCCAATCCCACCAGTCGTCAAAGGAATCGCTCCGCTTGAACCCGCCCAGACCGGCGCAGCGCAGGTCCACATGGATATCCCGCTGGATGCACCAGGCGATGACCTGATCCAGCTGCTTCAGGCGCGTCTCATTGAGCTTGCCCTCTTCGGGAACGGGCCCCTGCAGGACGGAGAAATCGAAGGCCAGACCGATAAAGTTGAAGCCGGCATCCTGGACGGCCTGGATCTCATACTCATAGATCTGCTTGTCCAGCTCGCGGGCGGTCGATTGATTCGTGACCCGCCCCATGTCGAACATCAGAACGCCGTGCCATTCGGCGGGGAGCGAGGCGCAGCTGGCGTCGGGCAGGGCGGTCTCCTTTTCCAGCAGCGCAGGCGTGATGATGGAGGAATCAAAGGCGGCGGTCTCCTCATATGGAACCATCTGCGCCGCCGGCTCAAAGGAGTTGTAGTACCGCAGGGCCGCCTCGGCGGCCTGCGCCACCGTCATCGTCTCATAGGGACGGAAGTTGCCGCCCTCATCCAGCGAGAGAACCCTTGTGCCGTCCGTGCGGTCATAGACGAGCAGAGCATAGTTGACGGCGGGCACGAAGCCAAAATCGAGCCACCAGTTCCGAAGTTCATCTGCGTTTTCTGGATGCTGGATCTCATCCAGGTCACGGCAGCGGGTCCAAATGTCGCCGCCATCCACAACGCCCTCTGCGTCGGGACCAAGCAGTATGGAATCCGGCCAAATGGTCGGCTGCTCATTTGCTTCGCAATAGCCGGCCCAGGCGTCCCAGCTTTCATAGGGGGCGTCGTAAAAGCTCTCCATCGCGGAAAAATACATTGCCTGCGCGAAATAATAGCGGGTGGCGGCATCGTCCGAGCCGGCCACGGCCGGGTCGTTCAGATAGCGGCTGTCGAAGCCATAGCGCAGTTTGTGGACCTGCGCCAGCATGGCGGCGGCCTCCTGCCGGGTGCAGATGTCGTCCCCACGGCGCAGGGTCTCTTCGTTGGCAATGCCCAGGTCGCAGGCCTGCTGCAGGGCCTCCGGCAGCGCCGGCTGCGCGGCAGCGGACGCGCTGCTCTCCGCAGAGCGCAGACCAAAGCCGGACAACAGACTGATCAACAGGGCGGCGGTCAAGAGAAGAGCTGAGATCCGATAGCTTTTCATAGAATACCCTCGCTTTCATGGAATTGCGACTGCCTGCGGTGAAATACCGCCGGCAGACGCCGGATCGCAGAACGCTTTTATATTGTAAGCAAGGAAATGGGGCTTGTCAATGACAATCGACATTGGAAGGAGCGCTGGATCCAAACGATCCAGCGCTCTTTTTGGCCGCGGTATTGTCTCAGTAGGTGATGATGACACCTTGCTGCTGGGCGTAGAAGCTGCAAAGGCCCGCCAAAGGGATGACCGTGATCTTCGCCTTGGCCCAGCGGGCCAATATCTCCCGGCGGAGGGCCTCGGCGGCCTCGGGGTTGAGGCAGTGGCCGATGACCACCGGGCGGGCGCCGTCGAAGCCGGTGGAGGCCATCTCCTCCAGTATCCGGGCCAGCACCCGGTGCTCGCCCCGTGTCTTGAAAAAGAAGTCGATGCGCCCGTCCGCCGTGCGGCGGCCCAGGACACGCATGTGCAGGTGCCCGGCGATGAAGCCCACCACCCGGCTGACCCGGCCGTTCTTCACCAGGTTCTCAAAGCTGGACAGGGCGAACATGATGTGGCCGGCGTCGTTGAAGGTCTTGATGGCCTTGCATACGTCGTCGAAATCCTTGCCCTCACCGATGAGGCGATTGGCAAGCTCCGCCGCGCTGGCGAGGGCCCCCGCGTCACTCAGGGTGTCCAGGACGAATATCTTCTTGCTGGGCGAGGCCTCCAGGACGATGTCCCGGGCCGCCATGGCGGCGGCATAGCTTCCCGAGAGGTTGCTGCTGATGGTGAGGGCGATGACGTTGTCCGCCTTCTCGAACCAGGCAGCCCACTCCCCGGGGCTGGGGCAGGCGCTGGTGCTGGCGCCCTCGTGCTCGGTCATGGCCTGGAGCATGGCCGCCGTGTCCAGACCGGGCAGGTCCACGAATTCCCTGCCGCCGATATTGATCTTGAAGGGCACCAAACCGAACTCCACGCCGGGGGCGAGGCCGTCCAGGGTCCGGATGTCGCAGGAGCTGTCAGATACGATGAGCCACTTCATCTGAAACGTCCTTTCCGCGCAAAGCGCCTCCTATTCCTTCCATCTTATGTTACCGCGGCAAGAGCAAAAAAGCGACCCACGGTTCCGTCCGTGGCTCTACCAAAGGTTCGACCGGCGTCTCTCCGATTCGTAGAATCCCCAGAATACGGACGTTTGCGGGCATAATAAGGCGGCGCGCGTCAAAAGACGCGCACCGCCTGTGGTTGGATATGGTCTCACGAATAGTATTCAAATTCCAGCTCAGCGATGGAGATGGTGTCCCCGTCCTGCAGGCCCATGGCCTCCATTCGGTCGTACACGTGCCCCTCCCGGAGCTTCCGGTCCAGGTACATCCGGGACTCGTAGTCGGAGAAGTTGACCCGGCTCACCAGGCGGTCCAGCCAGTCGCCCTGAATGAGCCACACTCCGTCCTCCTTTCGGATGGTCAGGTCGTCCGCCGTGCCCAGCTGCACCTCCGGGGCCACATAGTCCGGTTCGTACACCGTCACGGGGGGCAGGTCCCGGAGCCGGGCGCCGGCGGCGTAGATAAGCTCTTTGATGCCCTGGTGGGCCGCGGCGGATATCTCGAACACCGGGTAGCCCTGGGCCTGGACGTGAGTCTTAAAGTCGGCCAGCGCCGTGCTGTCCGGCGGCAGGAGGTCGCACTTGTTGGCGGCCACCAGCTGGGGCCGGGAGGCAAGATCCAGGTCGTATTCCTTGAGCTCCGCGTTGATGGACTCGAAGTCCTCGATGGGGTCCCGGCCCTCGGAGCCGGACACGTCCACCACATGGATGAGCAGGCGGCAGCGGTCGATGTGACGCAGAAAGTCGTGGCCCAGGCCCGCGCCCTCGCTGGCCCCCTCGATGATGCCGGGGATGTCCGCCAGAATGAAGGACTCGTAGTCGCTCACGTACACCACGCCCAGGTTGGGGAACAATGTGGTGAAGGGATAGTCCGCGATCTTGGGGTTGGCCCGGCTCACCACGGAGAGCAGGGTGGATTTGCCCACGTTGGGAAAGCCCACCAGCCCTACGTCCGCCAGCATTTTCAGCTCCAGCACTACCTCCCGGTATTCCCCGGGCAGGCCGGGTTTGGCGAAGTGGGGGGTCTGCCGGGTGGGGGTGGCAAAATGCTTGTTGCCCCAGCCGCCCCGGCCGCCCTTGGCCAGCACGAAGCTGTCCGCGGCGGACATGTCCTGGATGACCGCGCCGCTTTCTTTGTCCCGGATGAGGGTGCCCTTGGGCACGCGAAGGATCACGTCCTGGCCGTCCTTGCCGGAGCAGCGCTTGCCCTGGCCGGGCATGCCGTCCGTAGCCACGAATTTCCGCTTATAGCGGAAGTCCAGCAGGGTGGACATGGAGGGGTCGGCCTTCACGATGACGTCGCCGCCCCGGCCGCCGTCGCCCCCGTCGGGGCCGCCCGCGGCCACGTATTTCTCCCGGTGGAAGGCGATGGCCCCCTGGCCGCCGTCGCCGGCCTTCACCGTGACGGTCACTTTGTCGACAAAATTGGTCATATCGTATCACCTGTGGATAGTATATCCGCAAAAGAAAAGCGGGGCGGTTTTCACCGCCCCGCGCTGTCAGTTACTGCTGGACCTCGTAAACGGAGACCTTCTTGCGGTCAGCGCCGAGGCGCTCGAACTTCACGATGCCGTCCGCTTTCGCATACAGCGTGTCGTCGCCGCCGATACCAACGTTGGTGCCGGGGTGGATCTTGGTGCCGCGCTGGCGAACAAGGATGTTGCCGGCCAGAACGAACTGACCGTCAGCCCGCTTGGCGCCCAGGCGCTTGGAATTACTGTCGCGACCGTTTTTGGTGGAGCCGCCGCCCTTTTTATGTGCCATTTCAGATTCCCTCCTTGCTCAGCCGATGGTGCCGATCTCGACCTTGGTATAAGGCTGACGATGGCCCTGGGTCTTGCGATAGCCCTTCTTGGGCTTCATGTGGTAGACGCGGATCTTCTTCGCCTTGCCCTGCTTCACGACGGTGCCGGTCACGGTCTTGCCGTCGATGTAGGGGGCGCCGAAGGTGTTCTCACCCTCGCCGGTGATGGCCAGGACCTTGTCGAAGGTCACGGTGGCGCCGGCCTCGGCGTCCAGCTTTTCCACGAAGATCACGTCGCCGGACGTCACGCGGTACTGCTTGCCGCCGGTCTCGATGATAGCGTGCTTCATGTTTGAAAATTCCTTCCTTTCGGGCTCGCTGTCCCGGGTGCGGGGTCGGGCCCCGGCTTGCATACCCTTTCAAAGCGGCTAAAGTATATTATCATTAATTATCCGTCCTGTCAACCATTTTCTCCTATATTCTATTTATATTTGACCGGGGAGCGGCAGGCGGATATTATTTTGCCGGAAGGTGAAATATCGGGAGCCGGAACGGTACTATATAGGTGTGGACGGAAAGGAGGCGGCGGCATGGACGACAGCGATATCATCGCCCTGTTCTTTGAGCGCTCGGAGCAGGCGGTGGCGGAGATGGAGCGCAAGTACGGCCCCGCGGTCCGGCGCCTCGCGGCCAATATGCTGGGGGACGGCCGGGACGCAGAGGAGTGCGTGAGCGACGCCTGCTTCGCCCTTTGGAACGCCATCCCGCCGGCGCGGCCGGCATCCCTGGGGGGATACTTCTGCCGCACCGTACGGAACATCGCCGCCAAGCGCTGCCGGGCTGATACCGCCCAAAAGCGCAACGCCCGCTATGACGCGGCGCTGGACGAACTGGCTCAATGCCTGGCCGCGCCGGGCAGCGTGGAGGACGTTGTGAGCGTGAAGGAGCTGACGGCCGCCATCGACCGGTTTTTGGGCGGCCTGGACTACAGGGACCGGTACCTCTTCATGCGCCGGTACTGGTACGGGGACGACCTGGAGACCATCGCGGCCCAGACAGGCCTTTCCAGGCGGCGGGCCAGCGTGCGCCTTTTCCGTCTGCGGGAGGGACTTAAAAAACAGCTTGTAAAGGAGGGTATGCTCTCATGACGCGGGAAGAACTGACGGAAGCCCTGAGCGGCGTGGCCGGCGAGTACGTAACCGCCGCGCTCCGCTATGACCCGGACGGCGCAGCCCTCCGGGAAGGAGACGATAACATGGGTAGAAGAAAACACATCAAACGCATAGCCGTGCTGGCCCTGGCCGCCGCGCTGGTGCTGGCGTTGGGGGCCACGGCCTACGCGGCCCTGGACGGGGCGGCGTGGTTCAAAAGCTGGTTCGCCGCCGCGGGCCAGTCGGAGCTCACTGAGGGACAGATGGCGTACATCGACCAGGCCGCCGCGGGCATAGGCCAGTCCGTCACCGCCGACGGCTGGACCGTGACGCTGGACGCGGCCATGACCGACGGGCAGTACTGCTACATGAAGCTGGATGTCCAGGCCCCGGAGGGGACCGGCCCTGTCCTTCCCTTCCCGGACGGGATCCTCGTCAGCGCGGACCCTGACGCGCCGGATGACCTCTTTTCCGGCGGCGGGAGCAGCATTCCCCTGGACAACGGGACAGACGGCGTATACAGCTTTCTGCAGGAAAAGTGCGTCCCCTTGGAGCTGCTGGATCAGGGGCCAGACTGGTCTTATCCGCTGACGCTGACACTGACTGAACTGAGAGATGGGCGGGGCGAGAACGCGCTTTTGTCCGAGGGACCCTGGGTATTCCAATTCACGGTGACCCCGCCGGAGCAGAAAGAGGTCGAGCTGGTGACGGAGCCCTTTGCTGCCAAGGGTAAGATCGACTACTATTATTACAAGGGCGTACCCCTGGATCAGGCGGAGCTGGAGCCGGGCACCATGCTGGACGCCCGCACTGGCCTCACAAGAGTGACGGAGGATGTGACCGTCACGGTCACATCCTTGAAACTGTCCCCCATGGGCGCGGTCTGCACCTATGAGTTCCAGCCCCGGGAAAAGCAGACCGTGGTAGACCCCTGGGACCTGGAGGTCGCCTATGCCGGCGGCACGGCGGTCATCAGCGGCACCAGCAACCACTGGCCGGCGGAGGACGTGTGCGTCATGTCCATCGAGTTCGCCGCGCCCATCGACTTGGACGGGGTCACCTCTGTCACTTTCCAGGGCCATGAGCTGGCGCTGCCGGAAAAGTAAAAACGGCAGATAGAAACAGGGCGCGGGAACGATCCCGCGCCCTAATTTATTGCTGACAGCCCGTTTCGCGCTCTTCTGCCGGGAATTCGTCCTTCAATATGGCGTACCACACCTCGTCGATCACGCCCTGGTTGCAGCGGCCGGCCCGGCGCATGGTGCCCTCATAGCGCATGCCCAGCTTCTGCATGACCCGGCCGGATTTGGGGTTTCCCACGGCGTGGGCGGCGGCGACGCGCTCAAAGCCCACCTCGTCGAAAAGGTAGCGCAGCACCGCCTGCCCGGCCTCCGGCATGATGCCCCGGCCCCACCAGGCCGAGCCCATGCACCAGCCCAGCTCACAGCCGGCCACCGCTGGCTTCTGGGGGCCGACGGTGATGCTGCCGATGACCTGGCCCAGCTCTTTGAGCTCAATGGCCCAGTTGTAATAATCGGCCCGTTCATAGGCCGCAGTCCAATCGGACAGCACCGCCCGCGTCACGTCCACACTCTCGTGGGTGGGCCAGGTGAGATATTCGGTCACGGCGTCCTCCGAGGCCCAGTTTTTGTACATGGTCTCGGCGTCGTCTAAGGTGAACCGCCGGAGGATGAGCCGGTCTGTCTCCAGCGTCACGGTGCCTTTGTGGTTCATGGATAATACCTCCCTCTATATAGATGCAAAAATGCCCGGAGTGGCGCTCCGGGCATTTTTATATGCCGGTCGTCGCTTATTTTTCTACGAGAGCCTTGGTGTCCCGGGCGATGACAAGCTCTTCGTTGGTGGGGATGACCATGAGCTTCACCTTGCTGTCCTGCTTGGAGACGAACCGGTCCCCGCCCCGCTTGGCGTTGCAGCCCGGGCACAGCTCCGCGCCCAGATAGGTGAGATAAGCGCAGATGTCGGCCCGCATCTCGGCGTCGTTCTCGCCCACGCCGGCGGTGAAGATGATGCCGTCCACGCCGTTCATGGCCGCGGCGTAAGCGCCCACGGTCTTGGCCACGGAATAGGCGAACATATCCCGGGCCAGGGCGGCCCGCTGGTTGCCCTCCTGGGTGGCCTTGGTCAGGTCACGGAAATCGGAGCTCACGCCGGAAACGCCCAGCACGCCGGACTTCTTGTTCAGCTCATTGGTGATGGTGGTCACGTCCTTGCCCGTGTTCTGGCACAGGTAATCGGGGATGGACACGTCGATGTCGCCGCAGCGGGTGCCCATGGGCAGGCCGGCGATGGGGGTGAAGCCCATGGAGGTGTCCACGCACTTGCCGCCGTCGATGGCGCAGACGGAGCTGCCGTTGCCCATGTGGCAGGAGATGAGCTTCAGCTCTTCGATGGGCTTTTCCATCAGCTTGGCGGCCTGGCCGGAGACATAGCGGTGGCTGGTGCCGTGGAAGCCGTAACGCCGGACCTTCAGGTCGGTATAGTACTCATAGGGGATGGCGTACATGAAGGCCTTGCCGGGCATGGTCTGGTGGAAGGCGGTGTCGAACACCGCCACCTGGGGCACGTCGCCCATGACGGCCTTGCAGGCGTTGATGCCGGTGATGTTGGCGGGGTTGTGAAGGGGGGCCAGGGGGACGCACTCCTCTATGGCGGCCATCACGGCGTCGTCGATGACCACGGAGGCGGCGAACTTCTCCCCGCCGTGGACAACCCGGTGGCCCACCGCGCCGATCTCGCCCATATCCGCCACCACGCCGTAGTCGGCGCTGGTGAGCTTATCCAGCACCGCGGCGATGGCCTCGGTGTGGGTGGGCATGGGCACGTCCTCGTCAAAGACGGGCTTGCCGTTCTGGGGCTGGTGCTTCAGATGGCCGTCGATGCCGATGCGCTCGCACAGGCCCTTGGCCAGCAGCGCCTCATTATCCATGTCCAGCAGCTGGTATTTCAGGGAGGAACTGCCGCAGTTGATCACAAGAATTTTCATGGTTGACCCCTTCCTCTTGTAAAAAATTAAAATCTGTGTAAAATGATAGGTAAAGGATACTATAGTCATTTTAACGCTTTTTTACGAAAACGCAAGAGGGAGACCGCTATGAATGTGATCGGCGTCGTGGGAGAGTTCAACCCCTTCCACCTGGGACATTTCCAGCATTTCGCCGCCAGCCGGGAACAGCTGGGGGAGGACGCCCCCATCGTGTGCGTCATGAGCGGGGACTTCGTCCAGCGGGGCGGCCCCGCCTGCTTCGACAAGCACGTCCGGGCCAAAATGGCCGCCCAGTGCGGCGCGGACCTGGTGCTGGAGCTGCCTTTGCCCTGGTGCACCCTCTCGGCGGAGGGGTTCGCCATGGGGGCGGTGGGCCTTCTGGACGCCCTGGGGGTGGTGACCCACCTGTCCTTCGGCAGCGAAGCGGGGACTCTCGCGCCTCTGACGGCCCTTGCTATCGCGGCGGCGGAGCCCGCCAACATCGAGCGTATAAAGTCGGAAATGGCGGGCGGCCTGCCCTTTGCGGCCGCCCGGGAGAAGGTGCTGCACGAGACATTGGGCCAGGAGTCGGTGCTTTTGCAGACGCCCAACAACATCCTGGCCGTGGAGTACATCAAGGCCCTCTTTGCCCTCCACAGCCCCATGCAGGCCATGACCACCCTGCGCCGGGAGTCGGTCCATGACGCCATGGCCGGGGGGCGGCTTCGCAGCGCGGCCCAGCTCCGGGCCATGCTGGAATCGGGTCAGGACGTGACCCCCTTCATGCCCGGGGAGGCCGCCCGACTAGCAGCCCGGGAGATGGCGGCGGGCCGTGGGCCAGTTACATTGGAGAGCCTGGAGCAGGGTATCATGGCCCGGCTGCGGGCCATGGACCAAGCGGATCTCGCCGCCCTGCCGGACGCCACGGAGGGACTGGAGAACCGCCTCTATAAAGCCGTGCGGGAGGAGGGAAGCCTCCTGGGCGTGCTGGCGGCGGTGAAGACGAAGCGGTACCCTCTGAGCCGGCTGCGCCGGATGGTGATGTGCGCCGCGCTGGGCGTGAAGGCGGACATGGCGGGCCCCGTGCCGCCCTATGCCCGCGTTTTGGCCAGCACCGAACGGGGCCGGGAGCTGGTGCGGACCATGGACGGCAAGGCGAAGGTGCCCATTTTGACGAAACCCGCCGCGGTGCGGGAACTGCCCGCCCCGGCGGAGGAGATATTCGCCCTGAACGCCGCCGCCCGGGACTTCTACGTTCTGGGCTATGAGGCGGCGGAGGAGAGGACCGGCGGCTCCGACTGGCGGACCAGCCCTGTGACGATGTGATGGGGTCCCCGCGCGAGCCCAGCGAAGCGGGTCGCGTGGGGAGAGGAGGAGCAGCGGAACGGACGAGCTCTGGCGCTTGCGCCGGAGCGAGGGATGTGTAGCTTGTGACGACGAATGGACGAAAAACTAACACTCATCGAAGATAAATACGATAAGCTCTCCGCCCGGATGGAGGACCCGGACACCTACGCTGAGCCGGGGCTGTACGGCGCCCTTGCCAAAGAGCGGAAGGACCTGGAACCGGTGGTGGAGGCCTGGCGGGAGGTAAAGCGCCTGCGGGCCGCGGCCGCCGAGGCGGAGGGGATGCTGGCCGAGGAGGACCCGGAACTGCGCACCCTGGCCCGGCAGGAGCTGGACGACGCCCGGGAGGCATTGCCGGAAGCGGAGCGGAAGCTGAAGACGCTGCTGCTGCCCCGCGACCCCAACGACGGCAAGAACGTCATCGTGGAGATACGGGGCGGCGTGGGGGGCGAGGAGTCGGCCCTGTTCGCCGCCAGCCTCTACCGGATGTATTCCATGTACGCCGAGAGCCGGGGCTGGACAGTGTCCATCGCCAACATCAACGAGACGGACCTGGGCGGCATCAAGGAGATCAGCTTCGTGGTGGAGGGCGAGGGCGCCTGGTCCCGCTTCAAATTCGAGAGCGGCGTCCACAGGGTCCAGCGGGTCCCGGAGACGGAGACCCAGGGCCGGGTCCACACCTCCACCGCCACGGTGGCGGTGCTGCCGGAGGCGGACGAGACGGAGTACGAGCTGGACATGAGCCAGGTGCGCATCGACGTGTTCCGCTCCTCCGGCGCTGGGGGGCAGAAGGTGAACAAGACCTCCAGCGCCATCCGGGTGACCCACATCCCCACCGGCACGGTGGTGGAATGCCAGGACGAGCGCAGCCAGTATAAGAACAAGGCCCGGGCGCTGTCCATCCTGGCCTCCCGGCTGGCCCAGGCGGAGCGGGATAAGCAGGCCGCAGAGCGGGCCGACGAGCGCCGCAGCCAGGTGGGCACCGGCATGCGCAACGAGCGCATCCGCACCTACAACTTCCCCCAAGGCCGGGTCACGGACCATCGCATCGGCCTCACCATCTACCGCATCGACGCGGTGATGAACGGGGACCTGGACGAGATCATCGACGCGCTGGTCACGGCGGACCAGGCGGAGCGCTTACAAGAGGAGGAGCGGGCTTGAAGACGGAGCACATCACGGCTGACATCGCCCGGGCGGCGGAGCTCATCCGCGCCGGGGGCATGGTGGCCGTGCCCACGGAAACGGTGTACGGCCTGGCCGCCAACGGCCTGGACGCAGCCGCCGTGGAGAGGATATACGAGGTGAAGGGCCGGCCCGCGGCCAAGCCCCTGAGCCTGATGGTGCCGGGCCCCGAGGCCCTGGACGTGTACGGGCGGAATGTCCCCCGGGGCGCCCGGGTGCTGGCGGAGAAATTCTGGCCCGGCCCGCTGACCATAGTGGTGGAAGCAGACCAAAAAATACCGGAAATCGTCCTGGCAGGTGGGGCCACAGTGGGGCTCAGGTGTCCGGATTCGCCCAAAACGCTGGAACTATTGAAACTGGCGGGCGTACCCCTGGCGGCTCCCTCCGCCAACCTCTCCGGGGCCCCCAGCCCCAAGACCGCGGAGGACGTGCTGGCCTATTTTGACGGGAAAATAGAGGCCGTCATCGACGGCGGCCCCTGCGGCATCGGCACGGAGAGCACCATCATCGACCTGACGGTATCGCCCTACCGCATCCTGCGCCGGGGGGCGCTGGCGGAAGAGGATATCCGCCGGGCGCTGGTAGACAGCCTCACGGTGGTGGGGGTCACCGGCGGCACCGGGGCGGGCAAGACCACGGCATTGGAATCGCTGGAGGCCATGGGCGCGCTGGTGCTGGACGCGGACGCGGTGTACCACGAGCTGTGCGAAAAAGGCGGACCCATGCTGGACGCCATCGCCGCCCGGTTCCCCGGCGCGGTAGAGAATGGCGTTCTCCAGCGCAAGAAGCTGGGCAACCTGGTGTTTTCCGACCCCGCCGCCCTGGCGGACCTGGACCGGATCACCATCCACCATGTGGTGGAGGAGCTGGACGAGCGGCTGGCGCAGTTCGCCGCCTCCGGCGGGCGATACGCCGCCATTGACGCCATCAACCTCATCGGTACGGAGGCGGAGAGCCGTCTGGACCAGCTGGTGGGCGTGTTGGCGCCGGAGGACGTGAGGGCCGCGCGGCTGGTGGCCCGGGAGGGCGTGAGCATGGACTACGCCCTCAAACGCATCCGGGCTCAGAAACCGGATAGCTTTTTCATAGAGCACTGCGGCCATATTTTGCACAACGACGGCAGCCGGGAGGACTTCCGGCGGGCCTGCGATAAATTGTTTCAAAAAATCTTGGAGGGATAGACCATGGACGAGATGAAAAAGGCGCTGCTTTACCAGCAGAAGAACGGCTATGACCTGATGGATGCCGGGGAGCGGCTGGCCCTGGAGGACTACTGCCGGGGGTATATGCGCTATCTGGATGCCGCCCGCACGGAGCGGGAGGCGGTGAAGGAGGCGGTGAAGCTGGCGGAGGCCGCGGGCTTCGTCAGCGCGGAGAGCCTTGACGGCCCCATCCAGCCGGGGCAGAAGGTGTACTGGAGCAACCGGGGCAAGGCCCTGCTGCTGGCCGTGGGCGGGAAAAAGCCCATGAGCGCCGGATTCGTGGTGGAGGCGGCCCACGTGGACGCGCCCCGTCTGGACCTGAAGCAGCTGCCCCTTTTCGAGGACTCGGAGCTGGGCTACTTCCGCACCCACTATTACGGCGGCATCAAGAAATACCAGTGGACGGCCATCCCCCTGGAGATCCACGGCGTGGTGGCCCTCAAAGACGGCACCGCCCAAGAGGTGGTGATCGGCCGGGAACCGGACGACCCCCAGTTCGTGATCACGGACCTTCTGCCCCACCTGGCCGCGGATCAGATGCAGAAGACCCTGGCCAAGGGCATAGAGGGGGAGAAGCTCTGCATCCTGGCGGGCAGCGTGCCCTACGCCGGGGAGGGCTCCGACCGGGTGAAGCTTGCTATCATGAGCCTTCTCAATGACCGATACGGCATCACCGAGGCGGACCTTATCTCCGCCGAGCTGGAGGCGGTGCCCGCCTTCCAGGTGCGGGAGCTGGGCCTGGACCGGAGCCTCATCGGCGGCTACGGCCAGGACGACCGGGTCTGCGCCTACGCGGAGCTGGCGGCCGTGCTGGAGACGGAGGACCCGGAGCGCACGGCGGTGTGCATCCTGGCGGACAAGGAGGAGATCGGCTCCATGGGTGTGTCCGGCATGCAGAGCCGGGCCTTCGAGCGGTTCATCGAAAAGCTCTGCGGCGGCGCCTGCTCCGTGCAGGAGGCCTTCTCCCACAGCTTCTGCGTGTCCGCGGACGTGACGGCGGCCCTGGACCCCATGTACCCCGAGGTCAGCGAGAAGCAGAACGCCTCCCGCATCAACTACGGCGTGGCCTTCTGCAAGTACACCGGTTCCCGGGGCAAGTCCGGGGCCAGCGACGCCTCGGCCGAGCTGGTGGGCTATCTGCGCCGCCTGTGCGACGAGGGCGGCGTGACCTGGCAGATGTGCGAGCTGGGCAAGGTGGACCAGGGCGGCGGCGGCACGGTGGCCCTCTATATGGCCGACCGGGACATCGACACCATCGACGCGGGGGTGCCCGTGCTCAGCATGCACGCCCCCTTTGAGACCACTTCCAAGTTCGACTGCTATATGACCTATAAGTGCATGAAGGCGGCCTACAACGCCAAAAACTAAAATACTACAGGAGGTCCCCCAATGGCAGACTATTACGGCAAAAATATCCCCAAGCTGGGCTTTGGGCTCATGCGCCTGCCCAAAAAGGGCGTAAGCATCGACGTGGAACAGACCGGGGCCATGGCGGACAAATTCCTGGCCGCCGGGTTCACCTATCTGGACACCGCCTTTGTCTATCCCGGCTCCGAGGCCGCGGCGAAGAAGGCCATCGTGGACCGGCATCCCCGGGAGAGCTTCCTCTTAGCCAGCAAGCTGAACGCCGGTATCGCGGTGACGGAGCGGGCCGCGAAAAAGCAGTTCGCCACCTCCCTGGAGCGGTCCGGGGCAGGGTACTTCGACCACTACCTGCTCCACGCCCTCCAGGAGAACAACGTCCGTCGCTACGACAAGTTCCACCTGTGGGACTTCGTCCTGGAGAAGAAGGAGCAGGGCCTCATCAAGCACGTTGGCTTTTCCTTCCACGGAAAGCCCGCCCTGCTGGACCAGCTCCTCACCGACCACCCGGAGGTGGAATTCGTCCAGCTGCAGATCAACTACGCCGACTGGGAGAATCCGGATGTGGTGAGCCGGGCCAACTATGAAGTGGCCCGCAAGCACGATAAGGGCGTGGTCATCATGGAGCCGGTGAAAGGCGGCCGCCTGGCCGACCCGCCGGAGGAGGTCAAAAAGCTCTTCAGAGACTACGCTCCCGACGCCTCCTGCGCCTCCTGGGCCATCCGCTTCGCCGCCAGCCTGGACGGGGTGGTGACGGTCCTGTCCGGCATGAGCAATATGGAGCAGATGGAAAACAATCTCTCCGTGATGGGTGATTTCCAGCCCCTGAACGACGAGGAACAGCGGATCATCGCCCAGGCCCAGAAGATACTGGGCAACTCTGCCGCCATCCCCTGCACGGCGTGCCATTACTGCACCGAGGGCTGTCCGCAGAATATCCCCATACCCGACATCTTCGCCGCCGCCAACAAGCAGCTCTCCGGCGGCCAGATGGCCCAGGCGGAGGAGGCCTACGCCGCCGCGGTGAAAGAGGCCGGAAAGGCCTCGGACTGCATCGCCTGCGGCCAGTGCGAGCGGGCCTGCCCCCAGCACATCCCCGTGATCGAGAACCTCAAGAAGTGCGCGGAGATGCTGGAGAAGTAATTACATATCATAATTGAGTGGTAGGGCGCGTTGCGAAACGCGCCCTACAGTTTTTAAAGGCTCCCTCTGACGAGGGAGCCATATTTATGGCTAAAACGGGTGCTATTCATGAATATTCATTTTTAGATGAATAGACGATTTTGGCAAAAAGAAATGAATTATTCATTTTGGAATGAATAATTCGCGCAATAGGTTGTTAGTTTGGTGAAAATGTGCATAAAACAAGGGCTAAAATCGGGTCGGGTCTTTGTGCGGGAAAGATAAACTATTCAGATTTTGCGAATAAAATTCATTTTTGGGTTGACATGGAGACTGCATGGGACTATACTTGCCTCACGATCAAGTTTGACCGAGCGATGGATAACTACATCGACAAATCTTTTTTCTACGAGGAGTATAAAACCATGAAGAAGATCCTTTCTATGATCCTTGCCGTTCTGATGCTCGCCAGCGTGGCGGTCGTCGCCTCCGCCGATGAGGAGAAGGAGCCCCTGACCGTGGCCCTGAGCCCCGACTTCTCCCCCATGGAGTTCGTGGACACCTCCAAGACCGGCCAGGACCAGTACGTTGGCTTTGACGTGACTCTGGCCAAGTACATCGCCGAGCAGATGGGTAAAGAGCTCATCATCAAGCCCATGAGCTTCGACGCCTGCCAGGCCGCCGTGCAGACCGGTGCTGTGGATATGTCCATCTCCGGCTTCTCCAAGACCGACGAGCGCGCTGAGAACTTCAACCTGTCCGACTTCTACTATGCCGGCGACAACGAGACCCAGCAGGCCATCATCACCCTGAAGGAGCACGAGGGCGAGTGGACCACCGCCGAGGACTTCTCCGGCCTGACCGTGGGCGCCCAGACCGCTTCCCTGCAGTACAACCTGTGCACCAGCCAGCTGCCTGAGGACTGCACCATCAAGGAGTTCGTGGATATCGGCACCGGCGTTGAGGCCCTCCGGAACGGCCAGTATGACGCCATCGCCGTGGCCCAGGGCAACGGCGAGGCCATCATCGCCAGCAACGACGCCATCGCCTTCACCGGCTTCCTCTTCGAGATCGACGAGGAGCAGGAGAACAATGTCATCCTTCTGAAGAAGGGCGCCGACGAGCTGACCGAGCAGGTCAACGCCATCCTTGCTCAGGCTTATGAGCAGGGCCTGTACGCCGAGTGGTATGCCGACGCCAAGGAGCTGGCCGGCATCGAGACCGCCGAGGATATCTCCTATGACGAGGAGGGCAACGCCATCGTCGAGGAGGAGGCCCCCGCCGAGGAGGCCGAAGGCGAAGAGGCCGCTGCCGAATAATCTCCCGGTTCAATAAGCGCATGGCCGGAATCCCGGCCATGCGCTTTGCATGCCGGCCGCCGACAGGAAAGAGGAGGTCCGTTTTTGGAATACTTCAATAACATCGTAAAAATACTGCATGACTACTGGCGGGTGTTTCTCATCACCGGCGTGGGCTACACGCTGCTGCTGTCCTTCGTGACGGTGGCCGCCGGCTCCATCTTTGGCGTGTTCCTGTGCCTGGGGCGCATGGCGAAGTTCAAGCCCCTGAACTGGCTGGTCATGGCCATCGTGGAGATCGTCCGCGGCACGCCCATGCTGCTGCAGCTGTACATAGGCTATTTCCTGGTGCCCCAGATCCTGCCCTTCAACGTGCCGGAGATCGTGAGCATCGGCGTGGCCTTGGTGATAAACTCCGCCTGCTATGTATCGGAGATATTCCGCTCCGGCATCCAGGCGGTGGACCGGGGCCAGACCGAGGCGGCCCGGAGCCTGGGCATGAACGGCAAGCAGACCATGATAAAGATCGTCCTGCCCCAGGCCATCAAGAACATCCTGCCCGCCCTGGGCAACGAGTTCGTCACCGTCATCAAGGAGACCAGCATGGCGTCCACCTTCTTCGTGGGCGAGCTGATGACCAGCTACCTGATCGTGAAGGGACGCACCTTCCTGACCATGGAGTGCCTGTTCATCGTGGGCGTGCTCTA
Source organism: uncultured Oscillospiraceae bacterium (assembly GCA_947631865.1). Lineage (GTDB taxonomy): Bacteria > Bacillota > Clostridia > Oscillospirales > Oscillospiraceae > CAJOIG01. The sequence goes on along the minus strand of CANRNF010000008.1, from coordinate 10,013 downwards.
TTTCGTGCTGAACTTCGTGCTGACCCGGCTGCTGGGTGTGTTTGAGAGGAGGCTGAAGGCCAGTGACTGATACCGAAATGATACGGACGGAAAACCTCCACAAGAGCTTTCAGATCGAGGGAAAGCCCCCGCTGCACGTCCTGAAGGGCGTGACCGAGCACATCAATAAGGGCGAGGTGGTGTCCATCATCGGCCCCTCCGGCGGCGGCAAGAGCACCTTCCTGCGCTGCCTGAACCTGCTGGAGACCCCGGAGGAGGGCCAGATCTTCTTCGAGGGCGTGGAGATCACCAACGCCAAAGTGGACATCAACCTCCACCGCCAGAAGATGGGCATGGTGTTCCAGCACTTCAACGTGTTCCCCCACCTGTCCGTGAAAGAGAACATCACCATCGCCCCCACCATGGTGAAGAAGGTAGACCCCAAGCAGGCGGATGAGAAGGCCATGGAGCTTCTGAACCGGGTGGGTCTGGCCGACAAGGCCAACGAGCACCCCAGCCGTCTCTCCGGCGGCCAGAAGCAGCGTCTCGCCATCGTGCGGGCCCTGGCCATGGAGCCGGATGTGATGCTCTTCGACGAGCCCACCTCCGCCCTGGACCCGGAGATGGTGGGCGAGGTGCTGGAAGTCATCAAGGGCTTGGTGAAGACGGGCATGACCTCCGTCATCGTGACCCATGAGATGGGCTTCGCCCGGGAGGTGTCCAACCGGGTGCTGTTCATGGACGGGGGCGTCATCGCCGAGAGCGGCAAGCCCGACGAGGTCTTCCAGAACCCCCAGAACCCCCGCACCAAGGAATTTTTGAGCAAGGTGCTCTACTGAAAATATGCTTGCAAGGCCGTCGTTTCCGGACGGCCTTGCCGTCTCAAAAAGGAGCATGCGTTATGGATATGCAGGAGATAAAAAAGGCCATCGGGGCCTATGTGGACGCCCACGCCCAGGAGTATATCGACCTGGCCAACAGCGTCTGGGGATACGCGGAGCTGTCCCTCAAGGAGCACCAGTCCGCGGCGCTCTATGAAGAGCTCCTGGAGAAGGAGGGCTTCGCCGTGGAGAAGGGTCTCGCCGGTATCGAGACGGCCTTTTCCGGCAGCTATGGCTCCGGCCGGCCCCATATCGGCATCCTGGGGGAGTTCGACGCCCTGTCCGGCCTTTCCCAGAAGGGAGGCAGCGTCCAGCGGGAGGAACTGGTGAAGAACGGCTCCGGCCACGGCTGCGGCCACAATCTGCTGGGAGCCGGCGCCTTTGGGGCGGCCTGCGCCGTGAAGGATTTTTTGCAGAAGACCGGCCTGCCTGGTACGGTGACCTTCTACGGTTGCCCCGGCGAGGAGGGCGGCGCCGCCAAGGCGTACATGGCCCGGGACGGGGTGTGGAAGGAGCTGGACTGTGCCCTCAGCTGGCACCCCGGCGACACCAACGAGCTCATGACCGGCACCAACAACTCCTGCACCCAGGTGCTGTATAAGTTCAAGGGCGTGGCGGCCCACGCTGCCGGCAACCCCCAGGACGGCCGCTCCGCCCTGGACGCGGTGGAACTGATGAACATAGGCGTGCAGTACCTGCGGGAGCACATGCCGCCCCAGGGCCGGGTCCACTATGCCATGATCGACGGCGGCGGGGCCTCCCCCAACGTGGTGCAGCCCCACGCGTCGGTGCTGTACATGGTCCGGTCCCAGAAGGTGAAGGACACCTTGGAGCTCCAGCGGCGGGTGGACCTGATCGCCCAGGGCGCGGCCATGATGACGGAGACCACCTACGAGCGCATCTTTGTGGACGGCACGGCGGACCTTCTGCCCAACACGGCGCTGGAGAAGGTGCTGCACGCCAATATGCTGGCCGCGCAGCTGCCCCAGTACACGAAAGAGGAGTGGGCCTTCGCTGAGGACCTGAAGAAGACCTTCCCCGCCCGGGATAAGCTCCCCGGCGACGCCCCTATGTGGTCGGAGGAGATTAAGGCCTATGTGAAGGCGACGACGGACGGCGGCCAGCGGGCCATCAACGACTTCGTCATGCCCTTTTATTCCAGCAACGAGTTCACCCCCGGGTCCACGGACGTGGGCGACGTGAGCCAGCTCACCCCCACCAGCCAGATCACCGCGGCCACCTGGCCCTCCGGCTCCCCGGGCCACTCCTGGCAGAACGTGTCCTGCGGAGCCACCTCCATCGGCCACAAGGGCATGCTCTACGCCGCCAAGGTCCTGGCCGGCGCGGCGGCGGATCTGTTCGCGGACCACGGCCTCATCGATCTGGCCAAGACGGAATTCGCTGAGAGGACAAAGGACGGAAACGGCTACGTGTGTCCCATCCCGGCGGACGCGGTGCCCTACGTGATAGAGGACTGAGAACCGGCCGCCTGCCATATCCCCCCAGGGGGGACTTGACAGGCGGCTTTTTCTCATGGTACTATTTTCCCGGCGGACAGGAAGTCCGCCCACGGCGCAGAAGCGCCGGACTTGGCAAGATCTGAACGCATAACAGTACTAAGAAGGTACTTGCTCCGCAGAAGCGGGGCGGTGCCTTTCTGCTATTTTGGAGGACATGCATGCGAAGCGAGGCAAAAAAGATTTTGGAGGCGGTGCGGGACGGGACCGTGACCGTGGACGAGGCGCTTTTGAAGCTGAAGACCGCCCCCTATGAGGATATCGGCTACGCCAAGGTGGACCTGCACCGGAAGCTGCGTCAGGGCGCGCCCGAGGTCATCTACGGCGCGGGGAAGACCCCGGAGCAGATCGCGGGGATATGCGATACCATGGAGAGAAACGGGCAGGAGCGTATCCTCATCACCCGCCTTTCTCCGGAGGCCGCCGCTGTCGTGGGGCGGGGCCGGGCGCTTGACTACCACCCGGACGCCAGGGTGGGCATCCTGGGCGGCATCCCGGAACCGGACGGCATCGGTACCGTGGTGGTGGCCACCGGCGGTACCAGCGACATCCCCGTGGCGGAGGAGGCGGCTCTGACCGCCCAGGTCCACGGCAACGCTGTGAAGCGCCTTTACGACGTGGGCGTGGCGGGGCTGCACCGGCTCCTGGACCGGAAGGAGGACATCATGAGCGCCAGCGTCATCATCGCTATCGCGGGGATGGAAGGGGCGCTGGCCAGCGTGATAGGCGGTCTCGCCGACTGCCCGGTGATCGCCGTGCCCACCAGCGTGGGCTATGGAGCGGCGTTCCAGGGTCTGAGCGCGCTTCTCAGCATGCTCAACTCCTGCGCCAGCGGCGTCAGCGTGGTCAACATCGACAACGGCTTCGGGGCCGGGTATCTGGCCGGGATGATCAACCATATGGAGGCAAAGGGATGAAGACGCTGTATATTGACTGCGCCATGGGCGCGGCGGGGGATATGCTGACGGCGGCGCTCACGGAGCTGCTGCCGGACCCGGACGGGTTCGTGAAGAGGCTGAACGCCCTGGGCATCCCCGGGGTGGAGTATGTGCGGGAGCCCGCCGTGCGCTGCGGCATCGCGGGAAGCCATATGTCCGTGCTGGTCCACGGGGCAGAAGAGGACCAGGTCCTTCACCACCATCATCATGACCATGACCACGAGCATGACCATGACCATGAACACCACCATCACAGCGGCATGCACGAGATAGAGCACCTGGTCCGGGACCACCTGGATCTGCCGGATAAGGTCCGCGAAGACGTGCTGGCGGTATATGGCCTTATCGCCCAGGCGGAGAGCCACGTTCACGGCGTGCCCGTCCACGATATCCACTTCCACGAGGTGGGCACCCTGGACGCGGTGGCGGACGTGGCGGCGGTGTGCCTGGCCATGGCGGAGCTTGCCCCCGACGAGGTGGCGGTCTCGCCTATCCATGTGGGCAGCGGCCAGGTGAAATGCGCCCACGGGCTGCTGCCGGTACCCGCCCCGGCCACAGCCTATATCCTGCGGGACGCGCCCATCTACGGCGGAGAGATCCAGGGGGAGCTGTGCACCCCCACGGGGGCGGCCCTTTTAAAGCATTTTGCAAGCACCTTCGGCCCCATGCCCCCCATGCGCCCGGCGGCCATCGGCTACGGCATGGGCAAACGGGAATACCCCAACGCCGCCAACTGCGTCCGGGCCATCCTGGGCGAGAGCATGGCCGGGGGCGTCGATACGATGCTGGAGCTTTCTTGCAACGTGGACGACATGACCGCCGAGGCGGTGGGCTTCGCCATGGAGCGGCTCTTTGAGGCCGGGGCCCGGGAGGTCTACACCGTACCCATCGGGATGAAGAAGTCCCGGCCAGGGACGCTTCTGCGGGTCATATGTTCTGAAATGGACCGGGAGGAGATGGTCCGGCTCCTCTTCGCCCACACCACCACCCTCGGCGTCCGGGAGACGGAGACGAGGCGGTACGTCCTGGACCGCCGGGAGGAGAAGCTGGACACCCCCTTCGGCCCGGTGAGGCGGAAGATCTCCCAGGGGTACGGGGTGACCCGGACGAAGTACGAGTACGAGGATCTGGCCCGCATCGCCCGGGAGCATGGCGTGAGTCTGGCGGAGGCGGAAAAGCTGGTGGAGGGGAAATAATGGACGCGCTGCACGAAAAAATGAAAGCTTTGGAGGCGTACCTCCGGGAGCTGGGGAGCGTGGCGGTGGCCTTCTCCTCGGGGGTGGACTCCACCTTCCTATTGAAGGTGGCCCACGATGTGCTGGGGGACAACGCCGTCGCGGTGACGGCGAAAAGCCGCTCCTTCCCGGCCCGGGAGATGAACGACGCCCGTTCCTTCTGCAGGACTGAGGGCATCTGGCAGATAGAGATAGAGTCGGAGGAACTGGCCATCGAGGGCTTCCGCCAGAACCCGAAAAACCGCTGCTACCTCTGCAAAAAAGAGTTGTTCGGAAAGATCATCGCCGCCGCCGGGGAGCAGGGCATCGGCCACGTGGCCGAGGGGTCCAATATGGACGATCTGGGCGACTACCGGCCCGGCCTGCAGGCCATCAAGGAGCTGGGGGTCCTGAGCCCCCTGCGCCAGGCGGGCCTCACCAAGGCCGACATCCGGGCCCTGTCCCGGGAGCTGGGGCTGGACACCTGGGACAAGCCATCCTATGCATGCCTTGCCAGCCGGTTCGTCTACGGCGAGCCCATCACGGAGGAGAAACTTGCCATGGTGGACCAGGCGGAGCAGAAGCTCATGGACTGGGGCTTTCGCCAGGTGCGGGTCCGGGTCCACGGAGACCTGGCGCGGGTGGAAGTGCTGCCGGAGGAGTTCTCCCGTCTCATCGTCCACGCGAAAGAGCTGGACGAGTTCCTGCGGGGCCTGGGCTTCGCCTACGCCGCCATGGACTTGGGCGGCTACCAGACCGGCAGCATGAACCGGACGCTGTGATAACTGAACACGCCAGCCGCGGGGACTTTTTTCCCGCGGCTGTTTTTATGCTTGACAAGGTTGTCTATTGGTGATAGACTGTGCTTGTCTATAGAGAATAGACAAAAGGAGGCGGCACCATGGAACACAGACTGGGAACGGTGGAGTCCCGGTTCGCGGACATCGTCTGGAGCCACGCGCCGGTGTCCACCGGCGAGCTGGTGAAGCTCTGCGCGGCGGAGCTTCACTGGAAGCGGACCACCACCTATACCGTGCTGAAAAAGCTGGGGGAGCAGGGCCTGTTCCGCCTGGAGAACGGGACCGTGACGGCCCTCGTCTCCCGGGAGGACTACTACGCCTCCCAGAGCGAGCAGTACGTGGCGGAGACCTTCGACGGCTCTCTGCCCGCGTTCATCGCGGCCTTCACCCGGAAGAAGACCCTGTCCCGGTCGGAGATCGACGAGATAAAGCGCATGATCGACGGCTGGGGGGAGACGTGACATGCTGCCCCGGCTCATAGAGACCGCCATATCCGCGGGCTGGCTGATCCTGGCGGTCATAGCCCTGCGGGCGGTGTTCCGGCGGGCGCCCCGGGGGATGATATGCCTGCTGTGGGCCCTCGCGGCCCTGCGGCTGGCGTGTCCCTTCTCCATCCGGAGCCCCCTGAGCCTGGTGCCTGACACGGAGGCGGTAGTGGAGCGGGTGGTCTCCATCGCCGCGCCGGTGAGGGAACAGACGAACACTACCACGCCTGAGACGGCTGTGCCCGTACCTGCGGAAAACGTGGATGCACGGCCCTCCGGCCCCGATATCGCCGCCTGGGCCACGGCGGTGTGGGCGGCCGGGACGGCGGGGATGCTGGGCTACGCCGCTGTGAGTTATATCCGCCTGCGGCAGCGGGTGGCGGCCTCCGTGCGGGTGAAGGGGAACATCTTCCTCTGCGACTGGATAGACACGCCCTTCATCCTGGGGGTGTTCCGGCCACGGATATACCTGCCCTCGGCCATGGATAGGGAGCGGTATACCTATGTGCTGGCCCACGAGAACGCCCACTTGAAGCGCCGTGACCACTGGTGGAAGCCCCTGGGCTTCGTCCTTTTGGCGGTGTACTGGTTCGACCCGCTGGCCTGGGCGGCCTATATCCTGTTCTGCTGGGATTTGGAGCTGGCCTGTGACGAGCGGGTGATCCGGGACATGGGTCTCGCGGAGCGGAAGGAATACTCCAAGATACTTCTCGCCTGCGCCGCCGGGGCCGTGCCCTCGGTCTGCCCGGTCCGCTTCGGCGGCGTGGGGGTGAAGGCCCGGATAAAGTCCGTGCTCCGGTATCGGCGTCCGGCCCTGGGGGCGGTGATCGCCGGAGGCGTGGCCGCCGCGGTGCTGGCAGTGTGCTTTCTCACGGACCCGGCCGAGAGCCTGGCCGCCGTGGCGGAAGAGCCTGCGCCCTCGCCTGTGACCCACATAGTGCCGGGGGAGGAGGTGGCCGCCCGGAACGGCCCGGAGACCGGTGAGGAGGACTTCGCCGCCATGCTGGCGGAGGAGTGGACCTCGGAGGGGTACGAGGCCATGACCTATGAGGAGTTCGCGGCCCGATATGACGAGACCCTGGTGCCGCTGGATGACCCTCCGGCGGGGTATGAGAACATCGGCTATGTGTTCGTGAAGGCCCCTTTTGGGGAGGATGAGCCCGGTCAGATATTCCTGGCGGAGCCTCTCATCGTCCAGGTGCTGTACAACGCCAATATCGAGGCGGCGGTCACCGTCCAGCAGTGGCGGACCGACGAGGGGGACACCCAGCCGTTTTTCACCTATTCCGACTGCGACGAAATAGGCAGGCCTTTGGCGGATGAATGCTGGTATTCCTGGCTGGCAGGCTATGACGGCAGTGTAGGCGGCACGACCGTCAACATGGCGCTGTGTTCTGTCCGGGACCTGGGGGGCAAAAGCTGCTGGCTCACCCTGCGGGCCCTGTGGCCGGACTGGTAAAGGAGGTCATTCTTATGAGAAAACGTATCATCGCGGCGGCCCTGGCCCTGCTCATCGTTCCTGCCCTGGGCGCGTCTGTCCTGGGGGCGGAACAGCCCCGGCTCACGGGCGTGAATGTATATGTGGACGGGGAGCTGGCCATCCAGTACACCTATACTTACGAGGAGGGCCCGCTGCCCGCCGCCGGGCGGATGCATCCGCTGACCGAGCGGACCATGGTCAGGAATGGCCAGGTCCTGGAGACCGTCCCCCCGGACACGGTGTATGCCTACGCCTACGACGACGCGGGCAGAATGGTGCGCTATGAGGCGTCCGTCGACGACGGTTCCGGGAGCACCTCCGTCCACACCAGGGAATACGACGAGGACGGGCGGCTCCTGCGGGACACCTGGACCAGCGACATGGCGAGCGCCGGCGGCGGGTCCAGCTACATCTATGACGGGGCCGGGCGGCTTATAAGAAGCATGGACGAGGACGAGTACGGCATCGTCCGGTATGTGACCGAGTACGACTGCGACGAGGCCGGGCGCGTCACTTCCCACTGGCTCTATGACGTGACGGACTGGGACGAGGCGGGTGAGCCTACGGTCTGGGGGCCGGACCCGGTCAGCGAGGTCCGCTGTGGCTATGACGACGCCGGGCGGATGAACTATCAGATGGATCTCTATAACGGCATGGTAAGCGGCGAGACCTTTTACACCTACGGTGAGGACCCATATTTCACTCTGCGCTATAGCGAGATACACGACTACATGAACAACGAGGTAAAAAACGAATTTACCGTCATCCCCAGTGACGATGGACCGCTGACCTTTACCATGCCCGGCGCGACGGAATTAACGCGGGACGAGGCGGGCCGCCTCATCCGGGCGGAGACAGAGGATAGAATGATGGAGTTCATTTATGCAGGGGATTAAACGGAATCACTCCTTCAGTCTCGCTTCGCTCGACAGCTCCCTCGTCTGAGGGAGCCTACACGTCAGAAGAACTTTGAAGATTCGAGGCCTTGGCAAACCAAGTCCCCTCATCGGTCAAAGTCCTTCTTCCTTTTCCCCAAGAGATCAGTTGTCAAGGGTAATATTATCTGGTACAAAGCAGCCAGGCAGAGAAATGTCCGGCTGCTTTTGTATACGCCTGCTATTTGCGGCCCAGACAGAATGTGGCGCAGTCTGCGGCGGCCTCGACGATCATGGTCACGCCGACGAACGTCCAGAGAGTGGCTGTTGCGGCAAATGGCTTTGCAAGAATCAGGCAAGCAAAAACAATGGTGAGGAATGCCGCGATGGCAGCGACGTACCAGTATTTCTGCTTGGACCGCAGCATATCCGCGGCCCACTGCACCTTGCATATGCCGCAGACCAGCGCCATCACGCCATAAAGCACAGTCAGCAGCGGGAAGGTGAGAATGAACCAGTCCGACCGAAACGTGCAGAAGAAGCCCAAAAGCAGGAGAATCAGGCCCTTTGCCAGCGCGCTGTCCTGCGACGCGGTATCCGGATCGGCGCGGATGTATTTGACCACGCTGACCAGACCCGCCACCATCAGCGCCAGGCCGAGCACGATGATGATGCCGGTGGTGAAGCCCACCGGATCAATCAGCAGCAGGATGCCGATCACCAGCTCCACGGCGCACGTCAGCAGTGTGCCCGTATAACGGTTTATCTTGCTCATAACACACCCCTCAGCTTTCCGTGTGCCCCTCGGCCTTCCATGTCTCGGCGGCCACGGGGGTCCATTTCTCGGCATAGGGTGCGGTCTTGGCGCACAGGTGCTCGGCGCTCTCCGGGCTCTGGTAGTCGGTGTTCACCGCGCCCGTCTCGGCCACGATCCGGGGCAGGATATCCGGGTTCTCCAGCATGGGGCAGGGCCGGAGCATATTGCCGTTGAAGGGCTGGCTCCGGTGGTAGGCCATGAAGATGGGGCTTTTCAGCGCGTCCAGCAGGGACACGTCGTGGATGTTCACGTTGGAGTAGTGGATGAACACGCAGGGCTCCACGTCGCCCTTGGCGTTGATGTGCAGATACCGCCGGCCGCCGGCGATGCACCCGCCCACATATTCCGCGTCGTTCTGGAAGTCCATGGAGAAGATGGCCTTGGTGGAGCGGAAGGCGCGGACGGCGTTCAGCATCTTCATGCGCTGTTCAGGAGAGGGCAGAAGGTCGGTGGCGGCGTCGTTGCCCACGGGCATATAGTGGAAGAACCACACGAACAGCGCCCCCGCGTCGATCAGCTGGTCGAAGTATGCCTCGCTGCTCACGTCGTCCACGTTCCGGCTGGTGTAGCAGGTGGAGATGCCGAAGGGGAGCTTATAGCGCTTCATCATCGCCATGGCGTCGTGGACCTTCTTGTACACGCCCTGGCCCCGGCGGGAGTCGTTGGCCTCCTCAAACCCCTCCAGGGAAATGGCGGGGACGAAGTTGGCCACCCGGAGCATTTCTTTGCAGAACGCCTCGTCGATCAGGGTGCCGTTGGTGAAGGCCAGAAACTCGCAGTCCGGGTGCTTTTCGCAGATGCGGATGAGATCGTCCTTTCGTACCAGGGGCTCGCCGCCGGTGTAGATGTAAAAATATGTGCCCAGCTGCTTGCCCTGGGTGACGATGGAGTCGATGTCCTCAAAGGACAGGTTGAGCTTGTGGCCGTACTCGGCGGCCCAGCAGCCGGTGCAGTGCATGTTGCAGGCGGAGGTGGGGTCCAGCAATATGGCCCAGGGGATGTTGCAGTCCTCTTTCTCGCTGATCTC
>CANRNF010000007.1 GCA_947631865.1 uncultured Oscillospiraceae bacterium | reverse complement strand
GGGCTATATGGGAAAGTCGATCAAAAAGTCTATACACTCTCAGGTGGGGAACAACAGCGTGTAGCATTGGCCAGAGCTTTTTACAAGAAGAATGATGTCATTCTTGCCGACGAACCGACGGGATCGCTGGATGCTGAAAATGCCGAGATCGTAATGGACATCTTGCGTGACCTCAACCGAGCCGGAAAAACAATTATCCTTGTTACGCACGATGAGGAAATAAAAAGAATGTGCGACCGGATCATAACCCTTTAATGCGAATTAAGAACGGAGTGATCATTTTGAAGAAAAAAGTATTTCTTATTATTCTCTGTGTTTCTATGATATTCTTTATGATTTGGGGAGCAAATTACTATACATATCATAAGTATGTTGGCAGTTCTTTCAAACATTTCCCAAGGACGCTTGGGACGTTTGTGACAGATTCAGATTCTACCAAATATTCATACTTGGTTGGGAAACCTGCATTGTTTGAATTCTCTGGCTGTCTATCAAGTAGCAACGAGAACGGTACTATTGGTATCGTTGCTTGGCCCAGGTTCATGTGCAATGGAATAAAGGAGTATGGCCTGATTCTATATAAAGAAGATGAAAACAATGCTGATAAAATGGTTGGATATCTTCTCTATGTAAATGCGGATATGAGTATCAATAATGATAGGGAGACGGGGCTGGAAGGCAGTGAACACGAGGAGGCAATTTCTCTATATACAGCATATTATCCGCAGATAATGGAGCAGTATCGTGCGATGCAAAATGTCTTTGGCCTAGAGCAGTCGGAATAGCTATGTCGATGGCTGAGAACGTGTACGTTTGTGTTGAGATAATTACTATTCGTGCATAAATAGTTTTATCTTGTACTCCTCCAAGGCAAGCACTTGAGCGCCTGCCTGTTCTTGGCACACAGCGAGCATTGGTCTTGGCCATATCGGGCGTTGCTGGTCAATATAGGTATTGACGCCAGTACGTTACCCTCCCAGGGACCGGCACTGGTGCTGGCTGACAGAGTGGCCAAAACTGTTAACGTGTTACAGCCGGGGCAAGATACAAATTCCAGTTTTGGAGCGATCTCATTGTCCACAGCAGATGACGGAGCATTTTCTGTCAAACTTGGCGGCACAGAAATCCTCTTGATGAATACCGAGGCTACAACAGGCATCGTGGCAATGTCGAATGACTATGGGCTGCAGACTGCACCCTCACAGTTTTCTTCCGGCCCAGATGGTATCACAAAAATACAATGATAAAAGAACAATACGCTGCGATGCCACACCGTCACTTAAGAATACAGGGAATCGATGAATATCGATTTGGACACATATGACAGTAGAACTGTTTGTGGTCTATTGGCATCTTATACTTCTCTTTACACCTTGCAGTGCACCATGCTATTATACTAACGAGCATTTTCGGCGTAAAGCGGAGGTTTTCTCATGAAGCAAGTATCAGTTTTTTATTCCTGGCAATCGGGCCCATATGACAGGGAATACCGCTATTTCATTGGGGATTGTCTGAAAAAGGCTTCCAAGACACTGGAAAAAGACGGCCTGAAGGTGGTGATTGAGCAGGACACGCGGGGAAGTTCCGGCGCGGCAGATATCCCGCAGACGCTTTTTTCCAAGATCGAAAACGCCGATGTTTTTGTAGCTGATATCAGTATCATCAATCCTGATTCTGTACAGGAACGAAAAACGCCAAATCCGAATGTGATGGTCGAATTGGGATATGCAGCCGGCAAACTGTCGTGGGAGAGGATACTGCTCGTCTTTAACCGTAAGTCTGGAACCACCAAGGATCTTCCGTTTGACGTGCGTCATCGGAGGATCGTCGACTATGATACGTCAGGTGATGCAGCGGGTGTAAAAAAGCAGCTGACTGCAAAGCTGACCGGGGCAATAAGAAGTGTCCTTACAAAGCCGACCGAAACGAAAGAGCGTGTGAAGACATCCCTTTCGGGCCTTATCATGGACGCATTCCGTTATACTTGGGTGTCTGAAACAACGTCAGACGATGAGCCGGAGCCCGTATCCAAGATTTTGATGGGCCCTGTAGTGCAGAAGCCGGTCGTATTGGATTTCCATCTGCAGCAGACATCATTATTGCAGTTCGAGCTGGCAGAAGATGAATTTGCTATGTTAACAGATATTTTGGATATCTGTAAAAAAATGCGATCCGATACTGAGGAAGCCTGTGAGGGAGAGTACGACAGGCAGCTGGCGGCGGGTTACTTTGAGCCGGTCTGGAGGGAATACTGCGAGGATTTGGAGCGTCTTCCCATGGAAAAGTGCCTGCAGAGAAAAACCGTTCAGCTTTTGAACCGTCTGCTGCCGGAGGACAGGAAAATCGTATATGAGGACTGGAGAAAGACCGACGACGGGAAAAAGGTGTTTTTTTCTAACGGGCGGCATTTGGAAGCCTACGACCCGGATGGTGAGCTGTTGATAAATGCGGACTTAGATGACTTGGGCAGGGTCACAGGATGGAAAAAAGAGAGGGATTTTCAGGGTTATTTCATGGAGGGACGCAGGCACGGCAAAGGGGTAGAGTATAGCCTGAATATACATCACATTGGTGAAGAGCGGCTGGTGGGGCGCTGGGAAAAAGGCCGCTTTGTGGAGGGGATACTGCGTGGTGCGGTGCTCTGCAGGGATGATACCGCTGAAGATGGCTTTTCCTTTTTGGATGGTACGGATGAGTTCCCACTGCTTCTGTGTGACGTCGGAACAGATTTCCTGCTAAAACACGCCGCACCGGACGAGTGTGAAGACCTTTATTTATCGGATCTTTGGCTGCATGAGGGAGAGTTTGATATTAAAGGGACTCCAACGCCTCTTTGCCCAAGGAGAAGAGATGGTCAAAACCAGGCCTGCTATTTCTGTCCAAAAGAATACGGAGAATGAGATCTCAGGGAGAGTATATATGAACGAACATACGGATCGTGATGGGATCGTCTCGGAAGGGGAACAGCGGGGCGGCTATTCCATGATCGGATACGATGACATCAAGCGAATGTACGAGGAGAATCTGCTGGAGGCGCAGGAATGTGAACGTGTCACAGAGAGCTCACATCGCGGCGAGTCCTATTACGCGGATGACGGGAGACCCGGCGCTGAAAAGTATGATGATTTTCGTTATGCGTTCTATAGAGAGGTCCTGTATCGGGATGTGAAGACAGCCGGTTTTGTGATGGACCTTCCGCACGGAACAGTGATCCGCCAGGGCGAGAGAGGAAGCTATTACCGCGGAGAGAAAAAGATATATCCTCAAAGCGGCACTACGTTGAGCCGCGCACTGCTGGCTTATAAATTAGATGAGGACAAGCTGCTGTATCGGCTCGTGGCGGACATGCGCATCGCCGAATTTGAGTTTTTCATCAGGAAGTTTGACCGGGTAAAGTGCTGGGATGATAACGGGTTAACGGTGCTTGTGGACGCTCTGGCACAGCACTACGGCCTGAAGACGGATTGGCTGGATATCACGAACGATTTCAATGTGGCGCTGTTCTTTGCTACCTGTTACTGGGATGACACTGTAAAAAAGTGGTTCCCGCTGACAAAAGAGCAGACCGAGGCAAAGGAAGACACCAAATACGGTGTGATCTTCCGCGCGCCAGCGTTCAGCGTTGATCTAAATAACATGGTGACGATCGGACAACAGGACTTTAAAAGCGCGGAGGGGGCGATCCTGCCGATAGGCTATCAGCCATTCATGCGCTGCCACACCCAATACGGATATAGCATGTATATGAAGAACTCGGTCCCGCTTCAGGATAATCCCATTTTTGAGCAGTTTCGCTTTCGCCATAATGAGAAGCTATCGCGGGATGTTTTTGAGCTCATGGATGGCGGAGAAAAAATATACCCGCAGGAAGGACTGACCGATTTCTATGATGTCCTTGACAGCATCATCAGCGCCACGGATTTCTCAGAGGAAGCCTTCCGATATGCACTGGAAAAAAACGATTTGGCGCCATATGCCGAGAGATATAGGCGCGAGCTGGAAAGCAGCGGCATCTGCGCCACCCCCATACACATTTGCAAAGAGCATCCGTCGTTCGGTGCAACCAGACAACGGATCAGGCGGGCCAACAGGAAAGACGAAGGATTTTCCATCGAGGAATACTATGGGATACAGCTTTCGACAAGAATGGTCTATCGTGAGGGAGGTCAATAAGCATTGCTGTTTAGCGCTGGGCGCTGGATCAGAACGAGTGCAATGGAAGCACAGAACAATGACAAAATGACTTCAAAGACGCGCTTACTGCTAAAAGCGCGTCTTTTTTTGCATCCTTTGCCGCATTCTACGGCTTTCGACAAAAGAGCGTGATAAAATTGATAAAAACCGGGTTCTAACTTTACACTTCTCTACAAAAACCTACTCTACAACCTAATATGTTTGTATACATCTAGGTAAGGATGCAAATATCGTCCCTTCTGACGGCGGCAGATTGACGTATTGGTACGCCTCCTTTGTTGTGTACTCGTTTTTTCTCACTGATGGGACCTTTTGCATCCTTCCCTACACTGGGGAAAGGAACTTCCAATGGTTTTTTCTGCAAAAGAGGCAGGGCAAAGAATTCGTGACAGGAGGAAAGAACTACATATCTCCATGGCGCAGGCGTCATATGACCTTGGGGTCTCCGCTGACCATCTGCGAAGGATTGAACGTGGCGAGAGGACCTTGCACTCCGACTTTTTGTTATCTGTATCCGAATACCTCCAGATTAGTGTTTCCTACATCATCACAGGCGATCAAGAGCGACTTGAGCTAAGAAAAGAACTGGGAGAGGTGATCCACACACTACAAGCAATTCAATCAAAGATTTAGGACAGTTTTTCTGAAATAAGTCATTTTGGTCGGAAAACAGAGCAAAAACCTTGCTAATCCTGACCGCCCAAGCAACGAAAAAGAGGCTATAATTTGAGCCACAGAGGGAAACACCCTTCTGTGGCTCGGTTCTTTTCGGACCGAACACGCCGCTTACAACTGCATACCCATTCATCAGGCACATTCCTGTTGCTGATGCGAGGAGCATGAGCCACTATAGTGCTGCGCAACGACCCGTCGTGAGCCCAGCAAGACCGTTATCGTTCTACGAAGCTTTACAAGCACACGCCGGTAAGCGACACACAGACACTATGACCATCGGGCGGCCCCCGGTGTAGGCAATGACAGGCAGCAGGTACAATGATACTCCCGTCCAGCCACAGTCGGCGGTACTTCTGTTTGGCGAACATGAAGCCGTCACAGGCAATGGGGGCGGTCGCGTGAGATCCACGCGAGGGTGAGACTCCCGTGGAGCTGGTAGCCACCAGCCGTTTGATGACTTCCCATCGGTGATCCGGGGCGTCGAGGACAAATTGGATCGCTTCCCCATATTGGCCAAGGAGGTTGGCAGCACCAGTAAGAAGGTTCAATACCCCCCGACATGATTACGTCAGCCTCCTGGCCTTTACATAGTAACTTTTCCTCGTAAGATTTCTTTTTCGGGAGGTCAAGACGAATGGAAAAAACATATATGCGAGGCGACATATACTATGCCGACCTTCCAGATAGCATCGGCTCCGAACAGAAGGGCCATCGCCCCGTGGTCATCATTCAGAACAACATGGGTAACAAGTACAGCCCCACCGTGATCGTAGCTGCAATTACCAGCAAAGCAGACGTGAAACCTCGTCTGCCGACTCATTACTATATAGAGAAACTGGACGGGCTTGAATGGCCGTCCATTATTCTTATGGAGCAGATACGCACTATCGACAAGCGCCGTTTGGATGGATATATCGGACATCTGAGCAAAGAACATATTACCGGGATGAATCATGCCCTGGCTGTCAGCATCAATCTGATTGAAGATGTGCCAAATCCGCTTATCATGTGTCTGTGTCAAACCTGTGCTGACAACTTTCGCAGCGAGGGCAACAACTTTCTGCGCCGGATCGATCCGTATCAGACTGAATGCAACACATGTACTTGTTGCAACTGCCGCAAGGGGTATGACTATGAACTGATACCAAAGAAGCAAAGCCGGCAGGAAATGCAATCCACAAGAGAAGTTCTGAACACGCACCTTTACCTACCAGCGCGGGAAGATGAGAGAGTGAAAAAAGAAGCCGCGGAACGCCATGAGCCCATGTTTCCGAATTATCCCGATGTAGTCAATGTAGAGCAGCTATGTGAGATGTTGGGAGGAATCAGCGTAAAAGCAGGATACCGCCTTTTGAAATCTGGTGCGATCAAGAGTTTTGTGATCGCGAGACGTTATAGGATTCCCAAGCTCAATGTGATTGATTACTTGGAAGGTAAAGAAAAAACCGACGCATGAAATGAATTCGCACATTTGCCATAGTGCTATCCTCGTGATAACCTTGTACATGTCAATGGCAGATGGAAGGATGCTGCGCCAAGAAAAGGAGGATTTTATTATGGTGGCAGGACATCTGCGAGAAAAGAGAGGCTATTATCACATCGTCCTCAGTTACACTGACGAAAACGGCAAACGAAAGACGCCAACCAAAAGCACCGGGCTTCCGGTCAAGGGGAACAAAAAGCGCGCCGAAGCCATGCTCGCACAGGCTCGCAAGGAAATGGAGGAAGAATTAGCGCGGCAGATCGAGAAAAACAGTCACCCGGAACAAATCGACCCGGCAGACATCCCGTTCACGAAGTTTCTGACCGATTGGCTGGATATGATGGAGGCGAGCATTGAGGTCACGACCTATTCTTCATACTCGCTCAGCATCAAGAACAAGATCATACCGTACTTTGACAAGCGTTATCCGGGGCTGCGTCTGCGGGAAGTAACGCCGAAGCACATCCAGGACTACTACACCTATGAAATGAAAGAGAACGGTATCTCCCCCAATACGGTCATTCACAGACACGCCAATATTCGCAAAGCGCTCCAATATGCCTATAAGACGGGCCTGCTGGATAATAACCCGGCTGACCGGATTGAGCGGCCGAAGAAAGTGAAATACGTTGGCGACTACTACAACGCGAAGGAACTGGAGCGGCTGTTTGAAATCGTGAGAGGCGACCCGTTGGAGCTGGGTGTTATCCTGGCGGCATTTTACGGTCTGCGGCGCAGCGAGGCGGTGGGTCTGAAATGGGAAGCCATCGACTTTGAGCAAAAGACGCTGACGATCCGCCACACAGTAACGCAGGCCAGCGTTGACGGAAAAAGCACGATCATTGAGAAAGACCGGGCCAAGACCAAATCCAGTTATCGGACATTACCGCTGGTCCCGCCGTTTGAGGAGTTGTTATACCGCTTGAAAGCCCAGCAGGAGGTAAACCGAAAGCTCTGCGGCAATATGTATAACAAAATGTACGACGGCTACATCTACGTCAACGAGATCGGAGAGCTTGTCAAGCCGGGATATATCACCCAGCATTTTCCGCTGGTATTGGAGAAGAGCGGGATGCGGAAGATCCGCTTCCACGACCTCCGGCATAGCTGCGCGAGCCTCCTATACGCAAATGGCGTGAGCCTGAAGGACATCCAGGAATGGTTAGGCCACAGCGACATTTCCACGACATCCAACATCTACACCCACCTGAGTTTCAGCTCAAAGGTCGCTTCAGCAAACGCCATCATCGGGGTATATCCCAAGGCGGTAAGCTGAATGAACTTCAAAAAATGGAGGGCCATTAGGAGGGCCATGGTGAGGAAAAAGGGCTGCTTCTCCAAATCACGAACTGCGGACCGGAGAAAAAGAAAAACCCGAAAACGCCTGAGTATCAAGCGTTTCCGGGCCTTCTTGGGGATGGTGCCGGTGGCGGGGGTCGAACCCGCACGGTGTCGCCACCGCCGGATTTTGAATCCGGTACGTCTGCCAATTCCATCACACCGGCGTGTTATCTTCAAAGACCTGCTTCGGATGACGTGTTCTGGAAATCGGAGGTCCATCGTGGAGGTCCATGAGGAAATTTACAAATATCGAGTTGTCAAAAACCCCGTGATTTCAAGGTTTTTTCGCCTGCCGACAGTGGATGACGCACCGGATTTTGAGTCCGGTACGTCTGCCAATTCCATCACACCGGCATGGCCCACCTATTATACAGGCAGGCAGGGGGAAAATCAAGCCTTTCAGCCCGCCTTCATGGCGAGAAAAGCATTGATGAACCCGTCGATATCCCCGTCCATCACCGCCTGGATGTTGCTGTTCTCGTAGCCGGTGCGGGTGTCCTTGGCCAGAGTGTAGGGCATGAACACATAGGAGCGTATCTGGCTGCCCCACTCGATCTTCATCTGTACGCCCTTGATGTCCTCGATCTTCTCCAGGTGCTCCCGCTCCTTGATCTCGGCCAGCTTGGCCCGGAGCATCTCCTTGCAGTTCTCCAGGTTCTGGAAGTGGCTGCGCTCCACCTGGCTGCTGACCACGATGCCCGTGGGCAGGTGGGTCAGGCGGACGGCGGAGCTGGTCTTGTTGACCTTCTGGCCGCCGGCGCCGGAGGAGCGGTACACGTCCATCTTGATGTCCTCGTCCCGCAGCTCGATCTCCCCGGCGTCGCCGATCTCCGGCATGACCTCCACGGCGGCGAAGCTGGTCTGGCGGCGGCCGGAGGCGTCGAAGGGGCTGATACGCACCAGGCGGTGCACCCCGTGCTCGCTCTTGAGATACCCGTAGGCGTTGTCGCCCTCGATCTTGATGGTGGCGGACTTGATGCCCGCCTGGTCCCCGTCCTGCCAGTCCATGAGGGTGTACTTGAAGCCGTGGCGGTCGGTCCACATGGTGTACATCCGGTAGAGCATCTGGGCCCAGTCCTGGGCCTCGGTGCCGCCGGCGCCGGCGTGGAAGGTGACGATGGCGTTGTTGGCGTCATACTCCCCGGTGAGCAGGGTGGACAGCCTGGTCTGCTCCAGGTCCTGGGCGAACTTCTCGTAGCTCTCCTTCAGCTCCGGGAGCATGCTCTCGTCGTTCTCCTCCAGGGCCATCTCGCATATGGTCATCATATCGTCCCAGGCGGCGGTGAGCTTCTGGTGCTTGTCGCACTTCGACTGCAGGCTCTTCAGCCGCTGCTGGGCCTTCTGGCTCCGCTCCAGGTCGGACCAGTAATCCGGCTCCTCCGCCTCCGCGTGGAGCTTCTCGATCTCCATCCGGGCGTCGGCCAGGTGCATGGCCTCGGCCAGGTGGTCCAGCTCGGGCTTGTCGTTATTCAGCTTGGTCTTGTATTCCTCGAATTCCAGCAGTGCCATATCTATCCGTTCCTCTCCAGTGATCGCCGCGAAATATACTATAAATATCCTGTCTTGGTAATCATACCTTGAACCGGCTGGAAAATCAAGGCTTTTCCGCCGGTTTGCAATATGGGGCCGTTTGTGGTATGGTAAAGGTGCTATGAAACGACTTCTTCCCTTAATAATCGTCATATTCGTGCTCCTGGCGGTACTCATCGGGCTCATCATCTACTATGTGGCCCGGCCCGCCGCGCCCCCGGAGCCCACGCCCACGCCGGTGCCCTCCCCCACCGTGGATCCCCATGAGGGAGAGGTATATGTGCGGGCCGGGGCGGACGGATACATGTGGGTGCCGGAGGCGGAGGACATGCCGGTGTTCGGCCGGGAGGCCACGGACTTCAACGTCCAGGACCAGATGCCCTCCTATGCCGGCGAAGGCCTCACCATGCGCCGGGGCGTGGACGTGTCCGACCACCAGAAGGAGATCGACTGGCAGGCAGTGGCGGATTACGGCGTGGACTTCGCCGTGATACGCTGCGGCTACCGTTCCTACGCCGAGGGGGAGCTCTACGAGGACAGCCGGTTCCGGGCCAACATCCAGGGCGCTCTGGACGCGGGTCTGGACGTGGGCGTGTACTTCTTCTCTCAGGCCCTCAACATCGTGGAGGCCGCCGAGGAGGCCATCTATACCATCCACCTCATCGAGGACTACGACGTGAAGCTGCCGGTGTTCTTCGACTGGGAGCCCCTGCCCTATGAGGGGTCCCGCACCGCGGACGTGCCCGGCGAGGCCGTCACCGCCGCGTGTCTTGAGTTCACCCGCCTGGTCCGGGCCGCCGGCTATCTGCCGGGCATGTACAGCTACCTGACCCTGGCTTACTTCACCTACGACCTGAACCAGCTCACCGACCTGTCCCTCTGGATGGGCGACCCGGGCACCAAGCCCATCTTCTACTACGACCACGACTTCTGGCAGTACTCCTACACCGGCTCCGTGCCGGGCATCAGCGTGGACGTGGACCTGGACGCCATGTACATAAAGGCCAATGAGCCGCCGCCCATCGTGCCCTCCCCGTCCCCCGAGCCCAGCGTCTCCCCGGAGCCCGCCGCGGGACAGACGGGATAGAATTGAAAGACCTGCCAAACGGCAGGTCTATTTTTCCCTCCCTCCGTCCGCCGCGGAGCGGCGGCCACCTCCCTCGGCCGAGGGAGGCTTTTGTTTGTTGCCTATCACTTGGGCATACTACATAAGAAATCCTCTTGACATATACCCTGTGGGGGTATATGATAAAGATACCCCGCGGGGGTATATCGGACGAGGAGGCGCCGGGATGGAAGAGGCAAAATCCTGCTGCTGCGGCGGGAAGAAGACGGAGCGGACGGAGGCGGAGCGGACGAAGCTCATCCACCGGCTGAACCGCATCGAGGGCCAGATCCGCGGGCTGCGGGGCATGATCGAGCGGGACGCCTACTGCGCGGACGTGCTGGTCCAGTCGGCGGCGGTGAACGCGGCGGTGAGCGCCTTCGAGCGGGAGCTGCTGGCCAGCCACATCAAAGGCTGCGTGGTCCGGGATATCCACGACGGCCGGGACGGCGTGGCCGACGAGCTGGTGGACGTGCTGCAGAAGCTGATCAAATAAGGAGGCGCGCATCGCATGGAACAGTATAACGTGACCGGCATGAGCTGCGCGGCCTGCTCCGCCCGTGTGGAGAAGGCGGTGGGCAAGGTGCCGGGGGTCACATCCTGCGCGGTGAGCCTTCTCACCAACTCCATGGGCGTGGAGGGCACCGCCTCGCCCGCGGACATCATCGCGGCGGTGAAGGCGGCGGGCTACGGCGCGTCGTTGAAAGGCGCGGCCAAGGCCGGAACAGCCCCCGCGGCCGGAGAGGATGAGCTCAAAGACACCGAGACGCCGAAGCTCTTGCGGCGGCTCATCGTGAGCGTGTGTATATTGCTGCCGCTGATGTACGTGTCCATGGGGCACATGCTCTGGAACTGGCCGCTGCCGTCCTTTTTGCGTGGAAACATCGTGTCCATGGGCATTTACGAGCTGGTGCTGACGGCGCTGGTGATGGTCATCAACAACCGCTTTTTCGTCTCCGGCTTCAAGGCATTGTGGAACCGCGCGCCCAACATGGATTCTCTCGTGGCCCTGGGGGCCGCGGCGGCCTTCGGCTACAGCCTGTGGGCCCTGTTCGCGGCGAGCGGGGCCATGATGACCGGCGGCCCGGACGCGGCCATGCCCTACATGGACGAGTTCTACTTTGAGAGCGCCGCCACCATCCTGACCCTCATCACCGTGGGCAAGACATTGGAGGCCCGCAGCAAGGGCCGGACCACCGACGCCCTCAAGGGCCTCATGAAACTGGCCCCCAAGACCGCCACGGTCCTGCGGGACGGCAGGGAAACGGAAGTGCCCGTAGAGCAGGTGCTGGCGGGAGACCAGTTCGTAGTCCGTCCGGGGGAGAACATCCCCGTGGACGGGGTGGTGCTGGAAGGGGAGAGCGCCGTGGACGAGTCCACTCTCACCGGCGAGAGCATCCCTGTGGACAAGGAGCCGGGGGCGGCGGTGTCCTCGGGCACCATGAACCAGTCCGGCTTCCTTCGCTGCCGGGCCACGAGGGTGGGTCAGGATACCACCCTCTCCCAGATCATCCGCATGGTCAGCGACGCCGCCGCCACCAAGGCCCCCATCGCCAAAGTGGCCGACAAGGTCTCCGGCGTCTTCGTCCCCACGGTCATCGGCATCGCCCTGGTCACCATCGCAGGCTGGCTCATCGCGGGGCGCGAGCCGGGCTTCGCCTTGGCGAGGGGCATATCGGTGCTGGTCATCAGCTGCCCCTGCGCGCTGGGTCTGGCCACCCCCGTGGCGGTGATGGTGGGCAGCGGCGTAGGCGCGAAAAACGGCGTGCTCTTCAAGACCGCCGCCTCCCTGGAGGCCACGGGCCGGACGGAGATCGTGGTCCTGGACAAGACGGGCACCATCACCGAAGGAAAGCCCCGGGTGACGGACGTGCTCCCGGCAGAGGGCGTGACGGAGAAGGAACTGCTGGGCCTCGCCTGGGCCCTGGAGCGGAAGAGCGAGCACCCCCTGGCCAAGGCGGTGAACGAATATGCCGAGGCCGCGGGCCTGGAGCCCCTGGAAGCAGCCGACTTCCGGGCCTTGCCCGGCAACGGGCTCGCCGGGACGGTATCCGGGCGCGCCCTTCTGGGCGGCAGCGGCAGCTTTATCAGCGGCCAGGTACCGGTGCCCGACGCCGTGAAGACCAAGGCAAACGAGCTGGCGGCGGGCAAGACGCCCCTGTACTTCGCCCGGGACGGGCGGCTTCTGGGCGTCATCGCCGTGGCGGACGTGATCAAGGCCGACAGCCCCCAGGCGGTGAAAGAACTGCAGAACATGGGCGTGCGGGTGGTCATGCTCACCGGCGACAACGAGCGCACCGCCAAGGCCATCGGGGCCCAGGCGGGCGTGGACGAGGTGGTGGCCGGGGTCCTGCCTGACGGCAAGGAGAGCGTCATCCGCCGGCTGAAAAAAGAGGGCAAAGTCATCATGGTGGGCGACGGCGTGAACGACGCCCCGGCCCTCACCAGCGCGGACACAGGCGTCGCCATCGGCGCGGGCACGGACGTGGCCATCGACGCGGCGGACGTGGTGCTTATGAAGAGCTCTCTCGCGGACGTGCCGGCGGCTATCCGCCTGAGCCGGGCCACCCTGCGGAACATCCACGAGAACCTCTTCTGGGCGTTCATCTACAACAGTCTCGGCATCCCCCTTGCCACGGGGCTGTTCATCCCCATCCTGGGCTGGCAGATGAATCCCATGTTCGGCGCGGCGGCCATGAGCCTGTCCAGCTTCTGCGTGGTCACCAACGCGCTGAGATTGAATTTCTTCAACATGCATGATGCCCGCCACGACCGGCGGCTCAGACATAAAGATCATAAAAGCGAAAAGGAGAACATGACGATGGAAAAGACCATGAACATCGAGGGCATGATGTGCGCCCACTGCGAGGCCCGTGTGAAGAAGGCCCTGGAGGCCGTGTCCGGCGTGCAGGAGGCCAAGGTGAGCCACGAAGCGGGCACCGCCGTGGTGACCCTCTCCGCCGCTGTGGCCGACGAGACCCTCAAGAAGGCCGTGGAGGACCAGGACTACAAGGTCACGGCGATCGCGTAAGGCAAGCATCCACCCAAAAGCCTCCCCTATGTAAGGCAATGTCATTAAGTTAGTGGTTGAGTACACGATTACTGTATGATTATTCATTTTTGCAGAAAACAGTGAAAATGGAGACATGAAATTTTTTGTGTTGCCTATAAGATTGATTAACCCAGCTTATCTATAACGCCAGAACGACGCACCCCACCTGGCCTCTAATGGTCGGATGGGGTGCTTTTCAACATCTCCCCAGCAAATCGGGTTCAAATTATAACGATTCGGGACAAAGCTATTGACAACAGCCTCGGATTGGTTGATACTATAATCAAATTTAATCAAATTTCCAGAGTTATACCCTGTCAGGGGAATGACGCTGAAGGAGGAATTATAGAAATGACTGAAGAGAAGAAAATCTTGCGGGGGGGGGGTAACCCCAGAACATAAGGACGCCGCTCTGGATGATGCTACCCTTGATGCTGTCTCTGGTGGATTGGGCCCTCGGCCCACTTCGCTTGGCGCAGTTACACAGGCCTGGGACTCCGTAATGGAGATACTCGGCGCGAATGATGATACGGAGCAGCAGCCATGAGCGAGGAAAAGAAACTGGATGAGAAGGCCCTGGAAGGTGTGACCGGCGGTGCCAACGGGTTTGACCCAGCCGGCGCCGGTAGGTATTCTGGGAATTTTGAGGAAAAGACCCGGCAGCTTACAGACCAGGCCAATCAGCAGTTGATGGACTTCCTGCAAAAGGACGGAGAGAACAAGTCATAAGCGAAGAAATGGCAGCCAGGAACCAGTCAAGACGCCCAAGCTGATGTACCCTTGATTTGTCCATCGTGACGGCAATACAAAAAGAAAAAGAGGTCATCCATCAATGATGGATGGCCTCTTTTTGCTTTGGGCAGAGTTATAGTATGACTTATATCGCATGAAGAGTGTCGGCAAAGGCGCTCCCTGCGTCGACAGCATCCCTCGCGAACGGTTTCGCTACGCTCAACAATGTTCGTTCGAGGGACGCTGCCTCCTTGGAGCGCCGTCAGCATGCGCCCTCACCCGACGCACGTCGAATATGCCTCCCTCGTCAGAGGAAGGCGTTCTTATTTTGTGTTTCTTTTTTGGCGAAAACATGCTACAATCATATCAATATACCAAAAGGAGGGCGCGGCATGGCGGACGAGGCAAAAAAGGTCATGATCCTGGACGGCAATTCCATCGTCAACCGGGCCTATTTCGGCATCCGCATGCTGAACGCCCCCGACGGCACCCCCACCAACGGGGTCTATGGCTTCATCGCTATCTTACAGCGGCTCTTAGAGCAGGAGCGGCCCGACGCGGTGGCGGTGACCTTCGACGTGCATGCCCCCACCTTCCGCCATGAGATGAGCGCGGCCTACAAGGCTACCCGTAAGCCCATGCCCGAGGACCTGGTGGTGCAGATACCGCTGCTCAAGGAGCTGCTGGACGCCATGGGCATCCGCCGGTACGAGCTGGCGGGCTGGGAGGCGGACGACCTGCTGGGCACCATGGCGGCCCGGTGCGAGGCGGGAGGCTACGTCTGCCGGCTGGTCACCGGGGACAAGGACTCCTTCCAACTCATCACCGAGGACACCCACGTCATCCACATCAAGACCCGCATGGGCCAGACCGAGACGGTGGAGTACGACCCCGCCCGGTTCCGGGAGGAGTACGGCCTTCCCCCGCTGGCCATGGTGGACCTGAAGGCCCTCATGGGCGACAGCTCCGACAATATCCCCGGCGTGCCCGGCATCGGCGAGAAGTCCGCCCTGGACCTCCTGCACCGGTTCGGCACCCTGGATGGGGTATATGAAAATATAGACGACGCCTCCATTAAGGCGGGCCAGCGGGCCAAGCTGGACGCGGGCCGGGAGAGCGCCAAGCTCAGTTATACTCTTGCCACCATCCGGCGGGACGCGCCCATCGAATTCGACCCGGCGGACGCCCTATGGACCCTGCACAGCACGGGGGAGCTCTACGCCCTGTGCAAGCGTCTGGGCTTCGGCCGGTTCATCGAGCGTTGGGGCCTGACCCCCGGGGAGGACGGGCCGGTGGCGGAGGAAGTCCCCGCCCTGCCCCATGTGACCGGAGACGTGGCCGCCGCCCTCGCGGCGGTAAAGGCGGCGGAGGTGGTGGCCCTGGGGCCCGTGGCGGACTTGGACAGCCTGTCCCTCTGCGACGGGAAGACGGTCTACGACCTGGCCTGGTCCGACGGGGGCGAGGAATATAACGCCCTGCTGCGGGCGGTGTTCGCCCGGCCGGTGAAAAAGGCCGCCCACCAGGTGAAGGAGCTCATGGCCCTGCTCCTGGCCGAGGGGCTGGATACCGGGGGGTTCGTGTTCGACACGGCCCTGGCCGGGTATCTGCTGGAGGCCACCGCCCCCAATTACGACCTGCCCCGGCTGAGCGAAAAGTATCTGGGCCGGGAGCTGGACGGGGCGGAGGCCGTGTACGAGCTATATAAGGCCCTGCCCGGAAAACTGGAGAGCCTGGATATGCACAGGCTTTATTACGATATCGAGCTGCCCCTCTGCCCGGTGCTGGCGGACATGGAGCGGGCGGGCTTTCTGGTGGACCGGAAGGCCCTCTATGACTTCGGGCAGGAGCTGTCCGAGGGCATCGCGGCCCTGCAGGAGGATATATGGGCCCAGGCGGGGGGCCAGTTCAACCTGAACTCACCCAAGCAGCTGGGAGAGGTGCTCTTCGATAGACTGGGCCTGCCCACCGGGAAGAAGTCCCACCGGGGCTGGAGCACCAACGCGGACGTGCTGGACCGGCTGCGGGACAAGCACCCCATCGTGGGCGAGATCCTGGAGTACCGGGAGCTCACCAAGCTCAAAAGCACCTATACCGACGGCCTGCAGAAGGCCATCGGCCCGGACGGACGCATCCACACCACCTTCCAGATGACCGTCACGGACACCGGGCGGCTGTCCTCCCGGGACCCGAATCTGCAAAACATCCCCGTCCGGCGGAAGCTGGGCGCGGGCATCCGGCGCATGTTCGTGGCCGGACCGGGGAACGTGCTGGTGGACGCGGACTACAGCCAGATCGAGCTGCGGCTCCTGGCCCATATCTCCGGGGACGAGACCATGCGCCAGGCGTTCCTCTCTGGGGAGGACATCCACGCCGTCACGGCCAGCCAGGTATTCGGCCTGCCCCTGGAGGCGGTCACCCATGAGCTGCGCGGCCGGGCCAAAGCGGTGAACTTCGGCATCGTCTACGGCATATCCGCCTTCTCCCTGGCGGAGGACATCGGCGTGAGCCAGGCGGAAGCCAAGCTCTATATCGACACGTATCTGGCCCGGTACCACGGGGTCCGGGAGTATATGGAGTCCACCATCGCCCAGGCGAAGGAAAAGGGCTATGTGTCCACCCTGTTCGGCCGGCGGCGGCCCATCCCGGAGCTGCACGCCTCCAACTACAACCTGCGCTCTTTCGGCGAGCGGGTGGCCCGGAACATGCCCATCCAGGGCACGGCGGCGGATGTGATCAAGCTGGCCATGATCCGGGTATACGACCGGCTGGCCCGGGAGCTGCCGGAGGCGAAGCTGCTGCTACAGGTCCACGACGAGCTCATCGTGGAGTGCCCGGAGGCCCTGGGCGAACGGGCCGCGGCCATATTGAAAGAGGAGATG
This sequence comes from uncultured Oscillospiraceae bacterium, assembly GCA_947631865.1. Classification (GTDB taxonomy): domain Bacteria; phylum Bacillota; class Clostridia; order Oscillospirales; family Oscillospiraceae; genus CAJOIG01. Next base: position 45,212 of record CANRNF010000007.1, on the reverse strand, counting down.
GAGAACACGGTCCGGTGGTCCGTCCCCCTCACCGCCGACGCCAAGATCGGCCAGAGCTGGGCCGATGCTCACTAAATCGTTTGAAAGGCAGAGACTTTCAAACGAGAAGGATGCAGCCCGCTGCAGCGCACTCGCTGCGCTCGCACGTTTGCGGGCTGATAAGAGATTTTTCCGAGGTACACGCCCCCGGAAAAATCATCCCACTTTATTTGCGCCTGCGGGCGCAAACTCTGCGAGGCTGTGATGACGATACGCATGGCCAAAATAGAAGATATCCCCGCCGTGGCGGCGCTGGAGGCGGTATGCTTCCCGGAGGACCCCTGGCCGGAGCGGGTGTTCGCCCTGGGGATGAACGGGCTGGCGGTGGCCGAGGAGGAGGGGGCCATCCTGGGCTACGCGGTCTTGTCCAGCGTGCTGGACGAGGGGAGCCTGGACAACATCGCCGTGGCGCCCCAGCGGCGGCGGCAGGGCGTGGCCGATAGGCTCCTGGCCGCGATCAAGGCCATGGGCCGGGCCCGGGAGCTCAGCTTCATCACCCTGGAGGTTCGCGCCTCCAATGAGGCGGCCATCGCGCTGTACGAAAAGCACGGCTTCGCCCCGGTGGGCCGCCGGACAAATTACTACGAAAAACCCAGAGAGGACGCCATTTTGATGACGTTGGTGCTGCAATGAAGATATTGGCTGTGGAATCCTCTTGCGACGAGACCGCTGTGGCGGTGGTGGAGGACGGGCGCAAAATCCTGGCGGACGAGATCTTCTCCCAGGTGGCCCTGCATGAGATATACGGCGGCGTGGTGCCGGAGATCGCGGCCCGCAGCCACCTGGAGGTCATCACCCTCCTGGCGGACCGGGCCCTGGAAAAGGCGGGCATCGGCCGCAAGGACATCGACGCCGTGGCCTGTACCTATGCGCCGGGGCTCATCGGCGCGGTGCTGGTGGGGGTGAATTTCGCCAAGAGCGCCGCGCTGGCCCTGGGCGTGCCCCTCATCCCGGTGCACCATATCCGGGGCCACATCGCGGCCAACTACCTGGCCTTTCCCGAGCTGGAGCCCCCCTTTTTGTGCCTGGCCATCTCCGGGGGCAACACCATGCTGGTGGACGTGCGGGGCTACACGGATATGGCCGTGCTGGGCCGGACCCGGGACGACGCGGCGGGGGAGTGCTTCGACAAGTCCGCCCGTGTGCTGGGCCTGGGCTATCCCGGCGGCAAGCCCATCGACGACCTCAGCAAGCGGGGGGACGACCGGGCTTACGACCTGCCCCGGCCCTGGGTGAACGACGGCAATCCCTACGACATGAGTTTTTCCGGCCTCAAAACGGCGGTGGTGAATCTGGCCCACCACGCCCAGCAGACCGGCCAGGAGCTGGACAAGCCGGGCCTCGCCGCCAGCCTGTGCCGGGCGGTGTCCGAATCCCTGGTGGGCCGGACCATGGCCGCGGCGGAGCAATTGGGCTACGATAAGGTGGCCGTGGCCGGGGGCGTGGCCGCCAACTCCCGTGTCCGGGCGGACTTTGAGGCCGCCTGTCGGAAAGCGGGAAAGAAACTTTTTGTGCCGCCCCTGCGCCTTTGCGGCGACAACGGGGCCATGATCGGCGCCCAGGGGTACTATGAGTACCTCGCCGGCCACACGGCCGGCTCTGATTTGAACGCCTATGCCACTATGGAGCTTTGATATGACCTACACCACCCATTCGGAAAAAGAGACAGAGGAACTGGGGGCCAAATTCGCCGAAAACCTTCCGGCGGGGGCGGTGATCGCCCTCTATGGAGACTTGGGCTGCGGCAAGACCGCCTTCGTCCGGGGCATGGCCCGGGGCATGGGTCTGGACGCGGTGGTGTCCAGCCCCACCTTCACCATCGTGAACGAGTATGACAACGGAGCCAGGCCCCTGTTCCACTTTGATATGTACCGCTTAGCCAGCGCCGACGAGCTTTTCGACATCGGCTGGGAGGACTACCTGGGCCGGGGCGGCGTGTGCGCCGTGGAGTGGAGCGAGAATGTGCCCGGGGCCTTCGAGGGAGACGAGATCGTCATCCGCTTTGAGAAGACCGGGGACAATGACCGGGAAATAACCATAGAAGGAGGGCCCCGCCTATGCTGACCCTGGCGCTGGAGAGCTCCGCCAAAGCCGCCTCCGCGGCGGTATTTGAGGACGAAAAAATGCTGGCTTTCTCCATCCAGAACGCCGGCCTGACCCACAGCAGGACGCTGCTGCCCATGGCGGAGGACATGCTGAAAAACCTGGGAAAGGCGCCGGCCGATATCGGCCGGGTGGCCGTGAGCCGGGGGCCCGGATCCTTCACGGGCCTGCGCATCGGCATGGCGGAGGCGAAAGGTCTCTGCTGGGCGCTGGAAAAGCCCGTGGTGGGGGTGTCCACCCTGGAGGCCATGGCCTGGGGCGGGCCGGTGCTGGACGGGCAGATGCTCTGCTGCGCCATGGACGCCCGCCGGGGCCAGGTGTACAACGCCTTGTTCACCGTGGAGGGCGGAAAGCCCGTGCGCCTCACCCAGGACAGGGCCATATCCATCGGGGAGCTTGAAAGCGAGCTCATCGCCCGCCAGGAGCCTTGGATACTCCTGGGCGACGGGGCGGAGCTGTGCTTTGATACCCTGGACCGCAGCCAGGTGACGGTGTTCCTCGCGCCGGAACCCTTGCGCGTCCAGAGCGCCCGGGGCGTGGGCCTGGCCGCCATGGGGAAAGAGGCTGTCCCCGCGGGGGAGCTGCTGCCCCAGTACCTGCGCCTCAGCCAGGCCGAGCGGGAGCGCCTCGCAAAATTGGAAAAGGAATAAACTACCTGAAAAGGAGACACTGATATGAGCAATCTGATGGTATTTTCTCACCCCCTGATCCAGCATAAGTTGTCCATCCTCCGGGACGAGAACACCTCCGTCAAGGAGTTCCGGGAGTTGATCAGCGAGATCGCCAAGCTGATGTGCTACGAGGCCACCCGCGACCTTCCCCTGGAGGAGGTCAAGGTGAAGACCCCCGTGGCGGAGGCCACCTGCCGGCGCCTGGCGGGCAAGAAGCTGGCCGTGGTGCCCATCCTGCGGGCGGGCCTGGGCATGGTGGACGGCATGGTGGACCTGATCCCCAGCGCCAAGGTGGGCCATGTGGGCCTGTTCCGCGACCCGGAGACCCTGGCCCCGGTGAAGTACTACTTCAAGATGCCCCCTGATATCACCGAGCGGGACGTGATCGTGGTGGACCCCATGCTGGCCACCGGCGGCAGCGCCGTGGCGGCCATCCAGTTTCTGAAGGACGAGGGCGTGAAGCACATCAAGTTCATGTGCATCATCGCCGCCCCCGAGGGCGTGAAGGCGGTCCAGGAGACCCACCCGGACGTGGACATCTTCGCCGCCGCCCTGGACGACCACCTGAACGAGCATGGCTACATCGTCCCCGGCCTGGGCGATGCGGGGGACAGGATTTTCGGGACAAAATAAAAGCGACATTTTAAGGCCCCCTTGTGAAAGGGGGCTGGCATGCGAAGCATGACTGGGGGATTGTCCTTGGACCAACGGCAATCCCCCCGGTCCTTCGGACCACCCCCCTTTGACAAGGGGGGCTTTTTGTGCCGGCATCTCCCCGAAAACAGGGCTATGCAACCACCAGTTGACACATTTCCGGGTCGGATTGGTTGTGATTTTGGCCGGCAACCGGTATACTTAAAGCCAGGTGGACCACCCCAAATCCAAAAAGGAGGTTTCCCCCTATGCCTTTGGCCGATAAGATCATCGAGCTGCGGAAAAAGCAGGGCTGGAGCCAGATCGACCTGGCGGACCGGCTGGACGTGAGCCGTCAGTCCGTCTCCAAGTGGGAGATGGCCCAGGCCGTGCCGGAGCTGGACAAGATCATCAAAATGAGCGAGCTGTTCGCCGTCACCACTGACTACCTATTAAAAGACGATACCCCCATGCCGGAGGGCGGCCCCACCGATGCGCCCCCTCCCCCGCCAGAGGAGCCGCCCCAGTCCGGGCCCGCGCCGGAGCCGGAGGCCCCGCCCCCAACAGGGAAGAAACCCCGGAAGAAGTGGCCCTGGATATTGGCGGCCGCGGTAGTGCTGGTGATAGCGCTCAACTGGGCGTTGATAGCGGCGGGCGTGCTGGCCTATCGGGTCGATCCCACCCCGCCGCCCTTCCTGGCGGAGGAGCTGCCCCAGCCCTCGCCCACCCCTGCGCCCAACATGGCGGAAGAGGCTGTGACGGATACGGTCACAGAGGAGCCAGTCCAGGAGGCCGTCGCCGACCCGGACGCAGTGGAGGACGGTATGACGGAGTATGTCTACGAGGGCGAGTCGGTCACTGCGGGCGGCTTTGACGAGGCGACGCTGGCGGCCATCGCGGCGGAGTACGCCCCCTACGGCATCACCTGTGAGGACGGCCGCTGGTACTATGAGGGACAGCCTATCCGGGTGTTCACCGACGTGCTCACCTCCAACGGGGAGAGCATGACCGGCGGCCATTTCCAGGGCACCATGCGCAATTTCGCTGGCGAGGGTGACATCGACGTGCGCACCGTCCGGGACTTTCAGCACTGCGGCGCGGATGGAAACGGCGCGCTCCTCTATATCGAGACCTGCGATATCCGCCATGACAGCGGCGCTGTCTGGATGGAACACCACGCAGAAGAACATCACTAGTGAAAGTAAAGGCCGGACGCGGAAGCGCCCGGCCTTTACAGGTTTATTCAAAGGTCTTATTCGTTGTGTTCGCTTTCAAAATGCCGTATCATTTTCAGTACCAGCGCTTTTTCCTCCGCTGTCAGTCTGGCCAGGGAAATGGTGTCCCCGTCCGCCAGGCCAAGCAGGTGGTCCACCGACACCCGGAAATACTGGGACAGTTCCACCAGCGACTGCATGCTGGGGTTGCTGATGCCCATCTCCCAGGCGTTCACCGCCGCGCGGGTGGCGCCCAGCGCCTCCGCCAGCGCCGACTGGCTGATGCCCTCCCGTTCCCGGAGCTGCCGTATCCGATCGCCTATCTGCATTGACCTCACCTCGTGTCAATGATAGTATGCAGATGATGATATGTAATTATCATTAATTGTATAGTTTTGTTGACGAAAGGACGGGAATGTGCTATTGTGAGGACGAGGTGATAGACATGACAGACTACCGAAAAATGTATCTGGTCCTCTGCGACGCTGTCTCGAAGACTCTGGACGACCTGGAAGGACAGCCCGGCGTGGGCCATGAGTGCTTCCTTCGTCTGAAAGAGGCGATGAACGAGACGGAAGACATTTACATTGAAACATCGGATGACGAGGAAAAAGCCTGCCTCTGATGAGGCGCTGTCCTCTTAAAAGGATCCCACGGAAGCCCAACGATGGGTTCCGTGGGAAGAAGGAGAAATGCCCCTGACCGACGAATGAGGACCCGCTTGCGGGTCCTCATCGTCTTCAGGAGTATTTCGACGCGCGTTCGCAACTTTTAGTTGCGGGATTTTCAAGTTTTCTTTCTTGCCTGCAACGGGGAAAACGGGTATGCTGTGGACAACAGGAAAGGAGGTCAGGCCATATGACCATGGGCGAGAAGCTCATACAATTGAGAAAGCGGGAGTGCTGGACCCAGGACGACCTGGCGGAAAAACTGGACGTGAGCCGCCAGTCCGTGAGCAAGTGGGAGGGCGATCTGGCGGCCCCGGCTATCGACAAGCTCCTGGAGCTGAGCCGGCTTTACGGCGTCAGCACCGACTATTTATTAAAGGATGAGATAGACCTGCCCGAGGCGGCGGAAGCGCCTGCGCCGGAGGAGCCGGCCCTGCGGCAGGTGACCTTGGAGGAGGCGGAGGCGTTCCTTAAGCTGAAGCAGGCCGGCGCCAGACCCACCGCCCTGGCGGTGGCGCTGTGCATCCTCTCGCCGGTGTGCCTGATCCTGCTGGGCGGGCTGTCCGCGATCCGCCCCGTCCGGGAGCAGATCGCCGTGGCGGTGGGCCTGGCGGTGCTGTTCGCCTTCGTGGTGCCGGCGGTGGCCCTGTTCGTGACCTGGAGCGGGCGGCTGAGCAGATATGAATACCTTGAGAAAGAGGTATTTTCCGCCGCACCCGGCGTGACGGCTCTGGCCCGGGAGGCCATGGACCGGGACCGGGAGAGCCACAGCTGCCGGATGGTGACGGGCATATGCCTGTGCGTGGCGTCGGCGGTGCCCCTGCTGGTGTGCGAGGCCGCAGATGAGGAGTTTCTGCTGACCTGTGGCATCGGCCTGCTGCTGGCCGTTGTAGCCGCGGGGGTATATCTCATCGTCAGCGCGTCCATCCCCTGGGACGCCTGCCAGATGCTCCTGCAGGAGGGGGACTATGCCCCGGAGAAGAAGTCACCCATGCTTCGGACGGTCTGGGTCATATACTGGTGCACGGTCACGGCGATATATCTGGGCTGGAGCTTTATCACCCGGCGGTGGGACGAGACCTGGATCGTCTGGCCGGTGGCCGGGGTGCTGTTCGGGGCGGTCTCCGCTGCTCTTCACCTGGTGCACGGGCGGAAAAAGTAAAAAGGCCGGAGGAGATTTAGCGCAGCAAAAGCCTCCCTCAGACGAGGGAGGTGGCACGCCCGCCAGGGCGTGACGAAGGGAGGGAAAAAGATGACTGCCAGTGTAACAGGGGGTTTCCCTCCCTCAGTCTCGCTTCGCTCGACAGCTCCCTCGTCTGAGGGAGCCTTCCAATATGAAAAGCCCGGACCGAGCGGTCCGGGCTCAATGTTGTTCTGGGGCCCCCATGAAAGCCCAGCGAAGCGGGTTTCATGGGGAGAAGGAAGAACGGCTCTGACCGATGATGAGGGCTCGCTTGCGAGCACTCAGAATCTTCAGGGCCGTTCTGACGTTATGATACCTTCTGGTTGCGCCGGTCCTTGTACTGGGCCGCGGCCTGGGCTTCGGCCTTCCGGTCGGCCTGCTGCAGCGCGTTCATGCGGCCGGCTACGTCGGAATGGGCGGCGGCCACGGCCAGCTTCCGCTGGCGGCGGGTGGTGATCTCCTCGCTCTTGGGCTGGATGTCGCCGGCGGCGGTCAAGGCCATCTTGGTCATCAGCGGGCCCACCAGCTCATAGATGAGCACGGCGAACAGGGTGATGTTCCGGATGAGGGAGCCCTGCTCCGGGCCCAGCTCCATGGCGGTGGTGCACATGCCCAGGGCCACGCCGGCCTGGGGCAGGAGGGTGACGCCCAGGTACTTGCATATCTCCGGGGAGCAGTGGGTGGCCTTGGCGGAGACCCGGGCGCCCAGATATTTGCCTGCGGACCGGGCCAGGATGTATACCACGCCCACCAGCACGATGGTGCCGGAGGCGAACACGCTTAAGTCAAGCTCCGCGCCGCACAGTACGAAGAACAGGGCCAGCACCGGGCTGGACCACTTGTCCGCGAGGTACATCAGGTCGCCGGACAGGGGGCAGCAGTTGCAGAACACCGTGCCAAGCATCATGCAAACCAGCAGGGACGAGAAGCCCACGGTCACGGGGCCGATCTGGAACTCCGCCATGGACAGGGCCACGGTCAGGAACACGAAGGCGATGGTCATGTTCAGGCGGTTGGTGTTGGAGTTGAAGAGCTTTTCCAGCTGGGTAAGCAGCCAGCCCATGAAGGCGCCCAGACCCAGGGAGCAGACGATCTCCACCAGCGGGTTCACCAGGATGGACACCATGTCCACGTTGCCGGTGACCAGGGTCTTGGCGATGCCGAAGCTCACGGCGAACACGATGAGGCCCACCGCGTCGTCCAGGGCCACCACCGGCAGCAGCAGATTGGTGAGGGGGCCCTTGGCCTTATACTGGCGCACCACCATCAATGTGGCCGCCGGGGCGGTGGCTGTGGCGATGGCGCCCAGGGTGATGGTCTGGGCCACGCTTAGTACGTCGGGGCGCAGGATATGGAACACGAACAAAGCCGCGTCCACGAACAGGGTGGCCGTCAGGGCCTGGAACACGCCCACCACGAAGGTCTGCCTGCCGATGGCCTTCAGGTCCGCCAGCCGGAACTCGCTGCCGATGGAGAAGGCGATGAAGCCCAGGGCGATGTCGGAGGCCAGGTCCAGCGCCTCCACCTGGCCCAGGCTGGTGAAGCCCAGGTGGTCGATGCCCAGCGCGCCCAGCACGAAGGGGCCGATCACCACGCCGGACACCAGATAGGCCGTCACGTTGGGGAGCTTTGCCAGCCGGGAGATACGGGTCATGAGAAGGCCCGCCAGGATGGCCATAGATACGGAAAGAAGCGTCGTCATACTGAGATCACCTGATTTTTGCTATATAGTTAAATAATTTATTTTAATAAATAATGTGTGTCCTGACACATCAGCTTATTAATATAGAGCCCAGCCTGTGAAAAATCAAGTGATAAAATCAACAAAAACAGAGGACGTTTTCCACGGAAACGTCCTCTGTTTGTCGATATGCCAAAAATTACCGGTTTACAGGAGCTTTATGGCGATCTTCATGATCACCTTGCGGAAGGTGGCGGGCTGGCCGCCGATGGTCAGACCGGGACGGTGGATGTCCCAGGGGAACAGGACGATGAAGTCGCCGGGGGCGGTGGTCAGGATATTCTCCTGGTCCACGGAGCTGTAGTTTATCTTGTCCTTCTCGGGGTGGGTCTCGGAGATGACCTCCTTGCCGTTGCGGGGGGCCACGCCGATACGCTCGCCGGCCTCGGGCCAGTAAAACAGATCCAGGAAGTTATCATGGGCCTCGGCCTTGGCGGTGTCCTTGGTGGTGATGTCGGAGATGTTGGCGTACATGTCGGCGCCCTCGATCTGGACCTTGCCGGGCTCCATGGCCATCACGTCGTTGGTCTTCAGCCACTGGATGGCCCGCTGGATGGCGGCGGGATAGGCGGTGAAATCGTCCTTGCCGTTGATGTTGGAAAAGATCATGGTGAGACCTCCTTAAAGTATTGAGTTGATGCCATAATTATAGCAAATGCGAAACTTTTTGCATAGACCAAAAATGGTTTTTGACAGCATATGGCCCCCTTGTCAAAGGGGGCTGGCAGCGCGAAGCGCTGACTGGGGGATTGCCAGTGGACTTACAACAATCCCCCCGGCCCTGCGGGCCACCCCCCTTTCACAAGGGGGGCTTATGATTTCGTCTTACCGTATTTTCCGGCACTCCACGTACCAGCGCTTGTCCAGGCTGTGGCCCACGGAGAAGCTCTTTTTCGGATAGTTGCCCTGCTCGGCGATATGGGGGAAGAGCTCCCCTTTGTCCAGGGCCGGCAGCAGCCATGCCCCGCAGCCGGGCCGGGCAGCCAGGGCTCTTGCCTCCTCCTCGCCGTGGATGTAGTCCACATGGCCCCCGTGGGCGGCCACATAGGCATTGGCCAGCTCGTCGGCCTTCGCCACCAGCGCGCCGGTGTCACCGCCGGAGAGCGCTTCCACGAAGCCGCCGGCGTCCGTGTCGAACACCACCCGGTGGATGGGGTAGAACTCCACGGCCTCGTCCCGGAGGTTCTCCAGCTCCGCCAGGGCATACCGGGCCGGGTGGTCCATAGGCGCGCCCGCGGCCTTCAATGCCTCCCAGTGCTCCTTGGCGGCGGCCAGGGAGTGGTTGCCGTCCCCCATGGCGAACACGATGGGGCCGGGAAGGGCGTCAATGGCCCCCTTCACCGCCGCGGCCTGCTCTCCGCTCACCCGGGTGCCCCGGATGTGCCCGCCGCCCTGGTAGAGATCGAAGTCGTAAAGGACCTCTCCCGACCCGGTGGCCAGGGGCAGCACGGTATTATGAACGTCGTCCATGAACAGCACGATGTGGGGCATCTCCAACGCCGCCCTGCGCCGCAGGGCCGCCCGGACGGGCAGCCGGGATGGCACCGTGGCCTCCGTGGACCGGACCGGGGAGCGGGAACCCTGGGACCAGTCGTAGGCCTCCAGGTCCAATTTCCCCACCAGGCCGGCTCTTATCTTGCCGTTTGGAAGAGTTCGCTCCACATAGATATAAGAATCAGGTATATTTCGGAATATATCCCCCACCAGATAGTCCTCCATGGCCTGGCAGAGGGCCTCCTTGCGCGCCTGGGCATCCGGGGCGTTCAAAAACGCCTCCGGCAGCATGAGCCGCAGGGCGGAGGGCGCGCCGCCCACATACTCGCTCATGGTCTGCCAGTAGTCGGGCCGGGCGGAAAACTGGTCGCAGGCCACCGCGGCCCACTTGGTCATGTCCGTGCCCTCTTTGGGCAGGAGGATGTCCGCGGGTGTAAAGATGTCGGTCATATTATATCCTTTCCTTTCAGGCCCCCTCAGACGAGGGGCTGTCGAGCGCAGCGAGACTGGGGGAGGGAAATAATTAGTCTCTCCCTCCGTCTCGTCGTCGGAGCACGCGCTGCCAGGTCTCCCTTTGCCGCAAGCGGCAAAGCTCAAGTGGCCCGCAGCTCCTCCTCTTCCCCACGCGACCCGCTTCGCTGGGCTCGCGCGGGGACCCCGAAGTTCGGCCGAGCCACCTCCCTCGTCTGAGGGAGGCTAAGAGGTAGAGTGTTTTTATCAATTTTACCCCATCCGTCATAGGATGGCAAGAGGTGATGCGAGTTGGAATTCACGCTGCTGGGGACCGATCCCCGGTTCCTGTACTTAAAGCGGCGGCTGGAACTGGACGGGCACCGGCTCTCCCCCGCCGCCACGCATAAGATCGCGCCGCCCTCCTGGCGGGAGGGGGTGCCCTACTATAAGGATGAGATATACGTCATCGAGAACGCCGCCCTCACGGCGGAGGGGGCTCTGGAGCTGGTCATGCGCCGGTCCAACCGGGGCCTGGCGGGCATGGAGGTGCTGGTGGCGGGCTACGGCCGCATCGGCAGCTTTCTGGCCGGGATGCTCTCCGGTCTGGGGGCCCGTGTGACCGTGGCGGCCCGGAGCGAGACGGCCCGGGCCGCCGCCCGCATTCGCGGCTACGGGGCGGTGGACCTCGCCCACATCCCGCCCGCCTTCGACGCGGTGGTGAACACCATCCCCGCGCCGGTGCTGGAGGGGGACTACTGCGGGGCCCTGTGCATCGACCTGGCCAGCGCGCCGGGGGGCTGGGCCTCGGACGCGCCGGTGCTGAAGGCCCCGGGCCTGCCGGGGCTCTACGCCCCAAAGGCCGCCGCCGATGTGATGGCGGAGGCTATCTATCGTGTGATCGAGGAGGAAGAGGATAATGGAAGATAAACTGCGTCTGGGGCTGGCCCTCACCGGCTCCTACTGCTCCTTTGAAAAGCTGGAGAAGGTGCTGCCTGCTCTGTGTGAGGAATTCGACGTGCTGCCCATATTCAGCGAGAACGCCCAGAAGGACAGCCGCTTCGGACCTGGCGCCGACTGGATGGCGAGGCTGGAAAGGGCCACAGGCCGCGCCCCCGTCACGTCCATCGCCGGGGCGGAGCCCCTGGGGCCCCAGAACCGCATCGACGTGCTGGCCATCGTGCCCTGCACGGGCAACACTCTGGCCAAACTGAGCCGGGGCGTCACCGATACTGCCGTGACCATGGCCGCCAAGGGCCATCTGAGAAATGGCAAGCCCGTGGTCATCGGCGTGTCCACCAACGACGGCCTTGCCGGCTCCGCGGAGAACATAGGCCGGCTCCTTGCCCGCAAACACATTTACTTCGTCCCCTTCGGCCAGGACGACCCGGCCGCCAAGCCCATGAGTCTCAGCTGCCGCTACGAGCTCATCGTCCCCGCCGTCCGAGCGGCGGCCGAGGGCCGGCAGCTCCAGCCCATCCTGGCGTAAGGACCTTAAAAGTAAGAGGGCCCCGTGGGCGGGGCCCTCTTGGTCCATGGGCCGGGATCATTTTTTTGGAAAAAACTTCAAAACTACGTTATGTAAATTGCTATACACTCTATTGTATTCAACCAGGGAGTTTTTACCCAATATATGGGTGCGATCCCCCACATACTTGCTATTTTGGGCCATTTATGGTATCCTTTTATGGGATTTGGATCCCAGGAGGCATAAAAATGGCCCGTGCTCCCAAGAAAAAAAGAAGGACGCGCTATCTGTCGCCGGGGCGGAAGATGCTCCTGGTGGCGGCGCTGCTGGCGGTGTTTGCCCTGAGCAGCACGCTGTTTCTGAACTTCCGCGGCCATCGGAGCGGGGAGGGACCGGAGAACGGCGAGGGCTTTGCCGACCCCATCCAGGCCTATGTGATGGTGGGGGAAGGCGAGCTCACCGCGCCCTTCTATAACGAGGGCTTCGCCGTAGTGGACCAGTTCGGCCGTGGCACCCAGGTGCAGCTGGAGAGCTGGGAGCCCTTCCTCACCGAGTCAAACGAGGAGTATTACCACATCTATTATAACGGCCGGACAGGCTATATCCCCTGCGCCAATATCACCGACGACCAATCCGAGCTCATGCAGGAGACACAGCTGTATGTGCGCACGCCGGTGAACCTTCTGCAGGAGGCGGACGGCATCGAGCTGGGCAGCCTTGTGCAGAAGGGCACGCTCCTGCGTGTGGTGGGCTACGACTACTTCAAGCCCGATGGCACCGTCAATAAGTACCACGTGAAAATGGGCGACGAATTCGGCTGGATCAAGTCCGAGTACGTGGTGCTGGACTACGGCGACGCCATGGACGTGTGGATCGGCGCCGACGGCTACGACATACACGAGTACCGGGGCGAGGCCAGCTGGGGCGGCGGCAACGCCGGCGGTCTGGACTACTGGGCCCATGACAAGGGCGACTTCGCCGACGAGGGCAACGAGATGCCTGAGAACGTGTACGCCCTGTACATAGCCGCCAGCCAGGCCACCATGGACATGGTGGACGATTATCTGGACCTGGCGAAGGATACCGCCATCAACGCCTTCGTCATCACCCTGAACGACGGCGTGGAGATGGCCTACGAGTCCGACTGGGTCGCCCAGTACGGTATCATGGACGAGTACCACCCCTTCAACACCGTGGAGGGCTTCGCCGAAGTGGTTAAGACCCTCCGGGACGCGGGCTACTACGTCATCGGCCGCGTCACCACCTTCCGGGACGATCCCCTGGCGAACGCCCGGCCCGAGTGGGCCATCACTGACGCCTCCGGCCTGCCCAAGACCATGAGCGGCAGCTCCTGGCCCTCCCCCTTCTGCCGGGACGTGTGGAAGATGAAGGTGGGCTTCGCCGCGGAGGCGGCGGACCTGTTCGACCTCAACGAGATCCAGTTCGACTATGTCCGCTTCCCCGACTACATCCAGGACAACCAGAAGGAGGGCTTCCTGGACCTGAAAAACGCCCTGGGCGAATCCATGGCCCAGGCCATCCAGCGGTTTCTCACCTACGCCTGCGACGTGCTCCATGAGCACGGGGTCTATGTGGGAGCGGACGTGTTCGGCGAGGTGGCCAACGACTATGTGGCCCCCTACGGCCAGTACTGGCCCGCCATCAGCACGGTGGTGGACGTGATCAGCGGCATGCCCTATCCGGACCACTTCGGCCGGTATCAGGAAAACGCCCGCTGGGTCATCCCCTACAAGCGGCCCTATCTCATGCTGCACAACTGGTCCCTGCACGTCTTTGACCGGCAGCAGGAATGCGCCAGCCCCGCCGTGGTGCGGACCTGGCTGCAGACCTGGGACGACAGCGACTATAAGTACAACGGCGCAGCCATCCAGCGGGAGATCCTGGGCATCTACGACGCGGGCGTGCCCGGCGGATACATGCTCTGGTACGGCAACGGCTCTCTGGGCGTGGCAGAGAATCTGGTGGGGGCCATCGAGTACGATTACGGCGCCCTCTACAAGGAGGCCAAGGCCCAGAACATGATGCTCTCGGAATACATGGGCGTGTCTACGGACGATACTCAAGAATAGGATAATTTACCATATTGCGGCATATTGCGGCCCCCTCAGACGAGGGGGCTGTCGCCGCCTTTGGCGGCGACTGAGGGAGGGAAATCGTCTATCTCTCCCTCCGTCGCGGCTGGCGCCGCGCCACCTCCCTCGTCAGAGGGAGGCTTCCATATAGAAAAAGACCTGCTGCATCATTTGCAGCAGGCCTTTTTGTGCTCTTCTGGCTTAGTAGAGCGCCTCGCCGAAGATCTCGCCGATATCGATGGTCTCAAAATCGCCGTTCCAGACCACCTCCGCGTCGGTGACGATCTGGCCCAGGCGGGTCATGAGATCGGCGTCCGCGGCGGCGGTGCGCAGGCTGGCCTGGCTGTTCATGGGGACAGCGTCCGGGTCCACCGGCAGCCGCAGGATGATGTGCCAACCGTAGCTGGACTGGACGGGCTCAGAAAGGCCGTAGTCCTCCAGGGCCGTGCAGGCGTCCTCGAACTCCGGCACCATGGTGCCGGGGACGAAGAGGTAGCCGTCCGGATAGGCGGCCAGACCCGTGTCCTCGGAGTTGGCCTCCATCAGTTCGTCGAAGAGGCTCTCCAGAGCCTCCGGGTCGTCCTGCACCGCGGCCAGCTGGTCGTAGAGCTCGTCCACCTTCGCCTTCTTCTCCGCCTGCTCCTCCTCAGACAGATCCTCGCCGGTGGAGGAGTCCACGCTCATGAGCAGGATGTGCTTGCAGCTCATGAGCCCCTGGGCCTCGCCGTAGGCCAGGGCGTCCTCGTCGGGGTAGTCCGCGCCGTTCTCGCCGTAGAGGGAGACGAAGGCCTTCTGGTAGAGCAGGTCGTCCCCGTCCATCCGCTGGTAGAGGTCCCGGTCCATAAACAGGGTGCCGAGGTACCCCTCATAGGCGGTCACCTCGTTTTCGGTGCACTCCCCGTCCCCGTCGCCGTAGCTGTCCGCGTCCTGCTCAAAGCGGGCGGATACCTGGGCCAGGTCGTCCTCGTCCAGAGAGAGGCCCAGCTCCTGGGCCAGGTCCTCCACGGCACAGTACTGGGTCACCCGGTTCCAGGCGCTGAGGCGGACCACGTCGGCGTTGGCCGCGTCGGGGGTGATGTCGCTGGCGTCCCAGCCGTTGAAGGTGAACATGCCCATGCTGGACAGATACCCCGTGTAGGTCACGAAGTAGCTCAGCCAGTAGTAATACTCCCGCCAGGTCACGTCCCGGCCGTTGAAGGTTGCCACCACCGTGTCGGGCTCATAGGCCTCCGGCCCCAGGCCGGGAACAGGGGTGGCGGTGGGCTCGGGTTCGTCTGTGGCCTCCGGCTCGTCCGCGGCTTCCGTTTCCGGCTCGTCCGCAGCCTCTGTCTCCGGTCCCTCCGCAGCTTCCGCCTCCGGTTCGTCGGTGGGTTCCGCCTCGGGCTCATTCGTGGCCTGGGCAGGGGCCTCCGTGGCCTCCTGGGCCGGGTCGTCCAGGGTCTGTATCTTGTTGGAGCCGCAGCCCATCAGCAGCCCGGCCATGAGGGCCAGACACAGCAGCGCGGCGAGGATACGTGTTCTCATAGGTGCCTCCTTTATGCGCGTGTGCGGGGCGTGGAAATGCCCATGCGCACCAGTATAGCACGTTCGCCGCCCGTTCACAAGCACCTTGACGGGGCGGGAGGCTGGTGATATGATGTATCTGTCAAAATAGCGGGATTTTGTCCCATTTTGTGAGGAGCCTATGAATATTATCGTTGTGGGCGCGGGAAAGATCGGCTTCACCCTGACCCAATATCTGACCCGGGAGGGCCACGATGTGACGGTCATCGACCGGAAGAGCGAGCGGATCAGTCTGGTGAACACCACCCTGGACGCCATCACCATCACCGGCAACGTGGACCTGGAGCTGCTGCGCCTGGCGGGAGCGGCCACGGCGGATCTGCTCATCGCCGCCACCAACTCCGATGAATCCAATATCCTCTGCTGCATGATGGCCCGGAAGCTGGGAGTAAAGCACACCATCGCCCGGGTCCGCAGCCGGGACCACTACGAGGCGGTCATCTTCCTGCGGGAGGAGCTGGGCCTGTCCATGACCATCAACCCCGAGCAGGCGGCGGCCCAGGAGATCAGCCGTGTGCTGCGCTTCCCCTCGGCGGCGAAGGTGGAGCCCTTCGCCAAGGGCCAGGCGGAGCTGGTGGAGTTCCGGCTGGCGGAGGACAACCCCCTGTGCGGCATGATGCTGAAGAACTTCCACGGCCGGTATGACCGTGGTACTCTGATATGCGCCGTGCGACGGGGCGACCAGGTCCATATCCCCGGCGGCGACTTCGTCCTCCAGGCCGGCGACAGCGTGAACGTGGTGGGCGCGCCCCGGGAGATACACGCCTTCTTCAAGGCCATGGCCATCTTCAAAAAGGGCGCCAAGAGCGTGATGATCGTGGGCGGCGGCCACGCGGGCATCTACCTGACCCGCCAGCTCCTCAGCATGGGCATCCGGGTGCGCCTCGTAGAGAGCGACCCGGACAAGTGCGACGCCATCAAGGACCTACTGCCCAAGGCGGACGTGATATGCGCCGACGGCTCCCGTCCGGAGGTGCTGGAGGACGAGGGCCTGCGGGGCATGGACGCCTTGGTGGCCATCACCGGCTCCGACGAGATCAACATCATCCTGGGCGCCTATGCCCGCTCCGCAGGGGTGCCCAAGGCCATCGCCAAGGTGAACGAGGACCACCTGAGCTCCCTGGCCGAGTCCTTCGGCCTGGAGGAGCCGGTCCAGCCCCGGAACATCACCGCCCAGCTGGTGCTCCAGTACGTGCGCAGCATGGACAACGCCAGCGGTACCGGCGGCGTGGAGATGGTCCGGCGCATCCTGGACGGGAAACTGGAGGTGCTGGAGTTCCGGGCCGGTGAGGCCAGTCCCTGCGTGGGCGTGGCCCTCAAGGACCTGCCCACCCGGGAGGACGTGCTGGTGGCGGCCATCATCCGCAGCGGCCGGTGCCTCATCCCCGGCGGCAGCGACGCCATCGCCCCCGGGGACAGCGTCCTGGCCGTGACTACCCGCCGGGGTATGACCCGGCTGGAAGATATACTGAGAGGGTAAGGGCGTGAATTACCGGATCATATCCAGCATCCTGAGCCGGGTGCTGGCCATCGAGGCGGGGCTCCTGCTGGCCCCCATGGCCGTGGCGGCCGTCTACCACGAGAGCCTGACGCCCTTTCTGCTGACCATCCTCATCGCCCTGCTTGGGGCGGGACTGCTGTTCCTGCTGGGCCGCCGGCACACGGGCACGCTCCACCCCCGGGAGGGGTTCGTGTCCGTGACCCTGAGCTGGGTGGTCATCTCCCTGGTGGGGGCGCTCCCCTTCGTTTTCTCCGGGGCCATCCCCAACTACATCAGCGCCCTGTTCGAGATCATTTCCGGCTTCACCACCACCGGCGCCAGCGTACTGCCCGCGGTGGAGGTGGTGCCCAAGGGCGTGCTGTTCTGGCGCAGCTTCTCCCACCTGGTGGGCGGTATGGGCGTGCTGGTGTTCATGATGGCCGTTCTGCCCACGGACGACGAGCACTCCATGCACCTGCTCCGGGCGGAGGTGCCCGGCCCCGTGAAGGGCAAGCTCATGCCCAAGATGCGCTCCACCGCCCGGGCGCTGTACGTCATCTACCTGGTGATGACCGCCGTGGAGACCGTGCTTCTCATGTGCGGGGGCCTGGGCTGGTTCGACGCGCTGACCACCGCCTTCGGCACCGCCGGTACAGGCGGCTTCGGCGTGCGCAACGCCAGCATCGGCGCCTATAACAGCGCCTATGTGGATATCGTGGTGGGCGTGTTCATGGTCCTGTTCGGCGTGAACTTCAACCTCTACTATCTTATTCTTGTCAAGCGGTCTCTGAAGAGCCTGAAGAGCCAGGAGCTGAAGCTGTATCTGTTCGTGGTGGCGGCGGCCACTGTCACCATCGCCCTGAACATCATGCACCTGTACGACGGCTTCCTCCAGTCCCTGCGCTATTCCTTCTTTCAGGTGTCCAGTATCATCACCACCACCGGCTTCGCCACGGCGGACTTCGACCTGTGGCCCAGCTATTCCCGGGCGCTGCTGGTGCTTTTGATGCTCCTGGGCGCCTGCGCCGGCAGTACCGGCGGCGGCACGAAGGTGGCCCGTCTCGTGATCGTGGGCAAGGCCATCCTGGCGGAGGTGCGAAAGCTCCTCTTCCCCCGGTCCGTGAGCCGGGTGACCCTGGACGGGGAGGCTTTGGACAGCGACGCCATCCGCAACACCATGGTCTACTACATCCTCTACACCTTCCTGGCCCTGATGGCGTTCCTGCTTTTGAGCCTGGAGGGCTACGATCTGGAGACCACCTTCACCAGCGTCATCAGCTGCCTTTCCAACATCGGCCCCGGTCTCGCCCTGGTGGGCCCCACGGGGAACTTCGCCATCTGGAGCGGCGGGTCCAAGCTGGTGCTGAGCCTGTGCATGCTCCTGGGCCGGCTGGAGATCTTCCCGGTGCTGACCCTGTTCGCCTCCGGTGTGTGGCGCAGGAAGTCCTGAGAAAACAGCGTATATACTATTTAACCTGAGCTTGTCATACGATGCAGATATGGGAAAGGAGACACCATGAAATTCTATCCGTTGGATGAGGCCATCGTCCCTGTGGACGAGGAAGAGCTGAACAAGGAGTACAAGACTGCCCGGGAGATCGGGAAGGTGAAGATGGGCGAGCTGCGGCTGTTCGTCAAGACCGGCCTGAAGACCTACTACATCCCCTACCACGACATCCACCGCATGTTCCGGCGGGTGCTGGCCGTGCCGGCGAAGCTGTGCTGCGGCAAGGGGGACTTCGAGATCGAGCACCTGGTGGTCTGCGGAGCGGACGACAGGGAGCTGGCCCAGATCCAGCTGCCCGGCAAAAAGGCCGCCCAGATCCTCATGGAGGAGCTGAAGCAGCGGGTCCCGGAGGCGGAATTCGGCCGTCCAGCCCCTGAAACCACCCAGGAGTGACAAATTTCCTGGTTTTTTCGAGCGTTTTTCCGGAAAAAAGGCTTGCACTTTTCATACTTTGGCGCTAGAATATCGTTGATTGAATGTGTTCACAATTTGCTCATAATTTTTTCTTTTAAACGGGTGAAGATATGACAGCCTCAGAAGCCCTGGAGAAGCTCCTGCGCTCCTATGTCCGATACTACGACGTCATCCGGGAGGATGTGGAGCCCCCCTTCGCGGCGGAGGCCCGCTTCCACTCCCACGGGGAGACGTACGTGCTGGTCAAGAGCGCCCGCATCTCCGAGGCGGATTCCCACGAGTATGTCTACTTCGCCGCGGAGGAGAGCGTGGACATGGCCAAGCTCATGGAGCTGGACGCCGCCGCCTGGGAGCGGGGCCTGAGCTTCGTGAAGCCCCACAGCGCCCACCGCAACTCCGACGTGACCCTTATCGTCCTGGCGGACCACATCGACCCCGAAGTCATGTCGGCGGTGAAAAAGCTGAAGCACTACAAGAGCTACAGCTACCGTCTGCAGGGCTGGAGCAATTATCGCGCGGTTGCACTAGAGACTTCCTCCGGCACCCTGGCCTATAACCGCCTGGGCCGGGAGCTGAAGAAGCTCTTTCGCAATATTTCAAATCAAAGGTAGGGAGAGTTATTATGATTGCAGTACTTATCATCCTCGCGGCAATCGTTTTGCTCGTCATCGGCTATGTGACCTATGGCTCCTGGCTGGCAAAGCAGTGGGGCATCGACCCCAGCAGAAAGACCCCTGCGGTGGAGATGGAAGACGGCGTGGACTACGTCGCCGCCAAGCCCGCCGTCCTGATGGGTCACCACTTCTCGTCCATTGCGGGCGCTGGCCCCATCAATGGACCGATCCAGGCCTCCGTTTTCGGCTGGCTCCCTGTGTTCCTGTGGTGCGTCATTGGCGGTATCTTCTTCGGCGGCCTGCAGGACTTCGGCTCTCTGTTCGCCTCCATCCGTAACGAAGGCAAGTCCGTCGGCGAGATCATCAAGACCTCCATGGGCGACCGGGCCAAGAAGCTGTTCATCCTCTTCGCCCTGCTGGTGCTCATCATGGTCATCGCCTCCTTCGTGAACGTCGTGGCCGGCACCTTCATGTCCGAGGCCACCGGCTTCACCACCGGCGACGCCGTGACCGGCAACGAGACCACCGCTATGGTGTCCGTCCTGTTCATCGTCCTGGCCATCATCTATGGCCTGCTGACCAACAAGGCCGGCTTGGGCACCGTGCCCGCCACCATCATCGGCATCATCGGCATCGTGGCCGCCATCTGGGTCGGCCTGAACTTCGGCCTGGCTATGAGCCGCACCACCTGGATCATCCTGATCGGTGCCTACATCGCCGTGGCCTCCCTGATCCCTGTGTGGATCATGCTGCAGCCCCGTGACTATCTGTCCAGCTTCCTGCTGTACGCCATGATGGGCGTGGCTATCATCGGCATCTTCTTCTCCGCCTTCACCGGCGACAAGACCGCCACCTTCGAGCTGCCCGCCTTCACCGGCTGGTCCACCAGCCTGGGCGGCCTGTTCCCGGCCCTGTTCATCACCGTGGCCTGCGGCGCGTGCTCCGGCTTCCACTCCCTGATCTCCACCGGCACCTCCTCCAAGCAGCTGGCCAACGAGAAGGACGCCAAGGCCATCGGCTACGGCTCCATGCTCATCGAGTCCGCTCTGGGCGTCGTGTCCCTGATCGCCGTTGGCATGGTCTTCCAGGATTACGTTGATGGTAAGTTCGGCTCCCCCGCCGTGGCCTTCGCCACCGGCATCGCCTCCATGTTCAGCCTGGATACCGCCAGCCATGTCTACAACGTGGTCTACACGCTGCTGACCCTGGCCGTGTCCGTGTTCGCCCTGACCAGCCTGGACACCGGCACTCGTCTGAGCCGGTTCATGTTCACCGAGCTGTTCCTGAAGGACGGCGAGGCCACCTGGAAGGACGCCAAGGGCGCCCGCAAGTTCCTGGCTCACCCCCTGACCGGCACCGTGTTCATGGTCGTCGTGGGCTGCTACCTGGGCGGCATGAGCCTGAGCGCCATTTGGGGCCTGTTCGGCGCTGCCAACCAGCTGCTGGCTGGTCTTGCTCTGATGGCCGTGGCCGCTTGGCTGGGCAACATCGGCAAGAACAACAAGATGTTCTTCATCCCCATGATCTTCATGCTGGTCGCTACCCTGACCTTCCTGGTCATCAAGATCAAGAGCCTGATCACCATCTGCTTCGCCGGCACCGAGTGGGGCAACTGGTTCCAGCTGGTCATCGCTGTGGCGATGGTCATCCTGGCCATCTTCCTCATCATCGAGGGCATCGGCACCTTCTCCAAGCAGGCTAAGAAGGCCAAGAAGGCCTAAAAAACCTCAAACAACAAAAAATGGCCGCTGCGAAAGCAGCGGCCATTTTTTCTATGTGGACGGCCCGGTACCAGGGCGGCCTGGCCTGCCACACGTCGGGTAAATGCGCATGCCGACGGCGCTCCAAGGAGGCAGTGTCTCGTCGTCGCGGCGTTCGCTAAGCTACGCCGCCGGCAAAGCCGGCAGCATCCGCCCGCTCCCGCGCTCCTCCTCTCCCCACGGGACCCGCTTCGCTGGGCTCCCGTGGGGACCCCCATCATTGTTGAGCGAAGCGAAACCGTTCGCGGGGGATGCTGTCGACGCAGGGAGCGCCATGGCACCACGTAAGTTAGCGCTTTTGCTCCTCGCGTCACATCCTGTACCTCCAGTCACACCGACGATATACTTCCGTCATTGTGTTCCCTCCGGCACAGTCTGCTGCCGCTCGTCGCTGACCCGCCACGCGTCGGGTTTGGCGAGGCTTATTTGATCGTCCCCACTCGTTGTCCCTGCTTTACCGGCGTTTCTTCGCCGCGGAGGGGGATAGAGGGCAGCGGTTCGGCAGCGTCTTTTTCCGTCACCAGAATGGTCGTGGAACCGCCGAAGGCGAAGTTGCCTTTTTCCGTGCCCCGGACCACGGGGTTTTCCAGGGGCCGGTCCTCTATCTTCCCCACCAGCAGGGCCCCCACCTCCATGACCGCCATAGTCCCGAAGGCGGTCTCCAGAAGGCGGTACTGCCGGGTGTTTTCGTGGTACACCGGCCGCTGTCCTTTCTCCAGGGGCTGGACGGTGTGGAGCACCCCGGGGATGCGCACCAGCTCCCCCGCCGTCCCGTCCGCGGTCCAGATGTACCGGTGGTAGTCCTCCGGGGACAGGCGGAAAAGCCAGAGGAGCCCGCCCCGGAACCGCTCCGCCAGGGTCTCATCCCGCAATAACCCCGCCAGAGTGTAGTCCGTGCCCTTCACGGGAAAGCGGCCTGCCCCGTCGATGGGCCAGACCGAGAGCCGCCCGTCGCAGGGGCTGATGAACGCTGCCAGGTCCGGGTCCACAGGCCGGGCCTCCGGCGGCAGGGTGCGGGTGAAGAAGTCGTTGAAGGAGGCAAATCTGCTCCGGGGGCAGTCGCTCATGTCGATACCGTGGGCCCGGATGAAGGGTCCCACCGCCAGGGCGGACAGGCGGGTGGACAGCACCGCGCCCCCCAGTTTGGAGAACCAGGGACGGCACAGGCCCCGGAGCAGAACGCGCCCCGGGGCCGTACCGTAGAGAAATTCCGCCGCCCTCATCGGACGGGCACCCGGCGCAGCACCCACTGCCATGGGAAGATGCCGCCCCACCGGTGGCAGGCCAGGATGTAGAGAGTGGCGGCGCCCACCGCGGCGATGAGGAGCAGCAGCTCCTTCGTGCTGGGCTTGCGGAAGGGGAAGCGCAGGATGAAGAGCACCCCCGTGGCCAGCATGACCACCGGAAGCCCCCTGGCGAAGAAATTGGGAGCCAGGGTACCGATGGCGTAGAAGATGGGCAGGATCACAGCGATGGACGTGATGGGCATGCCCTGGTAATATTTCTTGCCGTCGGGCCGGGGCGGCGCGTCAGCGGTGATGTTGAACCAGGCCAGCCGGATGAGGCCGGCGAGACAGTAGAAGCACAGGATAGCGATGGCCCAGATCGAGTGCATCCCCAGGTGCATGCAGGTGATCACGGGCAGCACCCCGAAGCAGACGATGTCGCACAGGGAGTCTATCTGCACGCCGAAGGCCTTCTCCGCGTCGGTGCGGTCCTTTTTTGTCCGGGCCACCTTCCCGTCGAAGGCGTCCAGAAGGCCGGACAGGGCGAGGCACGCCAGCGCCCAGCGGACGTGGCCCATGCTGGCCAGGATCATGCCGGCCAGGGAGGACACGAGACTTGCGTAGGTCATCCAGACTGTGTAGTCATATATGCCGATCACGCGCTCGCCTCCTTTTCCGGGGAAACTCTGTGCCGGCCCAGCACCAGGGCCGCCAGGGCCGTGAACACCGCCGAAAGCAGCAGCCGGCAGTAGAAATCCGTGCCCCGGCTCAGGACCATGGCCGGCAGGGTGACGGCGCCAAAAATGGGCTCAAAGACCGTGAGGAACAGCCCTTCGGTCACGCCCATGCCCCCCGGCAGTGGGAGCATGTCCGCCGCCGCCTGGATGGCCGCCTGGAGGGTGGCGATGGCCAGCCAGCTGTGGCCGGTGAGGCCGAAGGCTTTGTATACCAGCCAGGGCACCGTGAACAGGGCGTAGCGCTGCACGAAGGTGATGGCCTGGACCAGGGCCATGAGGCCCATGTGGGTCTTGAAATAGGCCGCCGTCTCGTGGTAGTCGTCCATGGCGCGCAGTAGCTTCTCCCGCCGGGCCTCCATATTATGGCGCAGGATGTGCATTCGCTCCAGCAGGCCCAGGGCCTTATCCGCCAGCCGCCGGGCCATGTGGGGGTGGAACACCAGCAAAAGCAGCAGGGCCGTGAAGCCCGTGGTGATGGCGAGACCGCCCCAGAAGAGGAAGGTCATGTGCCCGAAGCGGGACACGAGAACGTCGTATTGGAACAGGACCAGGGCGAAGCCCGTGATGATGAGCACCAGCTTGTAGGTGATGGTCACTGCCATGAGGGTCACCGTGGCGATGGGCACGGGGATCTTCTCCCGGCGGAGGAAATAGACCTGCATGGGCTGGCCGCCCCCGGCAGAGGGGGTCACCGCGGAGAAGAAGAATCCCGCCGAGGAGACCAGAAAGCAGCGGAAAAGGCCCAGATGAAGGCCTCCGGAGCCCAGCAGCAGCCTCAGGATGACCGCCTCGCCGCCGATGAACACCACCACGCAGCCCAACGCCGGCGCCAGCCAGCGGACGTCGCAGGACTGGATGGCCTCGGCCACGGCGTTCATGTCCTCGCCCCGGAACACCGCGTATATGGTCAGCGCCAGGATGGCCGCGAACAGAAGGCCGTTCCCGAGGATCTTTTTGCGATTGTCTTTTGCCATCGGCGGCTTCCTTTCATCGTTCTTAGGCCTCTTACACAGGGGAGGCGTGTTGCTTCTTTCTTTCCCACAGCCGCCGGTACGCCCGGCTGAGCCCGGTCCGGCCCGCGAGCTGCCAGTTGAGCTCCGCAAGAGCGATGCCGCCCGCCACATCCGCGAGCACGTGCTGGTATGTAGTCAGGGTGGACGCGCATATGGCGAGGGCATACACCAGGCAGAAGACCCGGTATCCCCGGGGGACATCCCCCCGGCCCCGGAGCGCCGCCCAGCAAAGCCAGCTGTTCAGGCAGTGGAGCGAGGGAAACAGGTTGTCCGGCGTGTCCATGGCCCAGATGAACCGCATGGCCCAGCCCAGAGGCGCGTCCGCCGCCAGGGCGGGGCGCACATTGGAGGTGGGCAGCGCCAGGAATATCACGAGGCACACCGCCTTGGCCAGGATGTCCGCCGTCAAAAACCGCCAAGCTCTGTCCCCGCCCGCGCCTGCGGCCAGGTTGTAGTTCACGAACCAGAAGAGAAATGCGCTGGCGTATATGGCCACCGTCCAGGGCCAAAAGGGGATGGCCCGGTCCAGGGCGGTGGTCATGTCCCAATGGCGCCAGGGGGCGTTCAGAAGCCGGGTGCCGCTGTAGACCAGACACTGGAAGAGGAACGCCGCCAGCAGCGGTTTCCAGCCTTCCCGGGGGATGAGCTTTTTCAGAGGAGGACCCATGCCGTCTCCTTCAAACTGTTATCGTCACTATTTTATCAAAATACGCGCTATAGCGCAATCGGAATGATATTACAATCCCCTTACAGTTTCGTCACCCTTTGGAAGACAGCGTACCGTCCCGCTGTAAAGAGAGCGGTAAAGGAGAGGGTAAAGCTTTTCCTCCGCGTCGGATATCATAACACGGACCGGCTGGGGCGTGTTTTAAGTCTTTTTTAATTCGGCGGGCAGGAGGATGGTGACTCGGGTGCCCACCCCCTCGTAGGAGCGGACGGAGAAGCGGCCGCCGTGGCGGGTGACGATCCACTTGGCGATGGACAGCCCTAAGCCGCTGCCCTTGTCGTCCGTCTTTCGGGCGGCGTCGGCGCGGTAGAACCGGTCGAAGATCCGGGGCGCGTCCTGGGGGTCGATGCCGATGCCGTTGTCCTGCACGTCCACGCAGGCATTCGCCCCGTCCCGGTAGGCCCGGAGGGTGATGCGGGTACCGATGGAGGAGTATTTGCAGGCGTTGTCCACCAGGATGCGCACCGCCTGCTTCAAAAGGGCCTCGTCTCCCCGGACGGGCACAGGCGCAGGGGCGTCCACGGCGTACTCGTGGCTGGGGTCGATCATCCGGCTCTCCTCCCAGACCTCCCGCACCAGGACGGCCAGATCCATGTCCTGCATGTTCAGCTCCTGGCGGCCCGCGTCGCCCCGGGCCAGGAACAGAAGCTGCTCCACCAGGGCCTTCATGTGGGCCACCTCGGTCTGGATGGCCCGGATGGACTCGTTCAGCACCTTCTCGTCCGTCTTGCCCCAGCGGTCCAGCATGTCCGCATAGCCCTGGATGACGGCGATGGGCGTGCGCAGCTCGTGGCTTGCGTCGTCCACGAAGCGGACCTGCTGGCGGTAGCCCTCGTGCATGCGCACGATGAGGTTGTTCACCGCTGTCTCCAGGCCGGCCAGGTCGTCGTCCCCTACCCGGAGCTGCTCGTCGGGGGAGGCCACCCCCAGGTGGTCGATGGCCTCCTCCAGGGAGTGGAACTTGCTCTCGTCGAAGCCCTGGGCGGAGATGCTCTCCGTCACCTGGGCGATGTCGTCGATGGGCCGCAGATACCGGCGGATGCGCCGGGTGGCCCAGAGGCAGCTGAGAAGCCACCAGGCCAGCCGCGCCGCCGTGAGGCACTCCAGGGCGAAGCCCAGCCAGAAGAGGAAGCCGCCCATTTGCACCACCGTATCCCCCGCGTGGAACAGCACGTCGCCGGCGCAGGGGTTTTCGCCGCCGTGCTGCAAAAGATGCAGGGCGGTGCCGGGATCCGGCAGCACCACGTCGGAGACGGTGTGATGGCTGTCGTCGGCCATCTGCATATAGAACTCTGTGCCGTGGATAAGGGGCACGCCCGCTGCCTGGGCCGCTGCCGCGCACCACGCCACCACAGCCACGGCGAACAGCGCCGCCGTCTGCCACAGGATGCGCCACAGCTTTTTCCACTGCTGGCTCCAGGCGATGCGCCGGGCGATGGAGGTGGTGCGGCTGGTATTGCGGCTCATGACCCGTCACCCTTGATGACGTAGCCCATGCCCCGGACGGTGTGGATGAGCTTTACATGGAAGGGGTCGTCGATCTTCTGCCGCAGATAGCGGATGTACACGTCCACCACGTTGGTCTCCCCCACGTAGTCGTAGCCCCAGACCTTCTCCAGGAGCATCTCCCGGGTCTGGACGATGTCCCGGGCCTCCAGAAGGGTCTGTAGGAGGGCAAATTCCTTGTAGGTCAGACGGATGGGCTCCCCGTCATAGGCCACGGTGTGCCGGGCTGGGTCCAGGACCAATGCGCCCCAGGAGAGGGCGTTATCCTCCCGTTTTTCCAGCCCGCCGGACCGGAGGGCCGCCCGGATGCGGGCCAACAGCTCCTCGATGGAGAAGGGCTTGGTGATGTAGTCGTTGGCGCCCATGTCGAGGCCGCTGACCTTGTCCATCACCGCGTCCCGGGCGGTGAGCAGGATGACGGGCATGGCCGACTCCGCCCGGAGACGGCGCAGCACCTCCAAGCCATTGAGGCCGGGGAGCATCACGTCCAGGAGCATGAGATCGTAGTGTCCCGCCAGAGCCATGGCCAGGCCCGTCCGGCCGTCGGCAGCCTTGTCCACGGCGTAGCCCTCGTGGGTGAGCTCCAGCTCCAAAAACCGGGCGATGCCCGACTCATCCTCCACGATCAGTATTTTCGCCGCCATACGCTCACCTCCCGGAAAAAGAACAGGGGCGGGAAACCCCGTCCCCTGTGATGTTATTGGTCGTCATGCTTGTCCTCGCCGGCGTTCTGGATGGACTGCTTGATGTTCCCGGCCAGGTCGCTTACCTTGTCCATGGCGGCGTTGACGCCCTCCTGGCCCAGCTGCCGCCCGGCGAAGTGGTACCTGCAGTCCAGGAACAGCCCCGCCAGCAGCACCACCAGCATGAGCCCAAAGCTGGCGAACAGCAGCACCACCAGCACCAGCACCGGGAAGGCCATGATCTGCTTGTCGTGGCGCAGGACCACGAAGTCGTTGTCCAGCAGGATGCGGAACAGCTTCTTCACATAGTCCCAGAGGGCCGCGAAGCCGTTGCTGAAAAGGCCGGGGCCGTCGGAGCCCGTATTTTTCACCGGCTTCACGCCGGGGGCCTCCTCCCCGCCGGTCTCCACATGGACGCCGCCGTCCGCCGTCTTGTGGGCCCGCTCCAGGGCCACCATGGCGTCCAGCATGTCCCAATCGTTTTCTTCCAGAGCCTGACGGGCCTCCTCCAGGGAGACGCCCGCCTTCTGGCTCAGCAGTTCCGCCATTTCATACCGTTCCATGGCGATACCTCCTTGTCTTGATTCTGGCCGTATCATAGCACGGTATTTTTAAAAGGGCATGGAAGGGAAATTAAAATGGGATTAAAACTTGCCTACCTCGGCAAAGGCGCTCCCTGCGTCGACAGCATCTCTCGCGAACGGTTTCGCTTCGCTCAACAATGTTCGTTCGAGGGACGCTGCCTCCTTGGAGCGCCGTCGGGTCAGAACCCCAGATCCTCGCGGATGAGGACGACCTCCATGCTGTCGCACCACATGGTCTTGCCCCACAGGACCAGCAGGGCGTTGCAGATGCGGTCGGGGCTGTGGCAGTCGTGGCAGACACCGTCCACGGCGCAGGGGGTCTTTTTGCCCAGCCGCTTGGCATTCAGGGGACCGGCCACGTTCCGGGCCCGCTCCAGCGCCTCGGGGAAGGGGCCGGAGAGCTTGTTCTGGCCGACGACGAAGATGACCCGCTCCTTTTTCATGGAGGAGGCGGCCAGCCGGTTGCCACGGCCGTCGATGTTCAGTATGTACCCCTCTTCCGAGATGGCGTTGGCGCTGGTGAGATACACCTGGGCGTTGATGCCGTTGACGCACACGTCGGGGCCGTTATCCACAGAGTGCCAGTAGACGGTGTTGTCTGCCCGGAGCCTGTCGTAGATGTCCAGGGCCCCCAAGGTGGCGCTGCCGCCCATGCCCACGGTCTTGCCGTGGATGCTGTCCGCCAGATAGTCTGCCGCGGCCTCCTTGGTGTCGAATTCGGTGACGGTGAAGCCGTTTTTTTTGAGATTGCCGATGATGTCCGCCATGATTTTATATCCTCCCTTAATCAGTCTTTATAATATCCTGAAAGTTCTTGCCGAACACCTCGTGGGACTGGGTGACGATGACGAAGGCGTTCCGATCGATGTCGCCCACCATTTTCTTCAGCTGTGGGATCTGGTGGCGCTTCACGGCGCAGAGCACCACGTCCCGCTCCTCGCCGGTGTAGGCGCCCTCGCCCTTCAGGAGGGTGGCGCCCCGGTGCAGAGCCGCGCCGATGGCCTGGGCGATGTCCCGGGGGGCGGTGGTGATGATGTAGCACACGCTGGAATTGGCCGTGCCGTACAGCAGCAGGTTCACCACCCGGCTGGACACGAACATGGTGATGATGGTGTACATGGCCGCGTCGAAGCGCTTGAAGATGACCGCGAAGGCCACGACCACCACCGCGTCCAGCACCAGGCCGATGGTGCCCAGCTGGATGTAGCCGTATTTCCGCCGCAGCAGCCGGGACAGGATGTCCGTGCCGCCGCTGGTGCCGCCGGCCACGAAGATGAGGCCGTAGCCCAGGCCCTTCAGGAGCCCGCCGTACACCGCCGCCAGCAGGATGTCGTGGGTCAGCGTGATGTGCAGTGCGTTGAAAAGGTCGATGGCCACGCTGGAGAAGACCGTGCCGATGAGGGAGTAGACGATGAACCGGATGCCGAACTTCTTCCAGGCCACCACGAATAGGGGGATGTTCATGACGATGATCATCACGCCCACGGGCAGGCCCAGCAGCAGGTTCAATATCTGGGACACGCCGGTGAGCCCGCCGGAGACGATGTTATTGGGATAGGTGAAGAAGGAGAAGCTCATGCCCGCGATGGCGCAGCCGATGAGATTGATGACGACGGCTTTGCCGTCTGTTTTGAGAAATGCCTTTACTTTGTCCATGTCAGCCTCTTACAGCAATGTCATCTGTTCCTCGCCTCTGTCCGCGTCCGTCAGCATCGCGCCGGCGGCGGGGATGGAGCGGACCCGGTAGCGGGACTGGTTCTTGATGGCGGTCTCTGCCAAAAACCGGGCGCTGACCAGGGGATGCTTTTTCACGGTCATGACCTGTACGCCTTGGGTGGTGCGGCTGGTCTTGGGGGCCAGGAGCGCCGAGGAGAACACCACACACCGGCCCTCCGCCGAGGTGACGGCGATCTCCTGCTCCCCCTCCAGGGGCAGCAGGGCCGCCAGGGGGCTCTTGTCGGAGTAGGCGCCGGTGAGACGGCGGCGGTTGGTCTTGGTGGCGTAGGCGGAAAGGGGCAGGCGGGCGCACTTGCCGTTTTCAAAGAACAGCAGGATGGTCCCGGAGTAGTCCCCGCACAGCACCGCGGCGGCCATGCTCTCCCCCTCGTCGAAGCCCAGGGCCCCGGGCAGATAGTCGCCCAGGGTGCTGGCCTTGCCGTCGGCGAAGTCGGCCAGGCGGACCTTGTAGGCCTGCTGCCTGTCGGTGAACAGCAGCAGCTCCGCGGCGTTGGTGGTCTCCCAGTACCAGCCCAGACCGTCGTCCTCCTTGTACTTCTGCTCCCCGCTCATGCGAAGGCTCTGGGGGGTGATCTTCTTCATGTACCCGTGGCGGGACAGGAACAGGTGCACCGGGTAGTCATCCACGGGCTCGGGCCCCTCATCCAGGTCCTGGATCTCCCGGGCATAGACGATGCCGGTCCGCCGGGGGGAGGGGTACTTCTTGAGCACGGCCTTGAGCTCGTCCACGATGATGGAGCGCAGGCGCCGCTTGGAGGAGAGGGTGTCCTCCAGGTCCTTGATCTCCTCCGCCAGGGCGGCGGTCTCCTCGGTGCGCTTTAAGATATACTCCCGGTTGATGTTCCGCAGCTTGATCTCCGCCACGAAATCCGCCTGGACCTCGTCGATGCCGAAGCCGATCATGAGATTGGGCACCACCTCGGCCTCGGACTCCGTCTCCCGGATGATGCGGATGGCCCTGTCGATGTCCAGAAGGATGGCTTTGAGGCCCTCTAAGAGGTGGAGCTTCTCCTTCTTTTTGGTCATGTCGAACCACACCCGCCGCCGGACGCACTCCGTCCGCCAGGCCACCCACTCGGTGAGGATGTCCCCCACGCCCAGCACCTGGGGGGACCCGGCGATGAGGATGTTGAAGTTGCAGGGGTAATTGTCCTGCAGAGGCGTGAGCTTAAAGAGCTTCGCCATCAGCTTTTCCGGGTCCGTGCCTCGCTTGATGTCTATGGCCAGCTTCAGGCCGCCCAGGTCCGTCTCGTCCCGCATGTCGGCGATCTCGCGGATCTTTCCCTCTTTGATCAGGTCCCGGCACTTGTCCATCACCGCCTCGGCGGTGGTGGTGTAGGGCAGCTCGTATATCTCGATGATGTGCTCTTTTTCCACATAGCGCCACCGGGCCCAGACGGGGAAGGAGCCCCGGCCGGTGCGGTATATTTCCGCCATCTGGCCGGCGTCGTAGACGATCTCGCCGCCGGTGGGGAAGTCGGGGGCGGGCAGGGTGGAGAGGATCTCGTGGTCCGGGTTTCGGATGAGCTCGATGGTGGTCTGGCACACCTCCGCCAGGTTGAAGCCGCATATCTGGCTGGCCATGCCCACGGCGATGCCCAGGTTGGCGCTCACCAGCACGTTGGGGAAGGTGGTGGGCAGCAGGCTGGGCTCGGTGGTGGAGTTATCGTAGTTGGGGACGAAGTCTACCGTGTCCTTGTCGATGTCCCGGAACAGCTCCGCGCAGATGGGGGCCAGCTTCGCCTCGGTATACCGGCTGGCGGCGTAGGCCATGTCCCGGGAGTAGACCTTGCCGAAGTTGCCCTTTGAGTCCACGAAGGGCACGTTCAGCGCCTCGTTGTCCTTCGTAAGGCGCACCATCGTCTCGTAGATGGCCGCGTCGCCGTGGGGGTTGTAGTGCATGGTCTGGCCCACGATGTTGGCGCTCTTGGTCCGGGCGCCGTTCAGAAGGCCCATCTTGTACATGCAATAGAGGAGTTTCCGGTGGCTGGGCTTGAACCCGTCTATCTCCGGGATGGCCCGGGAGACGATGACGCTCATGGCGTAGGGCATGAAGTTCAGCTCCAGGGTGTCGGTGATGGGCTGGTCGATGACCTCGCCCCTGAGGCCCATCACGTTGGGGTCCATGCCCCGTTTGACCGGTTTTTGTTCTTTCGGTTTTTTCGCCATTCTCTCTTACGCTGCCTTTAAATTAGTATCCCATGTCCGCCTCGTAGGCCAGGACCAGGGCAAGATTTTTGACCTGATAGCCGTTGAGCATGCTATCGGTGAACTGGGCGGGCTCCACGGCGGGGTCGTACCAGTCGAACTGCTCATAGAAGCGCTGCAGGTCCTGGTCCAGGAACTTCCGGCCGGAGCGGGCGTATATGCCGTTGCGGGCATAGAGGCACATCTGCGCGTCGAAGCCGTCAAGATCCGTCCGGGTGAGGGCTTCGCTGTCGCACCGCTCCAAAAAGTATGCCAGACGGCTGTCCGCGGGGGCTTCCTCCGGCAGGCCCGCGCTGGTGATGACCGCCGGGAGTTCGCCGCTTTCCAGGATCGTCAGAGGCCGGTAGTACTGCCCGGCGCCGGCCAGGGCGTACACCGTGGCCACCACGCACAGGTCCCCGCTGCCGTCCAGGTAGGGCCGGACGGCCCGGACGTTGGCCTCGGCGTTGTTGGCCTGGCGCTGCTGGGCCTTGAACTCATCCTCCGGCATGGGCGCGTTGCTCTCCTCAAAGGCGTTGGTCAGCGCCATCCCTGCCAAGTCGTAGAAATCCTCCGGCGCTATGCCCAGCACGTCCAGCAGCTCATGGTCGGCTATCCGCCGCCCGGCGGACAGGGACACGTTGTACACGGAATAGACGTCGTAGTCCCCGCTGTAGGAGCTCACGGTGAGCAGGCTCAGCACGTCCCCGTTCAGGGACCACTCATAGCTCACGCGATAGGGCTCCGGGGACCAGCCCTCTTCGATGGCGGTCATGGCCCCGTACTCGCTGTAGAGCTGGTCTTCATACAGGTCCGCCCAGATGGCGTCGTTCACCGCCTGGATGCCCTCGCCCCCGTACTCGATCTTGGGGACGCGGAACGTGAGCCCGTCGCCGCTCTCATAGGAGAAGGCGTCCGTGACCGTGGCGTCGAAGTCCGGCGCGGGGGCGCTTGCTTTTTCCGGCTCCGGGGGCGCCTCCGCGGCCAGGGCCGCGGGCCCGGTCAGGACCAGAGCCAGGACCAAAAGGATGCTCGTGAGCTTTTTCATGGATACTCCTCCCTTATGAGATGTCCGCCAGTTCCAGATATTTATAGCCCTCTTTGGCGATGTGCTCCTTGCGGCCGTCCAGGTCGTTGCCCTCGAACAGCTCGAAATAATAGGCCGTGCGCTGGGCCTCCTCGGGCATGACCCGGATGAGGCGGCGGGTCTCGGGGTTCATGGTGGTGAGCCACATCATCTCCGCCGAGTTCTCGCCGAGACCCTTGGAGCGGTTGACGGCGAACTTGGCCTTGCCCAGCTCCTCCACGATCTTGTTCTTCTCTCCGTCGGAGTAGGCGTACCAGGTCTTCTCCCGGCAGGTGATCTCGTAAAGGGGCGACTCGGCGATGTACACGTATCCCTTTTTGATGAGGGTGGGGGTCAGCCGCCAGAGCATGGTGAGGATGAGCGTGCGTATCTGGAAGCCGTCCACGTCCGCGTCGGTGCAGATGACCACCTTGTTCCAGCGGAGGTTTCCAAGGTCGAAGTTATTCAGCTCCTTGCCGTGCTTTTCCACCTCCACGCCGCAGCCCAGGACCTTCAATAGGTCCGTGATGATGTCGCTTTTGAAGATGCGGCCGTAGTCGGCCTTCAGGCAGTTCAATATCTTGCCCCGCACGGGCATGATGCCCTGGAACTCCGCGTCCCGGCCCATCTTGCAGGAACCCAGGGCGCTGTCGCCCTCCACGATGTACAGCTCCCGCCGCTCCGGGTCCCGGCTGCGGCAGTCCACGAACTTCTCCACACGGCTCACGATATCCATGGAGCCGGTGAGCTTTTTCTTCATATTGAGCCGCTGGCGCTCCGCCTGCTCCCGGCTGCGCTTGTTGATGAGCACCTGCTCGGCCATTTTGTCCGCTTCGGCCTTGTGCTCGATGCACCAGATCTCCAGCTTCTCCCGGAAGAAATCGGTCATGGCCTCCTGGATGAAGCGGTTGGTGATGGCCTTCTTCGTCTGGTTGGCGTAGCTGGTCTGGGTGGAGAAGCAGTTGGTCACCAGCACCAGGCAGTCCTGCACGTCCTGGAAGGAGATCTTGGACTCATTTTTCTGGTACTTGCCTATCTTCTTGATGTAGGCGTCGATGGCGTAGACAAAGCCCAGGCGGGCCGCCTTGTCCGGCGCGCCGCCGTGCTCCAGCCAGGAGGAGTTGTGGTAGTATTCCAGCAGATTCACCCGGTTGGAGAAGCAGAAGGCCGCGGTGAGCTTCACCTTGTAGTCGGCCATGTCCTCCCGGTCCCGGCCCCGGCGCGACCCCTCGATGAACACCGGCGCGGTGAGGCCGTTTTCCCCCACCGTCTCCGCCACGTAGTCCAAAATGCCGTTGTCGTAGAGATAATCGGTGGTCTCGAACTTGCTGCCGTGCTGGATGCGCAGGCGGAAGGTGACCCCCGCGTTCACCACCGCCTGGCGGCGGAGGGTGTCCCGGAACCACTCCTCGGGGATGTCGTTGTCCGTGAATACATCAAGGTCCGGCTTCCACCGGTGGGTGGTGCCGGTCTTCTTCCGGTCCATGGGGGACTTCTTGAGACCGCCCACGATCTCGCCCTTTTCAAAGTGCAGGTCGTAGCGGCTGCCGTCCCGCCACACGGTCACGTCCATGTACTCGGAGGCGTACTGAGTGGCGCAGGCGCCCAGGCCGTTCAGGCCCAGGGAGTACTCGTAGCTCTCGCCCTCGTCGTTGTCGTATTTGCCGCCGGCGTACAGCTCGCAGTACACCAGCTCCCAGTTATAGCGCCCCTCGGCGGCGTTGTAGTCCACCGGACAGCCCCGGCCGAAGTCCTCCACCTGGATGGACTTATCCTCGAACCGGGTGACGGTGATGATGTCGCCGAAGCCCGCACGGGCCTCGTCGATGGAGTTGGACAGTATCTCGAACACCGAGTGCTCGCAGCCCTCCAGCCCGTCGGAGCCGAAGATGACGCTGGGGCGCTTGCGCACCCGGTCCGCGCCTTTCAGCTGGCTGATGGATTCGTTGCCGTATTCTTCCTTCTTTGCCTTTGCCATAGTTTCCTCATTTCAATGATATGAACTGCTCGCCAGGAGTGAATCCCGGCGGCAGAAAGTCAAAAGCCTGTTGTTTTGCGGCTTTTGACTTTGACGCGCGGGAATGCCGCGCGGCTCGCCCTGACCGGGCTTCGCTCACGCATACCTACATCTGGTGTTTAAGTGGACATAATCTACCAATTATAACCACAGTATACCATATTTAAGAAAAAAAGCAAGAAGAAGGCGGGGACCGAAGCCCCCGCCCGAGATGGATACGCGTTTCTCTCTCTGGGGATAGTATACGTCTAAATCCGGCGGAAGGCAAATACAATTTATGGAAAGGGGGACACGCTG
The DNA here is from genome assembly GCA_947631865.1 of uncultured Oscillospiraceae bacterium. GTDB lineage: Bacteria > Bacillota > Clostridia > Oscillospirales > Oscillospiraceae > CAJOIG01. The sequence goes on along the minus strand of CANRNF010000007.1, from coordinate 10,337 downwards.
TATGATTCCCATACCGGACAATGTGCTGAAGGCCCTGTGCGCGGGCGTGGGGCTGGTGTTCATTTGGAGAGCCGGGGCCCTGGCGGGACAGGTGAAGAGCTGGAAGGGCCGGACGGCGCTGCACGCCGCGTCGGGCCTCGCGGCGTTGTTCACGGCGGACCTGCTGGGGGCGCTGGCGGGCCTGGGCGTGGGCCTGAACGGCCTGACGCTTCCCGTGTCCGCCATCCTGGGCGTGCCCGGGGTGGGCCTTTTGTGGGCGGTGAAGTATCTGCTATAAAATGGGCATTTTGCTGTTGCGATTTACTAAAGGAAAGCGGAAAAGCCCCGGAACGGTTTATCTATTCCTACAAAATCCGCCCTGAGCGGTTGACAGGGCGCAAAAGCGATGGTATCATACGCTCGAAAATTGAATCGCTTGAACAGAGGCGCGGTTTTCAAGAGTATCCGCTCCCAAGGCCAGACAGCCGGGACCGGGGAAAGGGAACGCCGCCGAAGCGAGTGGAGAGTGTCTGCTCCCCTCCCGCTGGGCCGACGGAGAACATCCGCCGGACTGTCACATGAATTTGTGGAGCGCTGTCATGGCCGATGGAAAGCCCCTCGCGGGCGCAACCTGAGATTTCCGTGGATCGCTTGACAAAGCGATCCAATTTTTGTTCCCGGCGGAGGGGCGCCGCCGCCGGAAACAAATTCAAACGGCGCCGGAAAGAATTTTTAAAAAGGAGAACAAAACAATGAGAAGAATCACCGCTATCCTGATGGCCCTGTGCCTGGTGCTCAGCATGAGCGCCGCCGCCTTTGCCGCCGAGGCCGAAGAGGCCGCCGAGACCGAAGAGGTCACTATCCCCGAAGTCCCCGACTTCACCGATGTGGACACCAGCGCCATCCCCGGCCTGGAAGACGGCGTGTTCACCGTGGGCATGGAGTGCGCCTACGCCCCCTACAACTGGACCCAGATGGACGACTCCAACGGCGCCGTGCCCATCGTCAACAACCCCGGCGCCTATGCCAACGGTTACGACGTGATGATGGCCCAGCGCATCTGCGACGCCTACGGCTGGGACCTTGAGGTCATGGCCGTGGATTGGGGCGGGCTCTGCCCGGCGCTGGCCTCCGGCACTCTGGACGCCAACATCGCCGGCCAGTCCATGACCGCCGACCGGCTGCAGGAAGTGGACATGGCGGGCCCCTACATCTACGCCTCCATCGTGTGCGTGACCAAGGCGGACAGCGACTTTGCCGACGCCCAGGGTCTGAGCGACCTGGCCGGCGGCACCTGCACCGCCCAGACCGGCACCATCTGGTATGACACCTGCCTGCCCCAGATCGAGGGCGCCGAGATGATGCCCGAGGCCGAGACTGCCCCCGCCATGATCATGGCCGTGGAGAGCGGCACCGTGGACTTCATCTGCACCGACATGCCCACCGCCCTGGGCGCCGTGAGCACCTATGACGATCTGGTCATCCTGGACTTCTCCGGCTCCGACGACGACTTCGACGTGTCCGACGAGGAGGTCAACATCGGTATCTCCGTCCTGAAGGGCAACACCGAGCTGCTGGACGCCATCAACGCCGTGGTGGGCGAGCTGGACGCCGATCAGTTCAACGCCCTCATGGACCAGGCCATCGCCGTACAGCCTGAGGTGTAAGAACATTCTGAGACTGGGGGAGAGATAACGGTCTCTCCCTCAGTCAGCGCCACGGCGCTGACAGCTCCCTCGTCAGAGGGAGCCTTTCGATATAGTGCGCCTGCGGCGCAACGAAAAGGAGCTTCCCTGTGAATAAGTTCGCCAAGCTCATCGACGATATCTCCCTGCTGTGGGGGACATACATGCCCGCCTACCTGACGGGCATCCGTAACACCCTCATCGTGGCCATCGCCGCCACCCTGGCCGGGTGCGTCATCGGCTTTCTCTGCGGTATCCTCAACACCATCCCCCACAGCAAGACGGACAACCCGGTGAAGCGGTTCGTCCTGGCGGCCATCCGGGTGATGGTCCGGATATACGTGGAGGTCTTCCGGGGCACCCCCATGGTGCTCCAGGCGGTGTTCATCTACTACGGCCTGCCCTACTTCACCGACGGGGCCGTGGCCTTCAAAGGCAACAGCGGCATCTGGATCGCGTCATTGCTGGTGGTGTCCATCAACACCGGCGCCTACATGGCCGAGTCCGTCCGGGGCGGCATCATCTCCATCGACCCGGGCCAGACCGAGGGCGCCAAGGCCATCGGCATGACCCACGTGCAGACCATGATGAACGTCATCCTGCCCCAGGCCCTGAGGAACATCATTCCCCAGATCGGCAACAACTTCATCATCAACATCAAGGACACCTCCGTGATGTTCGTCATCGGCTTCGTGGAGTTTTTCGCCACCCACCGGAACATCGTGGGCAACAATCTGAAATACTTCCCCTCCGCCGCCATCGAGATGGTGGGGTACCTGTGCCTGACCCTGGCGGCCAGCTTCCTGCTGCGGTGGCTGGAAAAGCACCTGGACGGCTCGGACAACTATGAGCTGGTGAACGACGACCGGCTGGTCATGGCCGCGGGCACCTACAATTACCCCGACAAGGGCACGCCCTTCGACGAGCGGCACAAGCCCTCCCGGGACCAGGTGATCCAGGATGTCAAATTCGGCAAGCAGAGGGGGGACCGGTGACATGGCAGATACCATCCTTGAGATACGCCACCTGTCCAAGAGCTTTGGCTCCCACGAGGTGCTCCGCGACATCGACTTCACCGTCTCCAAGGGGGACGTGACCGCCATCATCGGCGCCTCCGGCTCCGGCAAGAGCACCCTTCTGCGGTGCGTGAATCTGCTGGAGACCCCCACCAGCGGGGAGATCCTCTTCCATGGCAAGGACGTGACCGGCCGGGGAGTGAACGCCCCGGAATACCGCTCCCATGTGGGCATGGTGTTTCAATCCTTCAACCTCTTCAACAACATGTCGGTCCTCAAAAACTGCATGGTGGGCCAGATGAAGGTGCTGAAAAAGTCCCAGGCCGAGGCGAAGGAGACCGCCATCCGCTATCTGCAGCAGGTTGGCATGGCCCCCTACATCAACGCCAAGCCCCGGCAGCTGTCCGGCGGCCAGAAGCAGCGCGTCGCCATCGCCCGGGCCCTGGCCATGGGCCCCGAGGTGCTGCTGTTCGACGAGCCCACCTCCGCCCTGGACCCGGAGATGGTGGGCGAGGTGCTGGCCGTCATGCAGGACCTGGCATCCGGCGGCATGACCATGCTGGTGGTGACCCACGAAATGGCCTTCGCCCGGGACGTATCCACCCAGGTGGTGTACATGAACCAGGGCGTCATCTGCGAGCAGGGTTCCCCGGCCCAGGTGCTGGGCGACCCCCAGAAGCAGGAGACGAAGGATTTCCTGTCACGATTCAGGAACAACTGAAAACACCGCAATGCGGCGCTCTCTCCGGAGGGCGCCTCCTTTTTTGGAAAATAAAAGAAGTTTATACTTGACATAAAAACAAAACGGCATTAAAATTAATTAGTTACAGTGGGAGGATTGGATGTATTTCCCGCTGTTGCGTCCTTGATTTATCGGATGGGGTGCTTGATACCCGCCGTATGCGAAAACTGAATAGGATAGGAGGTGTGTATACTTACAATGCCTGTATGGTTAACGATCCTTCTTATCCTCGTGGGCCTGGTCCTGGGCTTCGGCTCGGGCGTGATATACCGCAAGCGTGTGGGCGAGCGGGAGATCGGCTCCGCAGAGGAGGAAGCGAAACGGATACTTAACGAAGCCATAAAATCCGGGGAGAGCAAAAAGCGCGAGGCGCTCCTGGAGGCAAAGGAAGAGATACACAAGAACCGCGCCGAATATGAGCGCGAGGTCAAGGAGAGACGAGCGGAGCTTTCCAAGCAGGAGCACCGCTTACAGCAGAAGGAAGAGCACCTGGACAGGAAGACCGACGCCATCGACCGGAAGAACGAGCTGCTGACCAAGAAGATCAGCGAGGTCGAGGCCCAGGAGGAAGAGGTCCAGAAGCTGAAGAACAGTCAGCTGGAGGTCCTGGAACACATCTCCGGCTACACCGCCGAGGAGGCCAAGAACCTCCTCATCGAATCCCTTGCGAGCGAGGTGACACACGAACAGGCCGTCAAGGTACGGGAGATCGAGGCACAATTCAAGGAGGAGGCCGACCAGCGCGCCAGGGAGGTCATCGCCCTGGCCATCCAGCGCTGCGCCGCCGACCATGCCAGCGAGGTCACCGTCTCCGTGGTGAACCTGCCCAACGATGAGATGAAGGGCCGCATCATCGGCCGCGAGGGGCGGAACATCCGCTCCATCGAAAATCTCACCGGCGTCGACCTGATCATCGACGACACCCCGGAGGCCATCACGGTCTCCTGCTTCGACCCGGTGCGCCGCGAGGTCGCCCGGCTGGCCCTGGAGAAGCTCATCGCGGACGGTCGCATCCACCCGGCCCGCATCGAGGAAATGATCGCCAAGGCCCAGAAGGAAGTCAACGCCACCATCAAGGCCGAGGGCGAGCGGGCCGTGTTCGAGACCGGCGTCAACGGCCTGCACCCGGAGCTCATCAAGCTCCTGGGCCGGCAGAAATACCGCACCAGCTACGGCCAGAACGTGCTGAACCACTCCATGGAGGTGGCCCACATCTCCGGGCTCATCGCCGCGGAGCTGGGCGTGGACATCGCCACCGCCAAGCGGGCGGGCCTGCTGCACGACATCGGCAAGAGCATCGACCACGAGGTGGAGGGCAGCCACGTCACCATCGGCGTGGACATCGCCAAGAAGTATAAGGAATCCCCCGAGGTCATCCACGCCATCCACGCCCATCACGGGGACGTGGAGCCCCAGACGGTCATCGCCTGCATCGTCCAGGCGGCGGACGCCATCTCCGCCAGCCGCCCCGGCGCCCGGCGGGAGAACATCGAAAACTACGTCAAGCGTCTGGAGAAGCTGGAAGAGGTGTCCATGTCCTTCCCAGGCATCGACTCCTGCTACGCCATCCAGGCGGGCCGGGAGATCCGGGTCATGGTGAAGCCCGACCAGGTCAGCGAGGACCAGATGACCCTCCTGGCCCGGGACATCGCCAAGAAGATCGAAAACGAGCTCACCTATCCCGGCCAGATCAAGGTCCATGTATTGAGGGAGACCAAGGCCGTGGAGTATGCGAAATAAACTACATACGATCCATAGAAAAAGGACGCGCTGCGAAGCGCGTCCTTTCATTATGGAGGCCCCCTTGTGAAAGGGGGCTGGCAGCGCCGTTAGGCGGTGACTGAGGGATTGTACTTGGACCAACGGCAATCCCCCCGGCCCTGCGGCCACCCCCCTTTAACAAGGGGGGCTTATGAAGCTTCTTTTACAATTCTCTTTTATTATACCACCGTACGGACAGGGTCCAGCTGCCGATGAACAGGGCGATGGGAACGATCACCGCCAGGACCGCCAGCAGGGGCATGGACAGCTCCGGCAGGTGGTCCAGACTGGCCAGCCCGGCCAACGCACCCCCGACGCCGGCGGCCATCAATATCACCATGGCGATATAGATGACGCGGCCCTTGGCGCTGCCCCAGCGGAACAGGGTGGGCAGACTCACGGCAGGGGCCAGCAGCCCCATGATCAACAGCAGGACCGACTGGACCGCCATCATCTGCCAGGTCATCCGGTCCAGGACCGCCAGCACCGCGTAGAGCAGGACGAAGGGGATCCAGGTGACAGCGAAGCTGGCCATGGTGACGGCATATTTTCCCGTCACCTGGTCCCGGCGGGTGCAGGGCAGAGTCTGGGCGCAGATGTTCCAGCGGCTGCCCTCGTCCAGCTGCAGCAGGCTCATGCCCATCATGGAGCACATAAAGACCGCGTACATAGGGAAGAAAGTGCCCAGATCGCCATCCCCGCTGGAGAAGGCCGTGATGCCCATGGCGACGACGACAAAGAGGCCGTAGAATTTGAAATTGATCCACAGCTGATAGAGATCGGCCAAAAACAGCGCTTTCATCACATATCCCCCTTTACCAGCAGCACGAAAAGCTCTTCGATGGTCACGGGCTGTATCTCCGTGCCTGCGGGCACCGCGTCCCGGCGCACCAGCGCCTCGATGTGATAGGGCGTGACCCGCTTGCCCAGCGCCGCTCCGGCGGGGAGGCCGTCCAAAAACGCCTGGTCGCACTGCAAAATGCCGTATTCCTCCAAAAGCCGGTCCTTCTCCTCACAGAGCAGGAGCTTCCCTTTGTGGAGGAAGGCGATGTAGTCGCAGAGCTTTTCCAGGTCGCTGACGATATGGGAGCTGATGAGGATGGAGTGGCCCGGGTCCCGGGTGAAGTCGGAGAAGAGGTCCACTACCTCGTCCCGGACCACCGGGTCCAGGCCGCCGGTGGGTTCGTCCAGGATGAGCAGCTTCGCGTCATGGCTCATGGCGGCGGCGATGCCCATCTTCATCCGGTTGCCCCGGCTCAGGGCGGAGAACTTCTTGTCCGTGGGGATGTCCAGGTCCCGCAAATACTGTTCAAAGAGGGACTGGTCCCAGTTTTTGTAGGCCGCGGCCATGATCTTCGCGATCTGGCCCGCCCGCAGGCCGGCGGGGAAGCCCACCTCGTCCAGCACCACGCCCATGTCCTGCTTGGCCTGGCGCATGTCCGGCCCGATGGGCGCGCCCAGCACCGAGGCCGTACCGGCGTCCGGCTTTATGATGCCCAGCAGGGCCCGGATGGTGGTGCTCTTGCCCGCGCCGTTCTCCCCCACCAGGCCCATGATGCACCCGGCGGGCAGCGTAAGGTCCAGAGGCCCTAAGTGAAAGTCCCCGTAGGTCTTTTTCAGGCCTTTTATCTCAATGGCGTTCATGTGTGTTCGTCCCCTTCCTCCAATATCTCGATCATGTCCAGTATGTCCTTTCTCGTGAGGCCGCAGCTCCCGGCCAGGCGGGAGACCTCTCCCAAGAGGGACTCTATCTTTTTCAGATTCTCCTCCCGCAGAAGCTCCACGTTCTTCGGCGCCACGAAGCAACCCTTGCCCGCCACGGTGTAGATGAAGCCCTCCCGCTCCAGCTCGTCATAGGCCCGCTTGGTGGTGATGACGCTGATGCGCAGGTCCTTGGCCAGGTTCCGGATGGAGGGGAGGAGCTCGTCCTCCCGCAGCTCGCCGCTGATGATCTGACTCTTCAGCTGGGCGTATATCTGCTCGTAGATGGGCGCGCCGCTCTTGTTGTCGATGAAGATGGTCATAGCGGTTCCTCACTTTAGTGTTCATATACAGTATATACAGTCATAACAGCCTTGTCAATAGGGTACTGCAAAAAAGTATACGCGCCCCTCACACCGGCCGATTGGCGGGCGTACCATGGTGTGAGAGGGCCCAAAGAGATTGCAAAAGGGTTACAATCGTGCTATACTGACAAAGAAAGCACCAGATCGTCCCCGGCGCGGGCCGGGAGACAGAACAGGAGGCGCCTATGGCAGAGGGTGGACGCCATCTGCGTCCGGAGGAGGGCGGCGGCAGCCGGCCTCAGAACCGGCGCGCGTCCGGTCCTGAGATGGACTGGGGCGACATGGACTGGCTGGAAGAGGAGCCTCAGCCCGAGCCCCGCCGGGAGACCCGGCAGCCGTCCCGGCAGCAGCAACAGCCAAGACAGCAGCCCCGGCCTCAGCAGCCGAGGCAGCAGACAAGACAGCCGTCCCGGCAGCGGGAATATTATGACGAATACGAGGAGGAGAGGCCCCGGCCCCGGCAGCGCCAGCGCGCGCCCGAGGAACGGGTCTATCCCAGCGAGCCCCGGCAACGTCAGAGCGCGCCCCGTCAGCGTCAGAGCGCCCGCCGGGAGGAATACTACGACGACCGCGCCCGCCGCCCGGCCCGGGAGTACTACGACGACCGGCGCTATGAGGACCCGGAGCCCTGGCGGGGCCGCCGCGGCCTGGACAAACAGAGCCTGCCGCTGATCATATTGGTGGTGGTGCTGGTGTTCGGCGTGCTGTTCGCGGGCGGCAAGCTTCTGGGCATCATGCTGGACTACCGGCGGGACCGGTCGGCCTACGACGAGTTGGCGGAGAACGCCCTGTCCGACATGGCGGAGCCGGACGCTACCCCCGACCCCAACGCCCAGGCGGGCTCCGGCGACAGCGGCACCGCCGCGCCCACCACGGTGAACTGGGACTATCTGCGCAGCGTCAACAGCGACGTGATAGGATATATCTACTGCCCCGGCACCACCATCAACTATCCTGTAGTCCAGACCACGGACAACGACTTCTATCTGCACCGCAGCTTCTGGGATAAGCAGGAGAACGTCTCCGGCACCCTGTTCGCCGACTCGGTGTGCAACATCGGCTCTCAGTACAACAACTTCATCATTTACGGCCACAACATGAAGGACGGGTCCATGTTCGCGTCCCTGCAAAAGTACGTGGACGCCACCTACTATGAACAGCACCCCACCATCTACTTCTACACCCCCCAGGGGGACTACCGGGTGGAGCTCATCGCGGCCCACATCACCGAGTCCAGCATGACCAACTACCCCTATTACTTCAACGATAACTACGACTATCAGCTCTACCTGAACGAGCTGACAAGTCACTCCTTCTTCGCCACCCACGCCGCCGTGTCCACGGACTACCAGCTGATGACATTGTCCACCTGCGACTACTCCGGCGGCTACAACGACCCGCGGTTTCTTGTCCACGGTCTGATGATACCGGTGGAGGGCGGCTGACGGGAAAGACGCAGGGAGGTACCGATGAAAAAAGCGCAAGTGATCGTCGACAAGGACTATATCATCGGCGATGTGGACCAGCGGCTCTACGGCTCCTTCATCGAGCATCTGGGCCGGGCGGTCTATGAGGGCATCTACCAGCCGGAGAGCCCCTTCGCGGACGAGGAGGGCTTCCGCCGGGATACCCTGGCCCTGGTGCGGGAGCTCCGGGTGCCGGTCGTCCGCTACCCGGGGGGCAATTTCGTGTCTGGCTACCGCTGGGAGGACGGCGTAGGCCCGAAGGAGGCCCGCCCCGCCCGGGCGGAGCTTGCCTGGCAGGTGACGGAGACAAACCAGTTCGGCCTCAATGAGTTCGCCCGCTGGTGCAAAAAGGCCGGATGTGAGCCCATGATGGCGGTGAATCTGGGCACCAGGGGCGTGGAGGACGCCAAAAATCTCTTGGAGTATTGCAACTTCCCGGGGGGCACGAAATTCAGCGACCTTCGGAAAGCCCACGGCTATGCCGAGCCCCACGGCATCAAGCTCTGGTGTCTCGGCAACGAGATGGACGGCCCCTGGCAGATCGGCCACAAGACGGCGGAGGAATACGCCCGGCTGGCCCACGAGACCGGCAGGGTGATGAAGTGGGTGGACCCCACCATCGAGCTGGTGGCCTGCGGCAGCTCCGGTCTGACCATGCCCACCTTCGGCTCCTGGGAGGCCACGGTCCTGGATGAGTGCTACGACACCGTGGACTATGTGTCCATGCACCAATACTATGCCAAGCGGGACGGGGACTCCGCCAACTTCCTGGCCAGCGCCCTGGACCTGGACCGGTTCATTGCCAGCGTGGCCGCCATATGCGACTACGTGAAGGGGAAGCACCACGGGAAGAAGGACATCCAGATCTCCCTGGACGAGTGGAACGTGTGGTACCACTCCAACGAGGCGGACAAGCAGGTCGAGAAGTGGTCGAAGCACCCCCATCAGCTGGAGGACGTGTACACCTTCGAGGACGCCCTTCTGGTGGGGAGCATGCTCATCACCATGCTCCGCCACGCGGATAGGGTGAAGATCGGCTGCCTGGCCCAGCTGGTGAACGTGATCGCGCCCATCATGACGTCGGATACCGGCGCCTGGCGGCAGACCATATTCTACCCCTACCTCCACTGCTCCCTCTACGGCCACGGCACGGTGCTGAACACCATCGTCCGGTCCCCGGTCTACGAGGCGAGGGACCACGGGGACGCGCCCTACCTGGACTGCGTGGCGGTCCACGACGAGGAAAAGGGCGAGGTGACCGTGTTCGCGGTGAACAAGGACCTGGCTGAGGACATGCTCCTCACTATGGAGCTGCGGCAGTTCCCCGGCTATCGGGTGAAGGAGCAGATCGTCCTCCACGACGAGGACCTGCTGGCGGTGAACACGGAAAAGGCCCCGGACCGGATCCGGCCGGGGTACCTGGACACGGCAGCCGTGGCCGATGGGGTCCTGACGGCGAGGCTTCCCGGCAAGAGCTGGAACGTGATCCGCCTGGAGCGGAGCGAAGAGCGCTGACATCAACATGATAAAAAGACCGGCCCGAGCGGGTGACGTGGTAAAAAGATGGTAGACACGAAAGTGCCTACCATCTTTTTGTGCTAGAATGAAGGAAAGGGGTGAGA
>CANRNF010000006.1 GCA_947631865.1 uncultured Oscillospiraceae bacterium | reverse complement strand
GATCAAACCTTCATACTCACTCAATGAAGAGCTCGCATTTGGGTTTGTCCTATTATATCACCAGCGTCGGTCTTGAATTCCAGCGCCGGGCTCACCACGGCGTTGGCAAAGCCCGTGATGGGCACCAATGTCCCCGCCCCGGCGAACCGGGCCATCTTGTCGTAGACGTTCAGGCCGGTGAGCAGCGCGGAGAGGCATATGAGCGTCATACTCACCGCCGTGGCGGCGTCCTCCCGGGGCAGATGGGCATACTGGGTATAGGCCACGCTCAGCCCCTGGCCCAGGCAGCAGATGAGCCCGCCCACCACGAAGGCCTTCACCAGATCCTTCGCCACCGGGGAGCCGGGGGCCATGTCCTTGATATAATCATTGTACTCGCTGTTGGTCATATTCATATTCGATTCACCCGTGCCTAGTTTGCCTTTGGCGCGGCGGGAATATGCAAAATAAGAAATCATTTGCAATCGCTCATATTCCGGCGTATAATTCTAATAGAACAAGAAAGGAGGTCCGCCCATGACGTCCGCGAAAAAGAAGATATGGGATATCCTCTGGACCTGCGCCGCCATATTGCTGGGCAATGGTCTTCTGGCCTTCGCGGTGGAGGCTTTCATCGTCCCCCACGGCATCATCATGGGCGGCACCACCGGCATCGCCATCGTCCTGGAGCGGGTCCTGCCCCTGGACATGGCCGCCATCGTGTTCATCCTGAACGCCCTGCTGCTGGTGCTGGGGGGCGTGGTCCTGGGGAAAAAGCTGGTGGCCACCACCCTGGCCAGCTCCCTGCTCTACCCCGGGCTCCTGGCCATCATCCACCGCATCCCCGGCGTCACGTCCCTCACCGACAACGCTCTGATGGCGGCGCTGTTCGGCGGGGCCCTCATGGGCGCGGCCCTGGGCATCGTCATGCGGGTAGGCTCCTCCACCGGCGGCATGGACATCGCCTCCCTGGTGCTCCACAAGTGGACCCACATCCCCGTGTCCCTGTGCGTGTACGCCATGGACGTGCTGGTCATCGGCGGGCAGGCCCTCTTCTCCCCCGTGGAACCCATCCTCTACGGGCTGGTGGTGCTGGTGCTGGAGTCCATATTGCTGGACAAGGTGATGATCTTGGGGCTCGCCCAGATACAGCTGTTCGTCATATCCGGCTCCCACGAGGCCATCCGCCGGGCGCTGCTCACGGGCCTGGAGGCGGGCGTCACCATGATCCAGGTGGAGACGGGCCAGTTGGCCCAGAAGCAGCAGGGGGTCCTGTGCGTCATCCCCCGGCGGAAGCTGTACGCCGCCACGGAGCTCATCCAGGCCATCGACCCTGCCGCATTCATCACCATCACCCAGGTGAAGGAGGTCCGGGGCCGGGGCTTCACCCTGGAGCGGGCCGTCCGCCCCCCTGCGGAAGAACCATAAGAAAACGTAAAAACCACCCGCCGCGGTATACGCGGCGGGCGCTGTGTTTTTTATGCCTTACAGCAGGTCGTCATCGTCGATGACGTGGGCCTTCAGAAGGTTGGTGCTGGAGCTCCGTCCCAGGGGCACGCCGGCAGTGATGACCACCGTGTCGCCCTTTTTGACCAGCTTCTCCCGGACGGCCACCTGGCAGGCCATGGAGAGGATGCGGTCCGTGGAGGTGACCTCCCCGGTGAGCACGGGCACCACGCCCCAGCAAAGGGCCAGCTGCCGCCGGACCTTCTCGTGCATGGTCAGGGCCACCACCGGACAGCCCGGGCGGAACCGGGAGATATACCGGGCGGTGCTGCCGGAGGCCGTGGCGGTGAGGATGGCCTTGGCATTCAGGTCCTTGGCGGTGAGGGTGCAGGTATGGGTGATGGCGTCGTTGATGCTGGGGGCCTTTACAAGCTCAAATTCCTTGAACTTGCGCCAATAGCCGGCGGCGGCCTCCGCCTCGGTGACGATGTCGTTCATGGCGGTGAGGGCCTCGATGGGATACTTGCCGCTGGCGGTCTCGCCGGAGAGCATGACGCAGCTGGTGCCGTCGAACACGGCGTTGGCCACGTCGGACACCTCCGCCCGGGTGGGCCGGGGGTTGCGGATCATGGAGTCCAGCATCTGGGTGGCGGTGATGACCGGCTTGCTCTCCAGAAGGCACTTGTCGATCATCTTCTTCTGGATGATGGGCACCCGGGCCGCGGGCACCTCCACGCCCAGGTCGCCCCGGGCCACCATCACGCCGTCGGCGGCGGCGATGATCTCGTCCAGATTGTCCACGCCCTCCTGGTTCTCGATCTTGGCGATGATCTTCACCATATCGCCTCCGCACTCGTGCAGGACCTTACGTATCTCCTTCACGTCCGCGGCCTTGCGGACAAAGGAGGCGGCGATGTAGTCGAAGTCGTGCTCCACGCCGAAGCGGATATCGTCGATGTCCTTCTCGGTGATGGCGGGCAGATGGATGCTGGCTCCGGGGATATTGATGGACTTGTGGTTGGAAAGCGCCCCGCCGTTCTCCACAGTGCAGACGATGTTCCGCTTCTCGATCTTCTCCACACGCATGGCCACGAGACCGTCGTCGATGAGGATCTCCTGGCCCACGGACACCTCCTTATGGAGGTCCTTATAGGTCACGGCCACACGGCTCTGGTCCCCCTCCGCCTCCTCGGTGGTGAGGGTGAAGGTGTCGCCCGCAGCCAGGGTGATGGGGCCGTTCGCGAAGGTGCGGATGCGGATCTCCGGGCCCTTGGTGTCCAGGATGGTGGCCACGGGACGGCTGATGCTGTCCCGGACGTTGTTGAGCATATTGAGCCGCTCCAGGTGCTCCTCATGGGTGCCGTGGGAGAAGTTGAACCGGGCCCCGTCCATGCCGGCCTTGATCAGGCTGCGGATCATCTCCTCGCTGTCCACCGCGGGACCAAGGGTGCAGATGATCTTTGTTCTTCTCATATGTATGGCCTCCTTGTCAGTCGGTTTTTATCAGATACTTCATTATATACCACCGTTCGCCTATTTTCCATAGTTCCCGCAAAAAGTTCTTGCATGGATTATGTAAACTATCACAGCGTGGCCAGCACGTCCTCCACCCGCTGGCAGTGGTTCGGGAACATGGCCAGCAGCTCCGGGTCGGCCCCGGCCATCATGTAGGCGGTACCCGCCGCCTTCAGGAGGGGCACGTCGTTGAAGTTGTCCCCGAAGGCCAGCACCTCGCCGGGGTCCACCCCCGTGGCGGCGCAGAGGGCCTTAAGGCCCATGCCCTTGTCCGCCAGGGTGAAGTCCAGCCAGGGCGCGCCTGCCACCGCCATGGAGAAAACCCTCCCCCACCGGGCCAGGGGGCCGTTCAGTTCCTTTTCCGCGCCCCGGCGGCAGAAGGCGGCGATCTTCACGATGTCCTCCGGCACGTCGCCGGGGTCCGGGACGATCACCACATCGTTTCGCACGAAGTCCCGGATGAGCATCACCATGTCCTCCCGCTTGGGGCAGAGGTAGCTGGTGTTCTGGCCGGATATGAGCACCTCGCAGTCCGGATGGGCCACGATGGCCCGGCACAGGGCCACCGCCTCCGACCGCTCCATGCAGGTCTTTCCAAGCAGGGGTCCCGGGTCCCCGGGGCCGAAGAGGGTCGCCCCATTCTCGCACATAAAGTACAGCTTATCCGCCACCGGGGCGAACAGCTGCCGCAAGCTTTTATACTGCCGGCCGCTGGCGGGACAGAACATGATCCCCTTTTGGGCCAGCCGCTCAATCTGGCGGAACACGGCCGGGCGTATCTCCGTCTCCCCGTAGGGCATGAGCGTGCCGTCTATGTCGCTGGCCACCAGCCGGATCATGGCTCTCCCTCCCCCGCGCGCGTTTTGGCCCAGTATAGCAGATGTCCCCGCCGATGGCAACCGCCGGCCCGGCTCTTTTTCGTGCAGCATACCCTATTGCAATTTGTGGGAATAGGTATAAAATATAAATACTTATATGTTTTGTATGGAATCCCGTTGAAAGGGGGCCGCCCCATGCCTCGCGCCCGCGCCTACGCCAGCCAATATGAGAAGATGACCCGCCAGCCCATCCCCTCCCTCATCCTGGAGCTGGGCATCCCCACCACCATCAGCATGATGATCACCAACCTGTACAACGTGGTGGACACCTGGTTCGTGGGGCAGATCGGCACCAGCGCCTCCGGCGCCACGGGGGTCGTCTTCGGCATGATGGCGATATTGCAGGCGGTGGGCTTCATGTTCGGCCACGGGGCGGGCAGCAACATCTCCCGGCTCCTGGGCGCGAAGCACGTGCGCCGGGCGCGGCAGTTCTCCTCCACCTCCTTTTTTGTGTCCCTGGGCTGCGGCGTCCTCATCGGGGCGGTGGGACTGTGCCTGCTCACGCCCCTGTGCCGCCTTCTGGGCTCCACGGACACCATCCTCCCCTATGCCCGGGTCTACGCCACGTTCATCCTCCTGGCCGCCCCGGCCATGGTCACCAGCTGCGTCATGAACAACATCCTCCGCTACGAGGGCCGGGCGGCCTTCGCCATGGTGGGGCTGGTGAGCGGCGGGCTCCTCAATATCGCCGGGGACGCCCTCTTCATGATGGGCTTTCACATGGGCATCGCGGGGGCGGGCCTTGCCACCATGCTGAGCCAGTACATCAGCGCGGCCATCCTCCTGTCCATGTTCCTGCGCAAGAGGACCCAGACGGTCTTTTCCTTAAAGTATCTCCCTTTCCGCCAGCCCCCCGAGGACGGCACCCCCAACCACGGCCCCATGCCCGCGCCCGGGGCGAAGCTCTTTTTCGCCACCGTGGGCAATATCCTTTTGACCGGCCTGCCCAGCCTGGTACGCCAGGGCCTGAGCAGCATATCCACCATGGTCCTGAACTTCCAGGCCAAGCCCTTCGGCGACGCGGCCATCGCCGCCATGAGCATCGTGGCGAGGGTGTGCAATCTGCTGTTCTGCGTGGGGCTGGGCATCGGCCAGGGCTTCCAGCCCGTGTCCGGCTTCAACTATGGGGCCAGGCTCTACTCCCGGGTCCGGGGCGGGTTCTTCTTCACCCTGGGCTTCGGCACAGGGCTCATCTCCCTGTTCGCCCTGGCGGGCTGGTTCGGCGCGCCCACCGTCGCCGCCATCATGCGGGACGACCCGGCCGTCATCGCCATCGCCACCCCCGCCATGCGTGCCCAGTGCCTGGCGCTGCTGTTCATGCCCCTTTCCGTGTGCGCCAACATGCAGTTCCAGTCCATCGGCTTCTCCGGCCGGGCCACCTTCATGGCCACATTGCGCAGCGGGGCCTGCTTCATCCCCCTGGTGGTCATCCTGTCCCGGATCTGGGGCCTTCCCGGCATCATGTACTCCCAGCCTCTGGCGGACGTGCTGGCCGGGCTCATATCCATCCCCTTCCTGGTCCATTTCTTCCACAAGCTGCCCAAAACGGACGCGGAGGAAGTGTAAAACCACACCACCCCGGGCCGTCAGGTCCGGGGATCTTTGCGCCTGTTTTCAAATTCACATTTCCTTCAAAAAATGTTAATCCCTTCGTTAACATCTTTTTGGCGCGGGGGGCTACAATACGTTTTGCAAACAGGGTCAAGGACCCTAAGCGAGAAAGGAAGCGTCTTGAATCATGAAGAAGACTTTTGCAGAACATAAGGCCGGCCGCCTTCTGGCCCTGGCCCTCACGCTGGCGCTGTGCCTGGCCTTCGCCGCCGTGCCCGCTCTGGCCGCCCAGGACGAGCCCGCCCGGGAAGAGATGTCCGCGGCGGACATCTACGAGCAGTCCGTGAACGCCGTGGTGGGCGTGACCACCCGGACCACCACCACCAACTACTGGGGCTATGAGACCCCCGCCGCCGTGGCCGGCACCGGCTTTTTCATCTCCGGCGACGGCTACATCCTCACCAACTACCACCTGGTGGAGAACCCCGAGTCCATCACCATCACCTGCTATAACGGGGACACCTACGACGCGGAGCTCATCGGCTACGACTCCTCCGACGATATGGCCGTGCTGAAGGTGGACGGCGACGATCTGCCCTACCTGACCCTGGACAGCGCCGGCGACCTTCGCGTGGGCGACGACGTGGTGGCCATCGGCAACCCCCTGGGCGAGCTGACCTTCTCCCTGACCCACGGCATGGTCAGCGCCCTGGACCGGGAGGTCACCATGTCCTCCGGCACCCGCATGACTCTCATCCAGACCGACTGCGCCATCAATAACGGCAACTCCGGCGGCCCCCTGCTGAACATGTACGGCGAGGTGGTGGGCATCACCAACGGCAAGTACACCGGCTCCGCCATCGATAACGTGGGCTTCGCCGTGCCCATCAGCGACATCGCCTCCAGCGTCCGGAGCATCATCGACAACGGCTACATCGCCAAGCCCTACATCGGCGTCACCGTCTCCGACGTGGGCGAGGAGGCTCTGTCCTACGGTCTGCCCAAGGGCGCGGCCATCAAGGACGTGACAGAGGACGGCCCCGCCGACAAGGCCGGCATCAAGACCAATGATATCGTCACCGCCATCAACGGCACCGAGATCACCGGCCGGCAGGACATCGTGCGCATGGTGGGCGCGGCCCAGCCCGGCGACACCCTGACCCTCACTGTCTACCGCCAGGGCGAGTCCATAGACATCGACGTGGTGGTGGAGGAGAAGACCTCCCCTGCCCTGCCTGATGAGGAAGAGGCGGACAGCGACACCGACGCCGACTCCGACGACCCTCTGGACCTGCCCCAGGATAGGAATGAGGACGACTCCCGGAACGACCCCGACGACCAGGACATGTACGACATGTTTGACTACTTCATGCGCCAGTTCGGCAATGGCCGGGGCGCCTGATAACAGGACACAAAAAGAGGGCGGCTGCAAGCTTGCAGCCGTCCTCTCTTGCTGTCTATCTATCAATGGATGAAGTTCATCCGCTGGAAGGGCTCCTTCTCGGGAAGGCCGTACTTCTCCTTCCCCAGGGCAATGCTCTTCATAAGGAAGGCCATGTTCCGGGCCAGGACCCGCATGGTCTGCCGGCCCTCCACGTCCTGCTCCGCCTCGCCGGGGGCGGTGCCGTGTATGCCGTTCCAGTACTGGCTGGAGGCCACGGGCATGCCGGAGATGGTGAAATATTTGTTGAGCTCGTCGAAGGTGGCGGTGATGCCGCCCCGCCGGGCCGTGGCCACGCAGGCGCCCACCTTCATGGTCTTGTCGAACCCCGTGCTGTAAAAGAGCCTGTCCAGCAGGGCGATAAGGGTGGCATTGGCGGAGGCGTAGTAGACGGGGCTGGCCACCACCAGGCCGTCGCTGGCCTCGAATTTGGGCGCGATCTCGTTCACGATGTCGTCAAAGGCGCACTTCCCCGTCCGGGCGCAGCTCCCGCAGGCGATGCAGCCCCGGATGGGCTTGTTGCCCACCAGGATGGTCTCCGTCTCGACGCCCTCCTGGGTGAATATCTCCTCCATCTCCCGCAGCGCCACGGCGGTATTGCCGTTTTTCCGGGGACTGCCGTTCAAAATAAGCACCTTCATAGTCCATGCTCCTTTATCTTTTTGTGATGCTATGATATTACCGCCCCGCTCCCCATCTGTCAACCGGTGGGTAGAATGCCCCGCCCTTGCGCTTTTCCCGCCGTCGGGATATAATCATAGTCAGTGGAAGGAACCGAGGAATATATCATGGTGGTGCCTGCATGGAATTGAAGAAGCTCGATCAGGACCTCTCCATATGCAAAGTGGAAGATTATTCCCTTGTCGATCTGGATGCAGAGTATTGCTTTATCGGCAAAACAGACGAGGAAAAGTCTCTCGTATGCCTTACAGAAAACGTTCCGCCAAACACGATCCAGCGCGAGGACGGGTGGAAAGGCTTACGCATTCAAGGGATTTTCGACTTCTCCCTGGTGGGGATATTGTCCAAGCTCTCGGCGATCCTGGCGGATAACGCCATCCCGATCTTTGCTGTGTCCACCTATAACACAGACTATATCCTGACAAAGCGGGAGCACTATCAGAAAGCGTTGGATGTCCTTGCCCGCTGCGGGTATAAGATCGTGGACTGACGAGTTCCCCCTTAAAGGAGCGACCTATGAAAAAGACCGTTCGGCTGTATAACGTCATGTTCCCGGCGTACATGCTGTTTCTGCTGTTCCCCGCGGTGTGGCTTCTGGCGCTGCCGGTGAACTTCGCCGTGGACAGCGCGGTGGTGCTGCTGGCGGTGCGGCATTATCGGTGCGGCGGCGGGAACGAGATATGGAAAAAGAGCATCCTGCGGGTGTGGCTTCTGGGCTTCGTGGCGGACTTTGCCGGGGCGGCACTCATCACCGCGCTTTTCTACGTGGTAGAGGGGCAGCTCAATCTCTCCCTCTACTCCCACTGGTATGTGGAGATGCTCATGGCCCTGCCCGGGGTGGCCCTGGCGGGCTGGCTCATTTATGGCATGGATAAAAGCTGGGCGTTCAAAAAGACCGGCCTGGCCCCCGGGCACATCCGCAAGCTTGCCCTGGCGCTTGCCCTGTTCACCGCGCCCTATACCATGATGATACCCACCGCCCTTTTATACCGCTAAACCACGGAGGCGATCGTATGACCCAGGACCAGCGGCGCGAATACCTTATCCGGCGGCTCATGGACGAGCAGCCGGAATACCGGGGCATGGCCGTCCCCGGCGGTCCCTCCGCCCAGCGGCAGGCCCTCCGGGGCCTCATGAACCAGCGCCTGCCCGCGCCCATTGACGGGGAGTTTCTCGCCGTCCAGGACGCCTATCTGCGCCAGGCGACAGCGGAAAAGGGCGTCACGGATATAGCGGACCTCGCGCCCGTGGAGCCGGGTCTCTATCTGTGGCAGGGGGACATCACGGCCCTGCGCTGCGACGCCATCGTGAACGCCGCCAACTCGGGGCTCACCGGCTGTTACATCCCCGGCCACAACTGCATCGACAACTGTATCCACACCTTCGCCGGGATCCAGCTCCGGCTGGACTGCGCGGATATCATGGCCCGCCAGGGCCATCCCGAGCCCACGGGCCGGGCCAAGCTCACCCCCGCCTACAATCTGCCCTGCCGGTACGTCCTGCACACGGTGGGTCCCATCGTGGAAGACCTGCCCACGGCGGAGGACGAGGCGCTTTTGCGTTCCTGCTACCGGTCCTGCCTGGACCTGGCAAGGGAAAACGGCATCCGCAGCGTCGCCTTCTGCTGCATCTCCACGGGGGTGTTCCGCTTCCCCAAGGACCGGGCCGCCGCCATTGCTGTGGACACGGTCCGGGCCTGGCGGGCGGAAAACGGTCCCGACATGGCGGTGCTCTTCAACGTCCACAGCCGGGAAAACTATGAACTGTACCGGGCCCTGCTGGGCCATCATGATGACAGGAGGAACGCCCTTTGAAAACGCTCATCCACGGCGGCAGGGTCATAGACCCGGCGGACCGGATAGACGGCAGACTGAACATCCTGATCGAGGACGGAAAGATTGCCGCGGTGAGCCCTGACGACATGGCCGCCGACCGGCGCGTGGACGCCGCCGGGAAGGTAGTGTGCCCCGGGTTCGTGGACTGCCACGTCCACGAGGACCCGGTGGAGGGCGGGCGGCTCTACGCCGATGCGGAAAAGAGCGTCTTTGCCTGCATGCTGCGCATGGGCGTGACCACGGTGGTGGCCGGCAACTGCGGCGGCAACGTGTGCGACCCGGGGGATTACCTGGACATCGTGGACCGGGACGGGGCCTTCGTGAACGTGGCCATGCTGGCCGGGCACGAGTATTTCCGGGTCCTGGCCGGTGCGGAGGACAACTACGCCCCCGCCACGGCAGAGCAGGTCAAAACCATGACAGAGGCCATCCGTAAAAGCCTTTCCCGGGGCTGCGCGGGCTTGTCCTACGGCATCCGCTACGACCCGGGCATCAACGAGGCGGAGCTTCTGGGCACCATGGCCGCTTTGCAGGGCACGGGAAAGCCCGCGGCCTGCCACCTGCGGGACGACGCCAAAGCGGTGTTCGGCGCCCTGGCGGAGTTTCTGGACGCGGCGAAGGCACTGGGCGTGCCGGCGGAGGTGTCCCACATCGGCAGCATGGCCGGGTTCGGCCAGATGGAGCAGTTTCTCGCCGCGGTGGACGCCTACCGGGCCGGGGGCCTGGACGTGGGGTGCGACTGCTACCCTTACAGCGCCTTCTGCACCGGCCTGGGCTCCGCCACCTATGACGACGGCTGGCTGGAGCGCTACAACTGCGGCTACGACGTGCTGGAGCTGTGCGAGGGCCCCTACAAGGGCCAGCGGTGCACGGAGGCCATCTTCCGCCAGCAGCGGGCGGCCTTCCCCTCCTGCCGGACGGTATGCCATGTGATGCAGCCGGAGGAGATCGACCGGGCCCTGCGCCACCCGGCGGTGATGCTGGCCAGCGACGCCACCATGCACCTTGGGCAGGGCCATCCCCGGGCGGCGGGCACCTTCCCCCGCCTCATCGCGGAATATGTCCGCCCCGGCAGGCTGAGCCTTTACGACGCTGTGGCCAAGATGACGGCCATGCCCGCGGCCCGCTTCGGTCTTCCCGGCAAGGGGACGCTCCGTGTGGGCGCGGACGCAGACGTCGTGGTGTTCGACCCCGACAAAATAAAGGACACCGCCACCTTCACCGACCCCATCTCGCCCCCGGAGGGCATAGACCTGGTGCTCATAAACGGCGCTGAGGCCGTCCGGGACGGCAGGATCGTTTCCGGGAACCTGGGCCGGTCCGTGAGGACGTGAAAATATGATGAGCCCGCCGCACCCTGTTGGGCGCGGCGGGCTTTCTATGTCTATGAGGTTCAGAACACGAAGTGGGCGAAACGCAGCACGTCGAACCAGTCGCCGGCGGAGAAGCACACATTCTTCTCGTCCTCCAGCCGCGCGCCGGGGTAAAAGCTGCGGGAATAGGCCTTCTGGTGCTCCCGGAAGCGGATGACCATGTCGAAGCGGTCCGGCATGGGCACGGCGCAGTTTTGGGCGTTCTTCACGGCCTTTTCCGCCGCCTCCCGTATGGCCTTCACCGCCGCTTTGGGGTGCATGGACACGGTGGCCCCGCCGATACCCTCGTTCACCGCCACGGTGGTGATACCGGGGATGAGCTCTTTGGCGAAATCACAAAGGGCCTTGTCCCCGGACAGGAACGCCACGGGCACGCCGTAATACCCGGCGGTGTAGGCGTTCATGAGGAACTCACTGGCCCGCACGCCGTTGATGGTGACGAACTCGTTCTGCAGGTTCATGGTGTGGCTCAGGGGGTTGCCCCCGCAGGAGGCCCAGGCGTGATAGCCGGTGAACAGCGCCGCGTCAAAATGACCCTTGTCCACGCCGCTCATCATGCTCAAGGGGTCGCCGCTCCAGCCCCGCATGATGCGGATGCACTCGGGCAGCTCCGAGGGGTCCAGGTTCCGGGCAGAGTCGTGGGCGTCCTTGACGAACACCTCGTCCGCCCCGGCGGCGATAGCGCCTTTACAGGCGGCCTCGACCTCCTTGGTCATCTGCTTCTGATAGGGGGCGTAGTCCATGGGGGTGGACCGCTCGGTCTCCGGCCAGGCGTTGATGCCGCAGGTGCCCTCGATGTCGGCGCTTATGAATACGCGCATATCATATCATCCTTTCCAGTAGTTTAAAATAAGCTTCCCACGCTGGTGATCTGCTCCACCAGATCCGGCCGGTAGTCGGCGTGGCTGGGGTCCAGGCTGTTCACCACCACGCCGTCGCTGCCGTTCTTGGCGGTGGAGTGGATATAACGGCCATCCCCCATGTACACGGCCACGTGGCCGGGGAAGAACAGCAGGTCGCCGGGGGCCATTTTCTCCTTGTCGATGGCGTGGATGGGGTAGCCCTCCCGGATGGAGGCGTCCCGCCAGATGGTGACGCCGCTGAGGCGGTAGGCCATGAAGGCGAGGCCCGAGCAGTCGATGCCCATAGGGGTCTTCCCTCCCCACAGATAGTGGGCGTCCATATAGGTCTTCGCCATGGCGATGATGTGCTCCCTCAGGGCGGCCTCATTATCCAGCTTGGGGATATCGAAGAGGAAGCCCGCCTTGGTATAGCCCTCCCGGCCGTCGGGCAGGGATACCCGCTGCCAGCCGTCGGCGTTGGGCTCCCCGTGGACCGCCACAGTGGCGCCTCTCGTGAGGGCGCTCACCTGCCAGCCCTGGACGCGGGGCTCCGAGCGCACGGAGCACATGCCCCGCAGCACGGTCTTGCGGTCAAGCTTTTCCCACCGGTCCGCGTTGCCGTCCCCCTCCACGAGGGCGGATACGGGGGCGTAGCCCGTGTAGCCGTAATCGGTGCGCACCTGGTACCAGCCGGGGATGGGGTCGTCCAATATCTCCACCCGCCAGCCTAGCAGCGCCTCGTCCGCCAGCTCGCACTGGGTGCTGGGACGCAGATACAGGGGGCATATCGGCGATGAAACGACAGCGTACATAGCTTTACCTCACTTATAGGTGTCGAAAATGGCCTTGCCCAGGCGGCCGATGAATTTCTTCTGGGTCTGGTCCGGGTCCCCGTCCATACTGGGTCCCTCCCAAGTGAAGATCCCCACGTAGAGGGGTTTGGAGAAGGACAGGAAAAGCCCGCAGTCGTGGCACACCCCGTCCAGGCCGCCGGTCTTGTGGGCGAACACCGCCCGGTCGGGCACGTAGCGCAGGATGCAGTCCATGGACCGCTGGCAGCTCAGGATGTCCATCCCCGTCCGGCACAGTTCGGGGGTCAGGATGCGTTCTTCTTTCAAAAGCCAATAGAGCCGCCGCTGGTCCAGGGCCGTGGTCACATTGTCCCGGCCCGCTTTCGCGGCCTCGAAGTCCAGCATCTTCCGCCGGCAGAGGGTATTCTTGAGCCCCAGCCCGGCGCAGTACTCCGTCACATTGTCCGGGCCCACCGCGTCCAGCAGCACGTTGGTGGCGGTGTTGTCGCTCACGGTGATCATCCAGTAGAGCAGCTCCTCCAGGGTGTACCGCTCCACGCCCCGGTCGAACACCCTGGTGTCGGAAAGTATGGCCTCCTGGGGAACCTCCAGCATTTCATCCAGTGCCAGCTCCCCCCGGCGCACCATCTCCAGAGCGGTGGCCAGGACGGGCGTCTTGATGGTGGAGGCGGAGGGCACGGGCGCGTCCCCCAGCCGGGCGTGAAGGGGCTCCCCCTCCAGGCTGTCGGCCACCACATAGCTGCATTTGCCGGGGAAGCTCTCCGCCTCCCGGGCAAGATACCGGTCCAGTTCCATGGCCGTCATGAGTCCGCCTCCAACACCTTCCGGTACCCGTCCAGCTCCCGCCGGCTGCCCCGGACGAAGTGGCCCGGCTCCAGCTCCTCCCACAGGGGCGGGTCCGCCTCGGTGTAGCCGTGCTGGGTGGGGTCATAGACGATGAGCTTTTTCTTCCGCTCGCTCACCGGGTCCGGCATGGGGATGGCGGACAGCAGCGCCCTGGTGTAGGGGTGAAGGGGGTGGGCGAAGAGCTGCTCGCTCCCGGCCAGTTCCATGAGCTTGCCCCGGTAGATGACGGCGATGCGGTCCGAGATATACCGCACCACGGACAGGTCGTGGGCTATGAAAAGGTAGGTCAGGCCCCGCTCTTTTTGCAGCTGGCTCATGAGATTCAGCACCTGAGCCCGGATGGACACGTCCAGCGCCGAGATGGGCTCGTCGGCCACGATGAACTGGGGCTCCATGATGAGGGCCCGGGCGATGCCGATGCGCTGGCGCTGGCCGCCGGAGAACTCGTGAGGGAAGCGGCTGGCAAATTCCGGCAGGAGCCCCACGTCGCTCAGGGCCTTGGCCACCCGCTCTTTCCGCTCCGCCTCGGGCATGTGCTTGTGGATGGAGTAGAGGCCCTCCGACACGATGTAGTCCACCTTGGCACGCTCGTTGAGGGAGGCCATGGGGTCCTGGAAGACCATCTGGATATTGCGGATGACCCGCCGATCGGTCTGGCGGCTCACCTTGCCGGAGATGACCTCCCCGTCGTATTTGATGGCGCCGCCGGACACCGGGTTCACCCGGATGATGGCCCGGCCGATGGTGGTCTTGCCGGAGCCGGACTCCCCCACCAGACCGAAGGTCTCGCCCTTGTAGATATCGAAGGACACGCCGTCCACCGCCGTGAAGGGGTGGCGGCGGGAGCCGAAGGTGACGGTCAGGTCCTGCACCTCCAGCAGCTTTTCCCGTGTCTCAGACATAGCCGGCGCCTCCTCTCTTCCGCAGCTTCAGGATGTGCTCGGGGGGCTCCACCTTGGGCGCCCGGGGGTCAAGGAGCCAAGTCCGGGCCTTGTGGGTGGGGCTCACGTCGAAGTAGGGCGGGCGCTTGATGAAGTCGATCTTCAGCGCCTTGGGGTTCCGGGGGGCGAAAGCGTCCCCCTTCACCTCGTAGAACAGGTTGGGGGGCGTGCCCTGGATGGAGTACAGGCTCTCCCCTTTCACGCCCAGCTGGGGCAGCGAAGAAAGCAGCGCCCAGGTGTAGGGGTGCCGCGGGTCGTAGAACACCTCGTCGCAGGTGCCCACCTCCACGATGTCCCCCGCGTACATGACCGCGATGCGGTCCGCCACGTTGGCCACCACGCCCAGGTCGTGGGTGATGTAGATGGTGGTGAGCTCCAGCTTCTTCTGGAGGGTGCGGATAAGCTCCAGGATCTGGGCCTGGATGGTCACGTCCAGGGCGGTGGTGGGCTCGTCGCAGATGAGGATCTTGGGCCGGCAGGCCATGGCGATGGCGATGACCACCCGCTGGCGCATGCCGCCGGAGAACTCGTGGGGGTACTGCTTGAACCGGTTCTCCGGGTCGCTGATGCCCACGTCGGCCAGGGCCTCGATGGCGGCCTTTTTCGCCTCCGGGCCCTTCAGGCCCTGGTGGAGCTGGACCGCCTCCTGGATCTGGGCGCCCACGGTCTTCAGGGGGTTCAGGCTGGTCATAGGGTCCTGCATGACCATGGCGATCTCCTTGCCCCGGATGGTGAGCCACTCCTTCTCCGTCTTGAAGGAGGCCAGGTCCTTTCCGTCATACCAGATGTGGCCTCCGGCGATGGTGCCGTTGGCGTCCAGCAGGCCCATGGCGGACTTGGTGAACACGCTCTTGCCGGAGCCGGACTCCCCCACGATGGCCAGGGACTCGCCCCGGTACACGTCCAGGGATATGCCCCGGATGGCGTTCAACACCTGGCCCCGGAGGGTAAAGCGGATGTCCAGGTCCTGGAAGGAGAGGATGACGTCGTTATTCATGTGTCCGCTCCTCCTTACTTGACATGGTTTTTGGGGTCGGCGGCGTCGGCAAAGGAGTTGCCGATGACGTAGAAGGAGATGGTGATCACCGCCAGCACCGCCACGGGGAAGATGAGCTGGTAGCGCAGCACCGCCATCTGCATCAGAGACCGGCCCGTCTGGATGAGGTTGCCCAGAGACGGGATGGACACGGGAAGGCCGATGCCGATATAGGTGACGAACACCTCGCTGCCGATGGCGTTGGGGATGGCCAAAGCCATGCGCATGGTGATGACGCTCACCAGATA
The DNA here is from genome assembly GCA_947631865.1 of uncultured Oscillospiraceae bacterium. GTDB lineage: Bacteria > Bacillota > Clostridia > Oscillospirales > Oscillospiraceae > CAJOIG01. Next base: position 50,077 of record CANRNF010000006.1, on the reverse strand, counting down.
GGGCAGCAGGTTCTTGAAGATGATGCGCCGGGTGGGCACGCCCAGGCACCGGGACGCCAGGTTATAGTCCCTGTCACGGATGATGATGATCTGGTTGCGGATGAACCGGGCCATCCCCAGCCAGCCCGTGAGGGATAGGGCGAAAATGATCGTGGACACGCCCGGCCGCATGATGTAGGAGATGAGGATGAGCAGCAGCGTCTGGGGGATGTTGTCCAGGACATTGTAAAGTTCGGTGAAGAAGAAATCCAGCTTGCGCACATAACCCCACAGCACGCCGGCGAGAATACCCACCACCGCCTCCACCACGGCCACGGAAAAGCCGATGAAGAGGCTGGTGCGGGTGCCAGCCCAGATGCGGGACCACAGGTCCTGCCCGATGGAGTTGGTGCCGAACCAGAACTCGTCGTTGGGCGGGACGTTGTTCAGCGGCAGGCCCCACTCCCCGTAGTGGACCAGCAGGGGGTCCTTCTGGCCGGGCAGCAGGGGCTGGATGAAGGTGAACAGGAGCGTGGCTCCCATAAGGCACAGGAAGAACACGGCGGTCTTGTTGCGGAAGAAGGCCCGCAGGGTGGCCCGCCAATAGGAGTAGTTGGAGTATCCGCCCCTCTCGGCGGCCTCCGGGTGGAACTCGGCGAAGGAGAAGGCCTCCCCCTCGCCCATCTGAGCGAGAAGCGCGTCCTCGTCCAGGTCCTTGGCCAGCTGGGCGTTCAGCTTGTCGCCCAGGGTGTCGGTGGTCTGACGGTAGAGATTTTTCATCGCGACCCCTCCTTCTTGGAAAGGCTGATGCGGGGGTCGACGATGGCCATCATGATGTCGCCGAAGAGAAGGCCCAGGATGGACACCACGGCGTAGATGAGCACCAGCGCCTGGACAAGGGTGTTGTCCTGGCGCTTGATGGCGGTGACCAGAAGGCCGCCCATGCCGGGGATGGAGTACAGGCTCTCCACATACAGGGAGCCCATGAGGGTGGACAGGATAGAGCCGGGGATGTACTGCACCAGGGGGACCATGGCGTTGCGGAAGATGTGTTTGCGGGATATGGCCCCGCTGGACACGCCCTTGGCCCGGGCCAGCATCACATAGTCCTTGTTGGCCTCGTCCACCATGTACCGGCGCAGCCACATGGCGTAGTAGGCCGTGTTGCCGATGGACAGGGACAGGATGGGCAGGATATAGCTGACCGGCTGAGCCGGATCAAAGAGCATGGGGATATGGGCGTACTGGGAGCCCACGAACTGGATGACGATGTGGTACACCGCGGAGGGCACGGCCTGGACCACCACGATGAGGATGGTCCCCAGTCTGTCGCCGATCTTGAACCGGGTGCGGGTGCTGTAGGCCATCCATATGCCCAGGGCCAGGCCGAACGCCAGCGACAGGGCGAAGGACACCAGCCCGAACTTCACGGAGATGGGTATCTTCTCCGCGATGATGGTGTTGATGGACACGCCCTTCCGGTAGATATTTGACGTGCCCAGGTCCCCGTGGAGGAGCTGGCCGTAGAACCTCACCAGCTGCTTGGGCAGGGGGTCGTTGAGACCCAGGGAGTTGAGCTTCACCTGGATCTGCGTGGAGGAGACCTTGTCAAAATTATCGAAATACCCCTCTATGGGCATGAGCCGCAGGAGGGTAAAAAGGATCGTTATGATGATGAGGAGCGTGACGGACGCTCTGAGGACCCGCTTGAGGATGTATTTGGCCACCGGGTTCCCTCCTTTTATTTAATGACGCCGGTACTTTCGCGCCGCAGGCGGCGCAAAAGTCCTCGCTCCGCTCGCCGCGCAAAGCGCGGGGCGTCAGATCTCATTCGAGGCGGGGCTCCCGCCCCCTCGAGCTCCCCCCTTTGAGGGAATGACATTTTCTCTTTCTTAGCCGAGGCCCCCTGCCGCCGAAACGGCAGGGGGCAAGGTATCAGATGGTGATCAGTTGGTGTGAGCGGCCCACTCGGCGTAGGCGGCGTTATACTCGTCGATGCTCATGGACTTCTCCTGGATGTGCTGGTCCTTGTAGCGGTAGGTCACGGTGTCCACCATGGCGTACTGGCCCTCGAACACGTTCAGCTTGCTCATGGAGTAGCTGATATCGTTGGTGTGCAGGGGCACCACAAAGGCGTGATCCAGCAGGAAGGCCTCGGCCTTGGCGAAGGCGGCGTAACGGGCGTCCACGTCGGTGGTGATGGCCTTGGCCGCGTTCACCAGCTCGCAGTACTCGTCATACAGGGCCACGGTCTCGGGAGCTGTGCTCTTGTAGATGAAGCTGTAGCTGGAGTCAGGCACGAAGGGGTCGGTCCAGGTCTCGGGGTCGGCATAGTCGGCGCCCCAGTTGCAGTTCATGAAGGCGTAGTTGCCGGAGCGGCGCACGGCGGCCAGGAAGCCGTCGGAGGGGCCGGCCTCCACGATGATGTCGATGTAGTCGGCGCCCAGCACGCCCTCGATCTGCTGCTCCACCACCTGGCACTCGTTGGCCATGTTGGACTGGCTGGGGTTATAGCACATCAGGACCTTCACGGGGAAGGTGGCGCCGGCGGCGGTCAGCTCCTCCACGGCCTTGTCCTTGTACTCCACGGCCAGGTCGGGATCGAAGTAATCGAAGCCCTCGGCGGTGTAGGCGTCCAGGCCCTCATAGGAGGTGTAGTCCTTGCCCTCATACATGGCGAAGTTGCTGGGGTTGATAGTGTTGCTGAGGGTGGCGGTGGGGTTCAGAGGATCGTGGGCCGCCAGCGCGGGGATGCGCTGGAAGGCGTGCACGATGGACTGACGGAAGTTCTCGTTGTTCACCGCGATGGTCCAGTTCTCCGGCTCATACTCCTCGTCGAAGTTGGGGTCGAAGTTGAACAGGTACCAGTAGGAATAGGAGGTGCTGGGACGGGAGGAGTGGATCTGGTCGGCGGTCTCGGGATCGGCCATCATAGCGCTGAGCAGATCGGAGGACACGGTGGCGGCGTCGACCTCGCCGTTCATGTACATGGTCACAGCGATGGAGGAGGCCTCCGCGTTATAGGTCTCGCGGATCTCCTCGATGTACACGCACTCGGGCTCCCAATAGCTGGGGTTCTTGGTCATAACGTGCTCCTGCTGGGGCTTGAAGGAGCTGAGGATGTAGGCGCCGCAGTACAGCAGATACTCGTTGCTGGTGCCGAACTGCTCGCCGCACTCCTCCAGGAAGGGCTCATACACGGGCATGAACGCGCCGTGGCTGAGGAGGGACACAAAGTAGGCCTTGGAGCCGGTCAGGGTGAACTGCAGGGTGTAGTCGTCCAGAGCCACCACGCCGATGTCGTCCAGAGAGGCCTCGGGCGCCTCCTCCAGGACCTCCTCCTCGCCGTCCTCGTTCACGATGATCTTGGCGGGGTTGCCGTTCTCATCGGTGCCGTCCTTGGCGTTGGGCAGAGCCAGCTGATAGGCGGTGTAGTTATAGTAATCGCTGGCGCCGGCGATGTTGTCTCGCAGGACGCTGTAGGTGCTGGCGTCGTTGGCGGCGTCGCAGATGTAGTGAGCGGCGGAGACCCAGTCGTTGGCGGTCACGTCGGCCACCTCGTTGCCGTCCTTGTCGACCCACTTGACGCCCTCCCGCAGGTGGAACGTCCAGACGCTGGCGTCCTCATTGGGCTCCCAGCTGGTGGCCAGGGCGGGCTCCACGTTGCCGTAGCAGTCGTACTCCACCAGGCAGTCGATCAGGTTGAAGGTCAGGCTGGTGGTGACGGCCTGGGTGCTGTCCAGGTAGTTCAGAGTGTCCACCTCGCTGGAATAGAGGGTGCGGTAGGTGGTCTGCTCTCCGTCGGCGTAAGCGACGCAGCCCAGGGACAGGACCATCGCCAGGCTGAGCAGCAGGGTCAGCACACGGTTGAACTTTCTCATGATGATGCTTCCTTTCATGTTGATGTGGGTCCGGCGGCTCCGCCGGTCCGCTCTTTATCCATACCGCCGGAAAGCGGGATGAAGCTTCCTCAGCCCCAGAGGTCGGGGACCTGGACGCCGATGCCCGGCGTCTCCGTCATGACGATGCGGCTTTCCTCGAATTTGGGCCCGCCGGGGAAGGGCTCGCACGCGCACAGGGACGGGCCGTCCAGGTCCGCCAGGGCGATGACCCCCTTCGCCGCGGCCAGATGGGCCGCCGCCGCCACGGATATCTGGCTCTCCAGCATGCAGCCGATCATGCACCGGGCGCCGAAGGTCTCGGCGATGGCGCACAGCTTCAGCGCCGGCCATATGCCGCCCGTTTTCATGAGCTTGATGTTGATGAGGTCCGCGGCGTGCTCCTGGAGCACCCGGACCGCGTCGGCGGGAGAAAAGACGCTCTCGTCTGCCAGGATGGGGGTGTTCACATGGGCGGTCACGTATTTCATGCCGTCAAAGTCGGCGGCGGGCACCGGCTGCTCTATGAGCTCGGCGTTCACGCCCGCGTCCTCCAGAGCAGCGATGATGCGCACCGCCTCCCGGGGGCTCCAGCCCTGGTTGGCGTCCACCCGCAGGACCACGTCCGGCCCCACGGCCTCACGGACCGCGGCGAGGCGCTCCACGTCTCCCCGGCCGTCCTTGCCCACCTTGACCTTCAATATATGAAATCCCCGGCCCACAGCCTCCACGCTGTCCCGGACCATCTCCTCCGCACTGTTGACGGAGATGGTGAGGTCGGTCTCGAACTCGCTTTTCGCCCCGCCCAGCAGCCGCCAGAGGGGGGCGTTCAGGGTCTTGCCCCACAGATCCAGCAGGGCCATATCCACCGCCGCCTTGGCGGAAGTGTTGTGTACCATGGAGCGCTGGAGCCGATCCATCACAGCGTCCAGCTCCATCAGGTCTAGCCCTGCGATGGCCGGGGCGATAAAGTCCCGGACGGCGCAGGCTACGGAGCCCTTGGTCTCCCCGGTGATGACCGCCGTAGGAGGGGCTTCGCCGTAGCCCGCACAGCCGTTCTCCCCTATCACACGGACCACCACGTCGTTTACGTGGTCTACCGTGCGCAGCGCGGTCTTGAAGGGATGCACCAGGGGCAGGGATATCTCCCCCACCTGGATCTCACGAATGCGCAACGCGCCCAACTCCTTTCCTTCGACCGCTTGCTATAACTATACCGAACAGCGGCCGCAATGAACATGGTGTCGAATGCTATTTATATTGCAAAAAGTGCGGTTCAAGCCTGCTCCGCAAAAAATCCCGCAGGCCCACATACCGGCGGCCGCCGATGCCCACCGTGGTCTCGGCGTGCCAGAGGGAGCTTATGATGGCCTCCTCCACCGCTTCCACCGCCGCCTCGAAGACCGCGTCCATGCTGTCCTCGTGCAATATCCGGGCGGGCAGGACGGCTTTTTCGCTGTCATGGGGCCTTTTGTCGGCTGTGGTGAAAGCCAGGGCGATGTCCCCGCTGCCGTTGCCGCAGAAGGACCCCACCCGGCCCAGGGCGATCATGGCCCGCTTGGCCACCCGGCCCAGCTGCCGCTCGTTCAGGGGGATATCCGTGGCGATCACGATGATGATGGAGCCGATGTCCTTCCCGGGCTCCTGCCCGGCTTTGCGGGTGTCATAGCGCTTCCCGCCGATCACCAGGTCCCCCGCCCGGCCGAAGTTGGACATGACCAGGGCTCCCACCGCGTAGCCGGTCCCGTCCAGGGGCACCACCCGGGAGGCGGAGCCGATGCCGCCCTTGAGCCCCAGGCAGACCATGCCGGCGCCGCTGCCCACGGCCCCCTCGGCGAAGTCCCCGCCGCAGTGTTCCAGCGCCTGGCGCACATGGGCCTGGGTCACATGCAGGCCCCGGATGTCGCTGAGGCTGCCGTCGTTGCACTCGGTGACCACGCAGTTGACGGACCGGATGGCCGGGTCCCGCTCCAGCATGTACCGAACCGTAGCGTCCAGCACTGCTCCCACGCTCAGGGTGTTGGTCATCATGATGGGCGACTCGATAGTGCCCAGCTCCTGGACCTGCACCAGGCCGGCGCTCTTGCCGAAGCCGTTTATCACGCTGCAGGCCGCCGTCACCTTCTCCCGAAAGAGGTCTCCCTGATGGGGCAGTATGGCCGTCACACCGGTATGTACGTCTCCCTCATGGATGGTGGCGTGGCCCACCGTCACACCGGGCACGTCGGTGATAAGGTCCCGCGCGCCCCTGGCAAAGCGGCGTGGCAGCTCCAGGCCGCAGTTTTCTGGCAGTCCCATCTCATTCGCTCCTTTTCAAACGACGCCCCGGAAGCTGAATTTGAATTCCAGGGGCCTGGACACATCGATGAGATACTCATCGTGCACCAGCGCGCCCCAGCTGTCGTCCCCGCCCACGCCCATTTGGGCAAGGGCGGCCCGGACCACCGTGTAGTGTACCGGCGGCAGCTCGTAGTCATGGGCGGCGTTCTCGATCTCATGGGGGGTGTAGGGCAGGGCGGAGAAGGTCATCCCCTCCCCCTCAAAACGCAGGCCCCGGCCCTTGTAGTCCGTGACAGCCGCCCAGCGCACGTCCGTCATAGCGCCGCACTCCTGGGGCATGGGGTACCGGGCCATCCGGTCGGCTACGGCGCTGTCCCATATGCCCAGCCTGCCTCCCCGGCGCCGGTCCGCGTATGTCTCCTCCGGCCCAAAGCCGTACCACTTCACCTGGTCATAGTCCGCGTCCAGCTTAAAGAGCATGCCGAACTCCGGCATGGGACCCAGGCCCTCTGCCGGGTCATAGGAAAGCCTCATATCCACCTGGCCGCAGGGCCAGACCATGTAGGTCACGGCGCACTGGGCCTGGGGCTTTGTATAGAGCGTGTAGACGAACCGGACGGACACGGACCCGTCGGCGTTCTCCGCCGCCAGGCCGCCGTCCTTGCCGATGGGCTCCACCCGCCCCTTAGCGTACATGCTGGCCAGCTTCCACTGGCCGTACCGCTGGGGCATGGCGTTGCCCCGGTCGTTGTCCGTGGGCGCCCGCCAGAAGTTGGGCATGGGCACGGCCTTGAGCATCTCCTTCCCGCCGAAGCGGTAAGAGGCCAGCCCGCCGCCTGCGTAGGAGAACAGCGCCTCGAACCCGTCGCCTGCGACGCCCAGATCGTTGCTGCCGTACACCACCCGCAAGGGCCGGTACTTTTGTACAGGGGCGGAGGCATCTACTTTATATATCCCCTGGCCGAAAGCGATCTCGTGGCCCCGCGCCGCCCAGAGGGTATCCTCCTTCAGCCGGAAGGACACTGTCACGGCGTACTCTCCGGGGGCGGTCCGTCTGGCAAAGGGCAGCGGGTATTTCCCCTCGCTCATGGGCGGCACGTCGGTGGCGAGGGCGGCCCTGGCGACCTCCTTCCCGTCCCTGGCCAGCGTCACGACGCAGTCGTAAGCACTGGTGGAGGTGAACAGACTGTGGTTGATAACTTTTACGGTGGTCTCCCCCACCCGGGCGAAAATGTCCTGGTAGTTGTACTTGACCTCCTGCATCTTGGGGGAGGCGGTCCCGTCGGCGTAGGCGATGCCGTTGCCGCTGAAATCCCCGTCGTTGGGCCGGTCATCAAAGTCGCCGCCGTAGCCGTAGGTCACATGGCCGTACCTATCTTTGGTGCGTATCGCCTGGTCAATGTAGTCCCAGATGAACCCGCCCTGATAGAGGGGCTCCTCGTAGGCATACTCGGTGTACTTTTCCATGGCCCCCAGGGAGTTGCCCATGGCGTGTGCGTACTCGCACAGGATGAAGGGCTTGTCCCGGTGCTCCGCCAGGAACTGCCGCACCCCGGCCGCCGGGGTGTACATCTGGCTCTCTATGTCGGAGGAATCGTTATACCGCCGGTCGTGGAAAATACCCTCGTAGTGGACAAGGCGCGTGTCGTCCAGGCGGTGGAAGAGCTTGCTCATCTCGTATATCACGCTGCCGCCGTAGGACTCGTTGCCCAGGCTCCAGATGAGCACGCTGGGATGGTTCTTGTCCAGCTGGTAGGTGCTGTTCACCCGGTCCAGGAGCATGTCCTGCCAGTCTTTTCGATCCCCGGGCAGGGCATAGTCCAGGGGCTTCGTCCCCCGGACCACCAGGTCCCAGACCCCGTGGGTCTCCATGTTGTTCTCGGCGATGACATACAGGCCCAGCTCGTCGCACAGAGCGTACAGGGCGCTCTGATTCTGGTAGTGGCTGGTGCGGACGGCGTTGATATTGTGCTTTTTCATGGTCACCAGGTCCCGCCGGAGCTTTTCCACCGGGACGGCCCGGCCGGTCTCGCCGCAGAAGTCGTGGCGGTTCACGCCCTTGAAGACGATGCGCCGGCCGTTGAGGCACATGACGCCGTCCTTTATCTCGAACCGGCGGAAGCCCACCTTCTGGGGCACGACCTCTGTCACCTCCCCGTCCGCTGTCATGGCGATGAGGGTGAGCTCATAGAGATACGGGTCCTCCGCGCTCCACTTTTTCGGTGCCTTCACAGGAACGGAGAACACCGCGGCGTCACCGCTGCCAGCCTGCTCCGCCTCGGCGATGACGTTCTCTCCGTCCTGCAGGGCCAGGCGCAGCTTCCAGCCGGCGGACGCCTCCACCTGCACGGCCATGTCCAGCACCGCGTCTTTATGATCATCGTCCAGCAGGGTCTTCACCCGGAGGTCCCGGACATGGACCGCCGGCGCGGCGTAGAGGTACACGTCCCGGAACAGCCCGGAGAACCGGAAGAAGTCCTGGTCCTCCAGCCAACTGCCCGCCGACCAGCGGTACACCCGGCAGGCCAGCTTGTTCTCCCCCGCCGCGAGATAGTCCGTCAGCTCGAACTCCGAGGGCGTGAAGGAGTCAGATGCGAAGCCTATGTACTGGCCGTTCAGCCACACCGCCACGCAGCTCTCCGCCCCCTGAAAGGACACGAATACCCGCTTGCCGGCCATGGCCTCCGGCAGGTAGAAATACTTCACATAGCAGGCCACCGGGTCGAACCTCTCCGGGATCTGGCCCACCTCCACATCCTCCCTGCCGTCCCAGGGGTAGGTGACGTTGGAGTACTGGGGGACCCCGTGGCCCTCCATCTGGATATGGGCGGGAACGGCGATGTCCTCCCAGCCGGTGCAGTCGAAGGTTCCGGTCTCGAACCCGGCGGGCGCCTGGGCCTCGTTCTGGGCGCAGAAGAACTTCCAGTATCCGTTCAGCGAACAGCGCAGGCTGCTCTCGCCCGCCTCCTTCTCCTCCCGGGACGCATATACGGCATGGTCCGCGTGGGCCGGGACCCGGTTCTCGGCGAAAAAGCCGGGGTCCCTCAGCTTGCTGTAGTCAAACTCCATAGTCCCATGGCCGCCGGGGCGGCCCCTCCTGTCTTTAAAACTGCGCAGATATAGTTATTATAGCATAGATAGAAAGCAATTCATAGAGGAAACAAAACGCGGAGCCGGCATTTGCCGGCCCCGCAAGTTTACTTCTCCCGTCCTGCCTTCGCCTCGGTGATGACGCCCAGTCTCAAAAACACCGGATAAAGATAGCTGGCGCCGAAGACGCCCAGCAGCTTCGGTCCGCTCACTCTCCCCTCCAGTTCCCGGGCATTCTGATAGGCCAGGTTCACAGTCGCCCGGGTGATGGACTTGCCCCGCCGGTCCACGAACAGCTCGTTGCCGGTGATGGTGTAGGTGTAGCGCAGCCCCTTCACCGTCACGAACTCCTCTCCCTCATGTTCCTTCAGCGCCTCCCATAGGGCAAGCTCCTGGGGCGTATACTGGCTCGTGTCCGCAAAATTCGGCATTCTTTTCCCTCCCCGCAGAAAGATTTTTCATCCTTGATTTGACAACGATTTTATCAAATCAGCAGGGGAAAAACAAGCCCCTTTCCTGGTCAATAGATGTGAAAAACAATTCCTTCAGAAAGGATATCTGACATTCCGGACCTGTTCCAGCGGGGAGATATTCCGGTCCCTCTTCCGATAGCCCGGAAAATATGATACAATCGTTCCGGACGACACCATTTCTCTCCGGAGGCTTTTCCATGACCGAGACCCGCTACAGGATAAAGAACTTCCCCGTCCCCGCCGCACTGCTGACGGATACCCACGGCACAGACCCGGAGCCGCTTTTGGAGTCCCTGCGCCGGCACGCGCCCGCGCTCATCGCGCTGGCCGGCGACTTCGTGCCGGGACTGAAGCCCCGGCCTGACGTCCGCGTGGAGCAAAGCCGGAACGTTACAGCACTGCTCGCCGGCTGCGCCGGTCTCGCGCCCACCTTTGTGTCGCTGGGAAATCACGAGGCCTATCTCTCCCGGGAGGATCTGGACACCGTCCGCGCCGCCGGCGTCACTCTTTTGGAGAACGGCTATGTCGCGCGGGATATAGGCGGGGCGCAGGTGGTCGTCGGCGGACTGTCTTCGGGATACTATACCGCCTATCAGCGGTACGGCGCCACGGAGCGCACCGTCAAGAGCCCGGACCCGGATACAGGCTGGCTGGAGGGGTTCGCTGCCCAGGAGGGCTATCACATCCTGCTCACGCACCACCCAGAGTATATCCGCCTCGTCCCACCCTCCGTGGAGCTGGCCCTGTCCGGCCACGCCCACGGCGGACAGTGGCGTTTCTACGACCTGCGCACCAAGGCCTGGCGGGGCGTGTACGCGCCGGACCAGGGCCTCTTCCCCAAACTCACCGGCGGCGTGGTGGACGGCCGGCAGATCATCAGCCGGGGCCTGGGCAACACCACCCATCTGCCCAGGATCCACAACGACACGGAGATCATTTATATCGAAAGCTGTTGAAGAACCGCGCGGGCGTCCGGTTGACATCGCCCGCGCTTTGCCTTATTGTACATCGTATCAGACTATATCGAGGCCGGAGGTATCACATATGCGATTTGAAAACGCGGGCGGCGCGCTGGTATGCCGCCACAACGGCGAGACCCTTTGCATCCAGGCCTGGGGAAAGGATTCCCTCCGGGTCCGGAGCACCATGCAGAGCGCCTTCACAGGAAATGACTGGGCCCTCACCGAGACGCCCGCTCCCACCCAGCCCACCGTTGAGATACGTCCGGTGGACCACTGGGTGGGCGACGGCCGTATCGACCAGCGGGAGGAGGCCTCCATCACCAACGGCCGGATCAGGGCCACCGTCAACTTCGCGGGCATCATCTCCTTTTACAGAGACGACAAGCTCATCCTCCGGGAGTACTACCGCATGTACGACGGCACCATCTCCCGGGAGAGCCGCTGTCTGAAGGTGGTGAACCGGGAGTGGAAGGGCGTCATCGGCGGGACGGAATATATCCTGAACGTAAAATTCGAGTCCGACCCGGACGAGATGCTCTTCGGCATGGGCCAGTACCAGCACCCCTACCTGGACCTGAAGGGCTGCGTGCTGGAGCTTGCCCAGCGCAACTCCCAGATATCCGTCCCCTTCGCCGTCTCCTCCCTGGGCTACGGCTTCCTCTGGAATGACCCCTCCGTGGGCCGGGTCACCTTTGGCAAGAACTACACCGAGTGGATCGCCCGCTCCACCCGGGAGATGGACTATTTCCTCACCGTCGCGGACACGCCCAAAGACATCCTCTTCAACTACACCGCCGCCACTGGCCGGGCGGACATGTTCCCGGAGGACCGAATGGGCCTGTGGCAGTGCAAGCTGCGTTACCGCACCCAGGAGGAGGTGCTCTCTGTGGCCCGGCGGTACCGGGACGAGGGCATCAAGCTGGACCAGATCGTGATAGACTTCTTCCACTGGACCGTCCAGGGGGACTGGAAATTCGATCCCAAATACTGGCCCGACCCCAAGGCCATGGTGGACGAGCTGCACAGCATGGGCGTCAAGGTCATCGTCTCCGTCTGGCCCTCGGTGGACCGGCGCAGCGAGAACTTCCAGCCCATGATGGAGCGGGGCCTTCTCATCCGCACCGAGCGGGGCGCCGCCCAGACCTACGACTACCAGGGGGACTGCGTGGAGATCGACCCCTTCGATCCGGAGACCCGCCGGTATGTCTGGGACGTGTGCAAACGGAACTACTACGACCTGGGAATAGACGCCTTCTGGCTGGACAACTCCGAGCCGGACTACGGCGTATACGATTTTGAGAACTACCGCTACAGCGCCGGTCCCGCTCTCGCCGTGAGCAACATGTACCCCCAGATGTACAGCCGGGCCTTCTACGACGAGATGATAAAGGACGGCAAGCCGGTGGTGAATCTGGTCCGCTGCGCCTGGGCGGGCTCCCAGAAGTACGGCAACGTGATCTGGTCCGGGGACGTGCCTTCCACCTTCGAGGCCTTCGCGGACCAGGTCCAGGCCGGGCTCAACATGGGCCTGGCCGGCATCCCCTGGTGGACCACCGACATCGGCGGGTTCATGACGGACGACGTGAGCGACCCGGCTTTCCAGCAGCTGCTCATCCGCTGGTACCAGTTTGCCGTCTATTCGGCGGTGCTGCGGATGCACGGCGACCGGGGCCCCTATGATATCCCCGCTTTGGACGACCGGGACTGGGGCGGCGGGTACCTGCACACCGGCCAGCCCAACGAGCTCTGGAGCTACGGGGAGGACAACTACCGCATCATGCGAAAGTATTACGATATCCGCCTCGCCATGCACGACTATATCAAGAGCCTCTATGCCCAGGCACACACCGACGGCTCGCCTCTCATCCGCACTATGTTCTATGAGTTCCCCGACGACCCCGTCTGCTGGCGGCTCACGGACCAGTACATGTTCGGCAGCCGGTATCTTGTGGCGCCCATATTCCACTTAGACCAGTTCCGGCGGGAGGTCTACCTCCCCGCGGGCACATGGACCCTCACGTCCACCGGTGAAAAATATGCCGGCGGCCGGACCGTGACGGTGGACACCCCCATCGAGTACATGCCCGTGTTTGAACGGGCCTGACAGGCCGACGCTCTCAGATGAAATAACGACCCCGCCCCGGGAAACGCCATCCCAGGGCGGGGTCGTCTTCTTTTTTGCCCCTATTTTCCGTCCACCGCTGCGTAGACGCGCTCCATCAGCGCGGGGTGCAGCTCGGAATAGTTGGGCAGGTAATTGAGCACATGCTGCACGTAAATCACGCTCAGCCGCCTTGTGGGCTCCATCACCGCCAGCGCGCCCGCCGCGCCGTCCCAGCCGAATTCCCCCTTGGGGAAGCGGTCGTCCACAAGATGTACCCGCAGCCCTAAGGCGTACCCCTCCGGCGCGGGCTTCATGGTATCGTTGTAATCCTTCAGAGTCTGGCCGGAGAGCTGGTTGGTGCGCATCAGCTCGATGGTCTCCGGGGCCAGGACACGGGCGCCATTGGCCCCCACGCCGCCGCAGGCCAGCGCGTCCACGAAGGGGAGGTAATCCTCCGCCCGGCAGCAGATGCCCGCCCCGCCGGAGTCGTAATCCGGCGTGAGCTGGTGGGAGTTGTCCTTGTCCGCCAGGAAGAACTCCCGCCGCTGGTCGTGCCAGCATATTTGGGCCGGCATGCGCGCCAGCTCCCGCGCCCCCGGCCGGAAGGTGACGCCCCCGATCCCCAGGGGCCCGGCGATGTGCCGGGCGATGTAATCGGAGAACCGCTCCCCGGATATCACCTCGATCACCGCGGCCATCACGTCGTGGCACATGCTGTAGCAAAAATGGGTCCCCGGGTCGAAGGCCAGAGGCTCCCGGGCCAGCGCCCGTATCAGCTCCTGGGTCCCAGCGCCCCGGGCCTGGGCGGCCCGAATGGCGGGCAGGGTCTGTTCGTAGGTAAAGCCGCCTGTCATGGTCATGAGGTGGCGGAGAGTCAGCGCCGTCCGGGCGGGCCGGACAGCATCCCCATCCCGGACCGTGAGCGCGCCCAGCTCCGGGATATATTTGGCCGCCGGGTCGTCCAGGCCCAGCTTGCCCTGTTCCCAGAGCTGGAGGGCGGCGGTCATGGTCATGAGCTTGGTGCAGGAGTATATCCAGTACCACTCCCCGCCCTGCAGTGGGGCGCTCGCCGTCTCCCAGCCCATATGTCCCGCCCAGTGGCGGTACAGGACCCGGTGGTCCCGGGCTACGATGCACTCGCAGGCAGGCACGCCCCAGCGTGCGTCCACCCCATCCAGAAATTCCGTGACCGGCTGAAAGTTCATAGCCATTTCCCTTCTCCGGTCCGTATCTTCATCTCCATGGGCCCCAGCGCCACCGTCTCCCCTTCCAAAGCGAAACTCTTCGCCTGGAGGGTGTTATTGAAGATAAAGCGGTAGCTGCCGCCCTCGCCGGTACGGGTGGTGACCTCCACCCCGGCGGGCAGGCCGTCCACCAGGGGGACGCCCCGCTCCCGGCATATCTGCCCCATGAGCGTCCGGTACAGCGCCCGCTCGCCGACGGTCCCCACGTAGTAGGCGCAGCCCGCGCCGAAGGGATTTCTCGTCACCGCCGCCGCGCCGGCGTAGAACTTCTCCGTATACCGGGCCCAGACCTGGGCCCCCGACCGCTCCAGCACGTCGCACCAGCCGGTGACGGCGAAACTGTCCCCATTCTCCCGGGCGATATGTACCCGCTTCTCGCCGATGGCGTCGTACTCCTCCACCCGGCAGCCGCAAAGCTTTCGGAACACCGTGGGAAGGGGCTCGCCGAAAATACAATTGTTGTTCTTATCCTTCACGCCGCTGCGGTTCGTGAGCACCACCGTACCCCCCGCGGCGGCGAACGCCTCCAGCCGGGCCGCCAGGGCCGGGTCCACCACATAGTGGGTGGGGACCACCACCACCCTGTAGCCCTCCAGCGGCGTATCCTGGGCCGCCACGTCCACATTGACCCCCAGGCCCATGCAGGCGTCCTGGAACAGCTTGAGCTGTTTCCAGTAGGCGAAGTTCCGGGACTGGCGCTGGTTCTTGAGGGCGAACTCCTGGTCCGCGCCGTACAGGATCGCCACGTCGCTGTGGATGCCAGTCTTGTCCAGGTCCGGTAGTTTTTCCAGCCGGCGGCAGAAGTTTTCTATCTCTTTCAAACGCCGGTTGTCCTGATTGTCATGGTCCAGCACCCCGTGGCCCAGCTGCTCCGCCCCGGAGCAGGAGGACCGCCACCGGAAAAAGCTCACCAGGTCCGCCCCGTGGGCCACCGCCTGCAGAGCATACCCCTCGATCATCCCCGGCTCGGGCGCGATGCCCATGGGGCTCCAGCAGCCCCCGGCGCCTCCCAGCTGTTCCAGTATCCAGAAGTTCTTCCCCTTGAAGCCCCGGATGAAGTCCAGGGCAAAACCGTTGGAATAGAGTTCCTCCGGGTCCTCCGGCAGGTCCATGGGCGGGTAGTTGTCGTAGGCCGCCACGTCCAGCCCGGCGAACTCCTGGTGGAAGTCCGGCAGATTGGCGCAGAAGCAGCTGTTGGTGGTGACGACGGCGTCCGGGTCCACGCCCCGGATGATTGCCCGCTGGGAGCGGACGAAGTCCGCCGTGCACCAGGCGCCGAAGCGCTCATAGTCCAGCATGAAGGCGGGGTTGTGCCAGTCCGGCAGGCAGTCCGGGGCCAGCAGGGGCTGTATCTGCTCCCAGTCCGTGAACTCGCCGCTCCAGACCTCGTTGCCCCAGGCTTTGTTCAGGGCCTCGACTGTCCCGTACTTCTCCTCCAGCCAGCGGCGGAAGGCCGCCCGGCAGGAGGGGCAGGTGCAGTGATTGCTCTCCAGCTCGTTGTCCAGCTGCCAGGCGTATATCTCCGGGCGGCCGGCATATCTCTTGGCCATTTGGCCCGTGATGCGCTCGGCGTAACGGCGGAACACCGGGCTCTGGATGCACCGGTGGCCCCGAATGCCGATGTCCGTGGGCCGGCCGTTCCGGCCCCACTGGACCGTCTCCGGGTGCTGGGTATAGAGCCACACCGGCGCGCTGTTGGTGGGCGTGCAGAGGATCACCTGCATCCCATGGCGGGCGATGACGCCGATGGCGTCGTCCAGCCAGCTGAAGTCGAAGCGCCCTTCCTCAGGCTCCATCCGGCTCCAGGCGAATTCCGCCAGGCGCACCACGTGTACGCCCAGCTTCGCCATTCTCGCGGCGTCCTCCTCCCACAGGGAGCGGTCCCAGTGCTCGGGGTAATAGGCCATTCCTATCTTTATCACGTCGGTCTCTCCTCCGGTCTATCCTTCCAGATCATTCACAGTGAGGCGGCAGTCCGTTCCCACCTGCTCCACCCGCAGTCCCGGCGCATGGCCCCGGACGGTCAGGGTGATCTCGTCCCCCGTCCGGACCGCGGACAGGCGAAGCACCGGCTTCCCGGTCATATCGCAGACCACCCGCGCGGCCTCATGGCCGTCGGCCAGGGCATAGAGCCGCACCGTCAGGTCTTCGGTATAGTCATAGTCAGGCCGGTCGTCCCGCCATCCCAGGGGCAGGATGGTATCCTCCCGCACGTAGAGGGGCAGGGAGAAGAAGTCGAAGCTGTCCCGTCGCCAGCCGGCGCCCTCCACCCTCTCTCCGGTGAGCAAATGGGTCCACGTCCCCCGGGGCAGATAGTAGTCCACCGCGCCGTCTTCCCGCATCACCGGGGCGACAAGCAGAGCGTCGCCCAGCATGTACTGCCGGTCCAGGTCCTCGCAGCCGGGGTCGTCGAATTCCAGCAGCATGGCCCGCATCACCGGCACGCCGGTGCGGCTGTTGTCCGCCGCCAGGCCGTAGAGGTAGGGCATCAGGCGGTTTTTCAGCTTGGTGAACCGGCGGCACACGTCCACCGCCTCCTCCCCGAACAGCCAGGGCACCCGGTAGGAGCCGGAGCCGTGGAGACGGGAGTGGGTGCTCAAAAGCCCGAAGGCCAGCCAGCGCTTATACACGTCCGCCGGCGCGGTGCCCTCGAAGCCGCCGATATCGTGGCTCCAGTAGCCGAACCCGCTCAGGCACAGGCTCAAGCCCGCCCGCAGAGACTCGGCCATGGACACATAGGTGCTGTTGCAGTCCCCGCCCCAGTGGACCGGGAACCGCTGGCCGCCCACGGTGGCGCTGCGGGCAAAGAGCACCGCCTCCCCCTCGCCCTTCACCTGGCGGATGACGTCGAACACGGCCTGATTATAGAGGAACGTGTAGTAGTTGTGCATCCGCTGGGGGTCGCTGCCGTCAAAGTATACCACATCAGTGGGGATGCGCTCGCCGAAGTCGGTCTTGAAGCAGTCCACGCCCTGCTCCATGAGCCGGCGCAGCTTTCCCTGGTACCATTTTACCGCGTCGGGGTCAGTGAAATCAACCACCGCGAGGCCCGCCTGCCACAGATCCCACTGCCAGATGTCGCCATCCGGCCGTTTGAGCAGGTAGCCCTTCTCCGCCGCCTCGTCGAAGGCAGCGCTGTGCTGGGCCAGGTAGGGGTTGATCCACACGCATACCTTCAGGCCTTTTTCGTGCAGCCGGGCCAGCATCCCCTCCACGTCGGGGAACATGTCCCGGTCCCACTCAAAGCCGCACCACTCGTTCTCCCGCATCCAGAAGCAGTCGAAGTGGAACACCCGCAGGGGGATGTCCCGCTCCTTCATGCCGTCCACTAAGCCCATGACGGTCTTCTCATCATAATCGGTGGTGAAGGAGGAGGAAAGCCACAGCCCGAAGGTCCAGGCCGGGGGCAGCGCCGGACGGCCCGCGAGAGCGGTATACCGCTCCAGCACGCCCTTCCGGTCCGGCGCGCCGATAAGGACGAAGTCCAGGGCGTGGCCGGGCACGCTGAACTGCACCTTGGTCACCGCCTCGGAGCACACCTCAAAGGACACCGGGCCGGTGTCGTCCACCAGCACGCCGTAGCTGTTGGAGCTGAGGTAAAAGGGGACGTTTTTATAGGCCAGCTCGCTGGAGGTGCCCCCGTCCTCGTTCCAGATATCCACGGTCTGGCCGTTGCGCACGAAGGGGGTGAACCGCTCGCCCATGCCGTAGATCTTCTCCCCCACGTCCACCTGGAGCTGGCAGCTCATGAAGGGCCCCTCCGGGGTCTCCACGAAGCTGAGCATGGCGGAGCCGAACCGCTCCCCCACGTTGGTTAGCTTCCGCTCGCCGTAGTAATAGGTGAGGGTGCAGGGCGGCTTTTTGTGTATCACCAGCCGCAGCTTTCCGGAGGCCACCGTCAGCGTCTCCTCATCCTCGCTCACCTCCAGGGGGCGGCGCTCGTCTGCCAGGTCGAACCGGGGCATTTTGCGCCGGACGCCCTTGAAGTGCACCGACCGCAGCCGCAGCATGTCCGGCTGGGGCGAGGAGATGGTGATCTCCTGGGCCGGGCCGTCCAGGCTCCGGCCGTCGTGGCGGTAGGGCACCGCGAACAGGCGGACCTCCCGCCCGTCCTCCGATAGGCTCGCCTGGCGTATCTGTTCGCAGTTGTACGTCCTGACGCCCGGGCGCAGGAGCCATTCGCCGGCATGGAATTTCATAGGGACCTCCCATATATTCTCAGGCGGGCGGACCCGCCGTATCATTCAATGGATGGAATAGCCCTCCCGGTCGATGGAGAAGCCGTCGCTGGCGGCGCCGTCCTTCTCGATCTTCCGGAAGATGGGCATGATGACCTGGCTGGTGGTGTAGATCATCAAAATCGGCAGGCAGAACAGGCCGATATACAAAAGCACGGTGTTGATCTGGGTGAACAGCAGCACCTGGATGACCAGGATGCCCATGAGCCCCAGGGTGCGGACGAAAAAGCGCACGAAGATGCGCCGGGAATTGGTGAGGCTCCGCAGCATCGTATTGGCGTACCGGGCCTCCAGGGGGAACACGTAGATGTAATGCATCAGCAGGAAGAACCCGGCTAAAATGGCTACGATGAGGAACCCTATGGTGTTCCCCTCCAGGTTCTGGAATAGCTGTAAGTCCAGCCAGATACCGTAGGCCACCACGGCGAAGATCAGCGTCAGGGGGATGCCGTGCTTCAGGTTTTTCCCGTAGGCTGTCCAGAAGGCGGCGAACACGCCGGAGGACTCCCGCTGCTCCGCCATCTTCAGGGTGACGGTAAAGGCCGCGATGGTGGACGCGCCGGCGGTGACCAACGGGAGGCAGCCGACGGCCCACAGCAGATTCAGGATAAGCAGGTCCACCAGACGGATGCCCGCCTGGATGATGGGGGAATCCACTTTTAAATTCACAGGCGCTCCCTCCTCACAGCCCAGAATATAATAGCGGGAAGCGGAACCGTGCACAAGGGGCGGCTCCGCTCCCCGCGGGAATCAGTTTACGCTCTCAAAAGGTATCCGCTCTTACTTGGCGGGGCTCAGGCCGGCGTCCACCTGCAGCTGATACTTCAGCGCGGCTTCGTTCTCGCCCCAGGCCAGGCAGTCTTCATAGCCGTAGGCCTCGCACTGCTCGATCATGTCGGCCACGATGGAGTCGAACTCCTCGTCGCTCTCAGCATAGATGGCGTTCCAGGAACCCTGCTTCACAGCGGTGGTCACCTGGGACCAGGTCAGCTGCAGCTCGGTGGAGCGCTCGCTGGCGGAGTAGTTCACGCCGGGGATGATGCTGTAGCTCTGCTGCTCCAGATACTCCTGGTTGGTGCTCACGCCGCCGTTGTGGTCGCGCCAATCCTGCTCGGCCTCGTTCACGGCCTCGCCCTTCATGCTCTCCCAGGAGGAGTAGTGGAAGGTCTCGCCCTCGATGGAGTCGGGGTTCTCAGCGGACTGGGACCAGGTGGTGTTGTTGATCTGGATCATGCCGTCGTTGAAGGTGCCGTCCAGGGTGTAGGTCTTACCAGTGTAGGGGCTGGTCCACTCCACGCCGGTCAGGTCGGTGGTGGGGTCGTTGTGGCACTTCAGGCCCAGCTCGGTGAAGTAGGTGTGGCCCTCTTCATCGTAATCCCACATCAGGCCCTTCAGGCCGTACCAGCCGGTCATGGCTCCCTCGGGGGTGGCCATCCAGTTGATGAACTCCATGCACTTCTCAGGATAGTCGGTGTAGTTGCCGATGGACCAGACACGGATGCCGCCGGCCAGGCTCAGGCCGTAGGCGATGTTGGTGGTGTCGGTGGGCTGCAGGCTGGTCATGTACTTGCCCGCGGCCAGATGGGAGTCGGTGTTGAACAGGGTGGAGCCGGCGTAGTCGAAGATGGAGAACATGACGCCGCCGCTGGTGACCTTCGCCTGCATCTGGCTGTAGTTCTGGGTCATGGAGTCGGGATCCAGCAGGCCCCGCTGATAGAGCTTATTATAGAACTTCAGCGCCTGCAGATAGGGGCCGTTCTCCTCCAGCACGCCGTGATACTCGCCGTTCACAGCGTCGTACAGGCCCAGGCCCATCTCGTCGTAGCCGGTGATGTTCTGGGCGGTGCTCTTCACATACATGACCATGTCGCCGTCCCAGTCAGGCCAGGGGCTGGCGGCATAGGTGGGGTTGCCGTTGTCGTCGGTGGGCTCCAGCTCCTTCATCTGCGCCAGCACGTCCACCAGGTCGTCCAGGGTCTTGACCTCGGGATAGCCCAGCTCTTTATACAGATCCCAGCGGATATCCCAGGTGTAGAAGAAGTTCTCATGGTTGTCGGCGGACAGGGCCAGGTTGTGGCCGAAGCCGTGGAGCAGGCCGTCGTTGTTGATCTCCCGGTTGGCGTCCAGCGCCTCGCCGAAGGTCTCCTTGATGTAGGGGCCGTAGTTGTCCAGCAGGTCCTCTTCCTCCCAGTCGAACAGCAGGCCCTGCGCCACCGCGTCCTGGTAGTCCTTGTCGTTGGAGCCCCAGACCACGATGTCGCCCAGGTCACCGCTCTCCATACGGGTCTGGTAGGTGCCGTCGGACTCAGGCACGATCACCAGCTCGATGCCCAGCATGTCCTTCAGCAGCACGGAGCTCCAGCCACCCTGGGTGCCGGAGAAGTTGGCAAGCTGGCTGTAGACCGTCAGGGGGATGACCTCGTCGTCGGCGAGGGCGCTGCCGCCCATGCCGGCCAGCAGGCTGACCGTCATGACCAGGGTGAGCAGCATTGCGATGAGCTTCTTGGTGCGCATTTTTTGTGTTCCTTCCTTTCTAAAAATTATTATTCCTTTATTCGATCAGCCCTTCACCGCGCCGAGCATGATGCCCTCCTCAAAGTAGCGCTGCATGAAGGGATAGACCAGCATGATGGGGATGATGGTCACCATGGAGATGGTGTACTGGATCACCTTGGTGTTCAGCATGGCCGCCGTTACCTGGCCGCCGGACTGCATAACGTTCGCCAGGTTGGAGGAGCTGTTCAGGTACACATACAGCCGATGCTGCAGGGTGTACAGGTTCGGGGAGTTGGCCATCAGGATCAGCGAGTCCTGGAAGGAGTTCCAGTTGCCCACCGCGCCGAACACGGCGATGGTGGCCAGGATGGGCTTGGACAAGGGCAGGATGATCTTGGTGAATACCTGTATGTTGGTGGCGCCGTCTATGGTGGCGCTCTCCTCAAGTTCTGCCGGAATGGACTCGATATAGGTCTTGACCAGGATGATGTTGTATGGCGCCACGATGCCCGGTATGATGTAGCCCCAGTAGTTGTCCGTGAGGCCCAGGCCCAGCATGTTCAGGTACCAGGGTACGAGACCTGCGTTGAAGTACATGGTGATGACCAGCAGCCGGTACCACATGCTCCGGCGCCACATCTTCCGTTTGGTTGTGAGGTACCCGGCGAAGCCGGAGGCGATCACCATCAGCGCCGTGCCCAGGATGGTGCGGGAGACGGTGATCAGGACGGAGTTTCCGAAGTCCGACACGTTCTGCAGGGCCAGGTAGTTCTTGATGTGGATGCCCTTGGGCAGCAGGGTGATGACGCCACGGTTCACCAGGTCGTTGTCAGAGATGGTGTTGATGAACAGATAATAGAACGGGAAGATGCACAGGAACGTGAATACCACGAAAAACGTGATGTTCAGCGTCATGAACACCTTGTCGCCCACGGAGGACTTATACCGGGGGCCGGTGGATGTGTGGCGTACCTTCGTCATCTTTTTCGCTTTGTCGCTCATGTCCGGCACCTCCTTAAATGATGCTCTCGCCGCGCAGGGCCTTGGAGGCCTGGTTGGCGCCGAAGAGCAGGACCACGCTGATGATGGACTTGGCCATGCCGACCACGGTGGACATGGGGATCTGACCGCTGCCGATGCCCAGGTTGTACACGTACAGGTCCAGCACCTCGATGGCGTTCTGGTTGATGGCGTTGGAGAACACCAGGTACTGGTCCAGGCCGTTGGACAGGATGCCCGCGATGCTCATGAGCAGCAGCACGAAGAAGGTGGGCATCAGCTGGGGGATGGTCACGTTCCAGATCTTGCGGAACCGGCCCGCGCCGTCCATGGTGGCCGCCTCGTACAGGGCCGGGTCGATACCGGAGATGGAGGAGATATAGATGATAGCGCTCCAGCCCAGGCCCTTCCACAGGCCCCACAGCAGCATCTTGATCCACATGTGGCTGCTGCTCATCAGGTAGTTGGTGTGGGCGTCGATGTGCAGGAAATTGTTGAGGAAGCTGTTGATGAAGCCGTCGGTGGAGAAGATGGCCAGGGCGACGGCGTACACGATGACCCAGCCCAGGAAGTTGGGCACCGTGGTAAAGGTCTGCACGATGCGGCGGAACCGCCTGCTGTTGACCTGGGTGAGCAGGATGGCGAAGAGCATAGGCAGCCAGCTGGTGATGATGCCCAGGCTGCTCATGGCCAGGGTATTGCGCAGCACCCGGAACAGATCCTTTCGGGTGGCGGCGTTTCGGAACAGGTATGTGAACCACTTGAAGCCCACGAAGTTCTCCGCGCTCAGCGTGCCGCCGGCGGTGTAATCAAAGAAGGCGTACCGCCAGCCCCACAGGGGCAGGTAGGAGAACACGAACGCCAGCGCCAGAAACGGCAGGAACAGCAAAAACAGGTGGTACTCCTCCTGCATCCCCAGCTTTTCCTCCAGCGGCTCGCTCTGCTTGCGCGCCGTCAGCGCCAAGGTGGTCACCAGGATGAGCGCGGCCAGCACGATAAAGAGATAAAAGCCTATGGAGACATTGGGCGGGACCCGGTTGGAGTCGGCCGCCACGATCTGGGTGTAGGCAACGCGGATGCCCACCAAGCCCCCCGCCATGAGCAAGGAGCCGATCAGGGGGTAGCGCAGGCCCTTGCGGCGCATCAGGTTATTGCCCACGGACATGCAGCCGCCCACCGCCGCCAGGATGATGCCCACCACCATCATGATGCTGGCGCCCATGAGCAGATAGAACGTGCTGGCCTGGACGATACCCTTGGACAGCACCCGGCCCAGGTTACCCACCAGTGCGTGGTAGGACACGCAGGACGTCAAAAGCGAGGTATAGCGGCTGATCTGCGTCGTGATACGGCCCGGGTTGAAGCCCGGGTAGAACACGGCGGCGCAGGCCAGCAGGATCGCGACCCGGTGCAGTATGTACAGCGCGTCCGCTCTGGTTTTCTTCTTCTCCAATGGCATGAGCATCCCTCCAAAGTTTAGATTGGCGGTATGATGCGGTGTCAGGCCGGCCGCCGCCCGGCCTGTTATGTACCTATAAGGTTTATTCTGTACGGCTGTGCCGTACAGACAATGCCCCGGGGCATTGCGCGTTTTTCCGGAGACGCTCTCCGGCCGGGGTCACTCCCCCGTCAGGTCCCTCACGCTCCCGCCGGGATGGACGCTGCCGGTGACGGTGATGTTCCGGGGCTCAAAGCCGTCGGGGTCCTCGATGGCCCGGATGAGCTCCAGCACGGCCTGCTCGCCGATGCCGTGGCAGTTCTGGTCGTGGGTGGCCAGGGTGGGCCGCACCAGGAAGGCGATGTGGCTGCCGTCATAGCCGAAGCAGCTCATATCCTCCGGCACCCGCAGGCCCTCCTCCGTCAGCGCCCCGATGCCGCCCAGACAGCAGGTGTCGTCGGGATAGAGGATACAGGTGGGAAGCGTTTTGCACTTGAGCAGCCGCCGGGTGGCGTCCGCCGCCGCATCCGGCTCCTGATACTGTCCCTGGACCACGTACTCGCCGGGCACCTGGATGCCCCTGGCCGCACAGGCCCTGGTAAAGCCCTCCAGACGCTGGCGGGTCACGTCCCCCATCTCCCCGTGGATAAAGGCGATGCGCCGGTGGCCCAGGCCGTAAAGATAGCTCACGACCTCCTCCAGCCCGCCCAGGTTGTCCCCGGTAACGGAGGAACGGCCCTGATAGATAAGGTCGATGGACACCACGGGCAGGTCGCTCTCCGCCAGCTTCAGCGCCTCGGCCTTTTCCGCCTCGCTGTAGCCGGGCTGGACGATGAGCACCCCGTCGCACTGCCGGCGCATGGCGTGCTCATAGTACCCGTGCTCCCCAGAGAGGTTGCTGAGAAAGGTGATATCGTAGCCCCGGGTCTCCGCCGTGTCCCGGACGCCCTCCAGAATGGCGGAAAAATACTCGTTGGCCATCACGTTCTTGAACAGGATGCCGATGTTGAGGCTTCGCCGGGTCTTCAGGGTCTGGGCCGCGGCGTTGGGATAATACCCCAGTTCCCGGGCCGTCCGGCGCACCAGCTCCGCCTTTTCCGGGCCGATGCCCTGCTGGCCGTTGAGGGCCTTGGACGCGGCGGCCACAGACACGCCGCATCGCTCCGACAGTTCCCGCAGCGTTACCATCTGCCCGCCTCCTCCCCACAGGTCCACAAAAAGAAAACGATTTCTCTCTTGAATTATAGTGAATTTTCACGAATCCGTCAATAAAATATGCGCTTTCTATTTATATTTTTGTCAGGTTGCACACATTTCCCAATCGTTCTTCGTGGAATCATCCAAAAAGCATTTCCCGGCAGTTGCTTTTCTTTGGAAATGAGCCGATAATAGCGGCAGCACAGGAAAACCACCGATGACCGGACCCAAAGGAGGGCGCGGCAATGGAAAAAATACGGCAGGAGCACCGGCTGTGGTACATGAGCCCGGCGGAAGACTGGAACACGGCGCTGCCCCTGGGGGGCGGCTCCCTGGGCATGATGGTCTTCGGCGGCACGGAGCGGGAGGAGCTCCAGCTCAATGAGGAGAGCCTGTGGAGCGGCTACCCCGCCCAGTGGGATGAGCCCGCCTGCCGGGAGCATCTGCCGGAGATACGGGATCTCCTGTTCGCCGGCCGGCCCCAGGAGGCGGAGGCGCTGTGCCGGAAGTACCAGGTCTGCCTGGGCGGCGGCAGCGACGACCCCTACTACGGCAGCTACCAGACCGCCGGGTCCCTTATCCTGGAGGGCTCCGCGCCGGATACGGGCGGCTATGTGCGGGAGCTGGACATGGACCGGGGCGCGGCTGAGACCCGCTTCGGCCCCGTCCGGCGGGTGCATACCGTCTCCCACCGGCGGGAGGTGACCGCAAGCCGCGTCCAGGGCGGCGGGCCGTACACCCTGCGCTTCGCCCGGGAGGGATGCCGCGTCTCCTATGAGGAGGGGCAGATCCTCGTCCTGGGACAGCAGCAGGGCCCCGGCGCCATGGCCTTCTGCACCCTCGTATCCGTGGAAACGGACGGGCGTGTCACGCCGGGAGACGGCTGTCTCACCATCACCGGTGCAGATGCGTTCATCATCTGGACCACCACCGCCACCACCTACCGGCGGGAGGAGGACCCGGAGGCCCTCTGCAGGGCCAGGCTCGACGCGGCCCGGGCCATGGGCTTTGAGGCCGTGCTGGCGGAAGAGGCCGCCTGGATGGAGGAAGCCATGGGCCGCTGTACCCTCGCCCTCCCCGCAGACCCCGCGCTGGAGGCGCTGCCCACGGACGAGCGGCTGGAGCGGGTGCGCCAAGGCGGGCAGGACCTGGGCCTCGTCCGGCTGTACTTTGACTTCGGCCGGTATCTATTCATCGGCTCCGCCTGGGGCCGGCTGCCGGCCAACCTCCAGGGCGTCTGGTGCCAGGACATGATGGCCCCCTGGACGGGGGACTACCATATCAACATCAATCTGCAGATGAACTACTGGTTCGTGGACGCGGCAGGCCTGGAGGAATACGGCGAGGCGCTGTACCGCTACATCGCCTTTCTGGCGGAGCACGGGGCCGAGACAGCCCGCATCATGTACGGCTGCCGGGGCTGGGTGGCCCACGTGCTGGCCAATCCCTGGGGCTTCACCGCGCCGGGACAGGACCCGCTCTGGGGCGGCTTCCTCTGCGGCGGGGCCTGGTGCTGCCGTCATTTGTACGAGCACTATCTGTACACCGGCGACCTCGATTTCCTCCGCCGATACTGGCCGGTGATACGGGACAGCGCCCGCTTCTTCGCGGACCTGCTGGTGGAGGATCCCGCCACGGGCTATTTGGTGACTGCTCCCTCCAGCTCCCCGGAGAACAGCTACATCGACCCGGCGACCGGCAAAAAGACCTCGGTGTGCGCCGGGCCCACCATGGACACCGCCATTATCCGGGAGCTTTTTGACATTACCCTCCGGTGCGCAGCAGTGCTGGGCCAGGAGGATGACCTGACCGCCGCCCTGCCGGGGTTCATGGAGCGGCTGCCGCCCTACAAGGTCGGAAAGGCGGGCGGCATCCAGGAGTGGATGGAGGACTATGAGGAGTGGGAGCCGGGCCACCGGCACATCTCCCCCCTTTACGGGCTGTATCCCGGCTGGCAGATAAGCCCGGAAAAGACGCCGGAGCTGGCGGCGGCCGCCCGGAAGACCCTGGAGCGGCGGCTTTCCAACGGCGGCGGTCACACCGGCTGGAGCCGAGCCTGGATCATCAACTTTTACGCCCGCCTGGGGGACGGCGCGGCCGCCGGGGAGCATCTGCGGGCGCTGCTGGCAAAGAGTACCCTCCCCAATCTCTTCGACTACCATCCCCCCTTCCAGATCGACGGGAACTTCGGCGGCACGGCGGGCATTTTTGAGATGCTGGTGCAGAGCCATGATGGCGTCATCCGGCTGCTGCCTGCCCTGCCCCCGGACTGGTCCGAGGGCAGATCGGAGGGCGTGCGCGTCCGGGGCGGCTTTTCTCTCTCCTTCGCCTGGAAGGACGGGCATGTGACGGAGGGCACGATCACATCCCGCCTGGGCGGCACGGCGGAGCTTTGGCTCAACGGACAGAGCTTCCGCCTGGACACGGAGCCGGGCCAGACCCTCCCCCTGCCGGTGTGACAAATACATGAAACAGCGCGGCGCGGACCGAAGTCCGCGCCGCTTTGCGCTTTTTATGAGTAATACTCTATCCGCAGGTCCCGGAACACCGCCCGGTCCTCCCCCACGGCGTACAGCCCCAGCATCACGCCGGTGAAGCCGCCGGCCACCTCGCTGGACAGGTACTTGGCCCGCCCCTCGCCCAGGGGATGTTCTACGCCATCTTGGTTTACATAAAACTTATACGTCATGCTGTCCGCCCGGATGACGAGCCGGGCGCGGCCTTTGGAAAGCGGGAGCACCGCCTGGGTATGGCGCACGCCGCCGATGTTCAGCTTCAGCGCCGCCTCCCAGCCGTCCGGCCCCCGCTGCAGCGCCAGGTCGTAGTGCTCGTTCTCGCACATATAGGCCGTCACCCCGGCCTCGCCGCCCTCCGCGTCCACATCCACAGAGAGTTCAAAGTCGAAGCCCTTCTGCCGCAGGGCCGCAAAGGTGGGCGACCCGGCCTCGTCCAGAGGCACAGCGCTGCCCCGCAGGGCCAGGCCGCCGGGGAAAAAGTCGTAGTTTTCCATATCCGGCCGGCGGAGGAAGCACCAGTCCAGCGCGGCGTCGGTATTTTCAAAGGTGTAGACCCGCTTTCGCTCCTGGGTAAAGTCCCCCGCCATCTCATAGGCTTCCCCGGTGGTGCCGTCGTTCCCGCAGCGGGGCCAGCCGTCCTCCCCAAAGCGCACGGGGGTGAGGAACACCTCCCGGCCCAGGGTATGGTAGGGCTCCCAGAGCCCGATCTGCCGGAAGCCCAGGGTCAGGATGTGCCAGCCGCCGTCCGGCCCCTGCACCAGGTCCCCGTGGCCGATGCCCTGGATGACGCCCGGCGCCTTGTCCCGGTTGGTCAGGATGGGGTCATGGGGGCAGTTCTCGAAGGGACCCCAGGGGTCCCTGGACCGGGCGCATACCACCATGTGGCCGTACTCCGTGCCGCCCTCCGCGGCCAGCAGGTAATACCAGCCGCCGATGCGGTACATGTGGGGCGCCTCCAGATAGCGGCCGCCGGTCCCCTGCCAGATGCGGCGGCTGGGGGTGAGCTTCCGGCCGGTAACGACGTCGATCTCGCACTGGGTGATGCCGGTGCGGCCCTGGTCGTCCTCGCCATTGCTGATGAAGTAGACCCGGTCCCCATCGAACAGCAGGGACGGGTCGATGCCCCCCTGCTCCACGGTCACAGGCTCGGACCAGGGGCCCCGGATGTCGTCCGTCCACACGTAAAAGTTCCGCTGGGTGGTGGCGTTGGTGGTGACCATATAGAACCGGCCCCGGTGATACCGGATGGTGGGCGCGAACACGCCCCCGGAGCTGGGCACATGCTCCAGCTCCACCTGGCTGGGGCGGGTCAGCACATGGCCGATCTGCTTCCAGTTCACCAAGTCGGCGCTCTCAAAAAGCGGCACACCGGGAAAATACTGAAAGGAGCTGGACACCAGGTAATACTTCCCCTCCGCTTGGCACACGCTGGGGTCAGGGTAGAACCCGGTGATCACCGGATTGGTATAGCGCATGGTCCCGTCCTCCTGTTCTATCTGTTTTCCGCCTTGATTTTACCACGCCGGCAGGCAGGATGCAATTCGTCCCCGCCCGCGCCGGAGGCCTGCCTGCTTTTTCTCCTTGCGCCCGCCTTGACCGTCTGTTACAATAGAATTCCAGATATGAAGTGACGGGCCCCATAGAAGGAGCGGGTGAGATGAAGAAGCTCTATCTTGTGACCGGTGCCACCGGCCATTTGGGGACATGCCTCACGGCGGAACTGCTCCGCCGAGGGGAGCATGTCCGGGTCTTGGTGCGGCCTGGCAGGGGATCTCTTGTGCTGCAGGACGCGGAGGCCGTCGAGGGGGACGTAGCCCGGGAGGATACCCTCGCCCCTTTCTTTGACCGGGCCGGCGTTGACTGTGTGACCCTGCTCCACTGCGCCGCCCTCATCACCATCGCCTCCAAAGAGGACCGGCGGGTCTGGGATGTGAACGTGAACGGGACGGAGAACATGATGCGCCTGGCCCGGCAGGCCGGGGTGGAGCGGGTGGTCTATGTAAGCTCTGTCCATGCCATCCCGGAGCGGCCCCTGGGCGAGACCATCTGCGAGGTGGATACCTTCTCGCCCCACCTGGTCCATGGCCAATACGCCCGCTCCAAGGCCGCGGCGGCCCAACGGGCCCTGGCCCACGCCCGGGAGGGTCTGAACGTGAGCATCGTCCATCCCTCCGGCATTATCGGCCCCGGGGACCACGGCCGGCGCAACCACATGGTCCGCACCATCCGGGCCATGGCCAGCGGCAGGATACCCGTCAGCATGGAGGGCGGCTATGACTTCGTGGATGTGCGGGACGTGGTAGACGGCATCCTCGCCTGCGAGGAGCACGGCCGGGCCGGGGAGTGCTATATCCTCAGCGGCCACTATGTGAAGGTAAAGGAGTTGTTCAACACCATCTGCCGCCTCAAGGGAAGGCGTGAGAACAAAATCGAGCTCCCCCATGGCCTGGTGCGGCGCATCGCCCCCCTCGCGGAGCGCCTGTCCCTGCTGGCCGGGGACCGCTCGCCGCTGCTCACGCCCTACTCCGTCTACACTCTGCACACCAACGGCCGCTTCTCCCACGAAAAGGCATCCAGGTTGCTGGGCTACCGGCCAAGAGGCCTTCTCGAGTCGATACGTGATTCGTTATAGCGCGTCCAGCGCATTTTCCGATAAGCTAAGCCCTCCGGCGACACCGGAGGGCTTGAATCGTTCTGTTCATTTGTCAAGGACCCAGACTAATCTTATTTTAGAATGGCAATTCTCCATCATCTAAAAAATCAAATTCACTTGTAGACGGAGCTTTATAATTTTTGTTTCCACTTCAACAGGTCATTTAAAATCGATCGCTCCACAAAGGCACCTCATCACACTTTTATAGCGGTTTTAATGTAATTTTATCACACTTTTATTGCATTATATGCCAGCTCCGGCAAAAAAGCAAGAGAATCATCCTCCCTGCCGCACCGACAAAAATTGGTTTTTATAATCCGGCGAAAAGTGCAAAACATATAGCCGACAAGCCAAAGGGCGGCAATGCGAAATGGCCGCGAGGCCGTTTCGGACAGCCGATCCTCCGCTTGTCAATGCAGCGGAAAGGAGTAAAAACGAAAATGGCTAAGAATTCCAATCAGCTCGTGAATCCCAATGCCCGCGACGCGATGAACCGCTTCAAGATGGAAGCTGCCTCTGAAGTAGGGGTCAATCTGACCCAGGGCTACAACGGCGACCTGACCAGCAAGCAGGCCGGTTCCATCGGCGGCCAGATGGTCAAAAAGATGATCGAGGCCTACGAGAACGGCATGAAGTGAGCACCTCTGTGATATGAGGGGCGGCGCGGCAGAGATGCCGCGCCGCTTTTATATCATGTCAACTAGATCTTCCGTACCCCGACGGCCATGGCATGCTGGGCCAGGTGCCGCTGTTCGGTGAGCTCCCTGGGATAGCGAATGAGGCCGTTATCGCCGTGGGGGTCGTTGAACCAGTACCCCTCGCCGTCATAGCCCACCAGGAGCATGCAGTGCTCGTTGGAGGTCCATTCAAAGGTCTCCCCGCTGCCCAGAAGCCGCCAGGATGGGCCTGGGACAGGCGGGCGCATGTCGATGCAGGCCCAAAACACCACCGGCATATCATGGTTTACATAATTTTCTATCAACGCCTCCATGGACGCGCCGGTCTCGTCTATCGCCTGATATGCCTTGCCCCTATCCGCCAGCGCCCGTTCCACCGCCCTGCGTATCACCGGGGCATAGCATCCCATGCCGTCCTCAGAATAGGGGCTGCCGCAGAACGTCTCCCGGGGATCCGGGCCCCAGAGCTGGCCGTCCCGGGTCTCGAAAGCCCGCTGGGGCAGATAGTCCCGGATGAAGCCGTCCACCGTGATATCCACGCCCAGATACCGCAGCAGCATCACCGCGCTCACACTCTCGCAGCCGGTGGGCCAGCGGTCCTTCTGGCTGATACAGGGCGCCTGGATGAGCTTCACGCCTCAGCCCCCGACGGTGAGGGCGTACGCCTCCAGGATGGCGGGGCTCTCCCCCTCCTCCGGCAGCGCGTGGGACACGGTCACCTCGTCGCCCTCATCAAGAACGATCACGTTCTGGTCCTGGGAGGCGGGCATGGCGTAGAACACATCCTCCCCGTCCAGACGGATATAGTACCAGCTGGTGCCGTCCAGCACCGCCGTGCGTATCTCCGCCACGGTGCCCTTGGCCTCATCCTGCACGTCGGGCAGGCCCGCGCCCTGGACAACGCCCCGCTCGGACAGGAGGTTTACATAAGTTTTTTCGCAGGCGGACACCGTGGCGCCGGTGGCCACGATCTGGTACTGGGCCACGTTCACCATGGCGTAGCTCTTGACCAAGTTGGTGGCGTCCATGAGGGGGATGAAGTAGGTGGGCTGGCCGGAGATATTGAGAAGCAGGGGGAACGTGGCGGTGTAGCCCAGGTCTTGGACCACGCCCATGGCGGAGGCACGGGCGGCCGCCTCGGTGGCGCCGGGGGCCACATAGTAATGGGTCTCCTTGGTGCGCATGTTGCACAGCAAAAAGCCCAGGTTGGACTGGTCCGCGTTGGCGCTGGTGACGCCGGTATAGACATACACGTCATCGTTCATGGCGATATAGTTATACCCGTCCGTGGTCATGGTCACGTCCCGCTGGCCCAGGATGGAGTTGATGAACCCCCGGACCAGAGTGCCGTGGTAATCGTACTGCTCCATGATGAGCTGGGGGGTATAGAGGGTATCCACCCAGGTGGGGACAGTCTCATAGTACTCGCTCTCGCCGGTGACCGCGTCCATGAGCACCGCGCCCCGGATATCCCGGCCGCCGAACAGGCCGATGGTCTTCACGAGCCGCGGCGCGATCCACCAGGGGTGGCCGTCCTCATCGATCTCAAATTCCGGCGTGGAGAACATCATGGTGGGGTACTGGAACCGCAGATGGCGCATCACATTCCGGTTCAGGGGCTCGGAGAAAGAGTACTTCATCCCCTGCCCCTCGGGCAGGCGCACCACGTTGGCCTCCTGGGTCACCATGTCCACCACCACATAGGCGGGCAGGCCGCCGCCCCGGTTGGTGAACCATTTGAACAGGTCCGCGTATCCGATGGGGGCCACCCGCACGGGCCGGCCCTGGTAGTTGATCTGGGTGGAGTCGTTGGAGTACTCGAACTGGCTCACCATGTCCGAGAGGGTACCCATCTGCCGGTCGCCCAGGTAGTTGGCGCTGGTCCTGTCCAGGGTGGGTATCTCGCTGAAGGAGATCTGGGCCACATCCTGGGCGAAGTCCCCGGTCTGCACGTCCAGCAGGTCCCGGTAGGCCGCTGCCCGGAACATAGGGATGGAGATGACCTTGCCCACGACGGCCGCCAGGAGCACCACCGCCAGCATGATCCCCACCGGCAGGCAGTGCTTCTTGATGAAGGAGAAGCCGCCCTTCACCTTGCCCTTGACGGAGTTCTCCTCCACGATGGCGGCGACGCCGGTGGTCAGTACCACGCAGGCGATATACACCACGCACAGGAAGATGAGGAACGAATAGAACGACCCGTCCTGCAGGTTGATGGCCGGCAGGGATACATAGAAGTAGATGAAGCCCACCAGGGCGGTGATAACGATGCAGAACAGGGTCCGGCCCAGCCGGCCCTTGGGCAGATGGGACTTTTTCTTCTCTTCCACGGCGCGTACCTCCTTAAATTGCATAGTTTTCCTTCGTCTCAACAGTAACACTTTAGCATTATTGTAACACACCAGCCGGTCCATTACAACCAAAAGCCCCTGGGCCGGTTTTCTTTCTCCCGCTCTTGCGCCCGCCGCTTTGGATTGTTATAATGACTGCCGGAGGATGTGCCATGAAAAAGCTCTTCGATATGAATAACCCCGTGTTCCAGTTCATGGGCCGGGTGGCGGACCTTATCATGCTGAACGCGCTGTTTCTGGTCTGCTCCCTGCCGCTGGTGACCGTGGGCGCGTCCCTCACGGCCATGATCCGGGTCATCCAGGGCATCCAGGCCAAGTCCGAGCCCGGCATGGTCAAAACCTTCTTCAAGGCCTTCAAGCAAAACTTCCGGCAGGCCACCGTCGTGTGGCTCATCCTGGCGGCCCTTCTCGCGGTGATGGGCTATAACTTCTTCCTCATCAACGCCAACTTCACCGGCAGTCTCGCCCTGGGCATGAAGGCGGCCATGGGGGCGGTGACGGTGGTGCTCCTGGCCGCGGCGGGGTATGTCTTCCCCCTCATCGCCCGGTATGAGAACACCCTGAAGCAGCACGTTCTGAACGCCCTGATCCTGGCGGTTGCCAAGCTGCCCCGGACGCTGTGCATCCTGACGCTGAACGTGCTCCCCTTCGCCCTGGCGGTCATCTCCCTGCGGGTGTTCTTCTACTCCATCGCCCTATGGCTCTTGGGCGGCTTCGCCATGATCTGCTGGCTGGACTGCCTGCTGCTGCGGCCGGTGCTGCGGCAGCTGGAGCAGCCCAAGGAGGAAAAGGCGGAGGAGACAAACGAAAACTGAAATCAACTTCACACGGCCCGACGGGACGAGCTCTCCTCTCCCGCCGGGCCTGTTTTATAAAATGTGGAGACCTGGGAGAAAAAAAGCACCTTAACTTCCGCCGCCGGTTTCGGTAATATAAAAGCGTGGTATAGCTGACAGGAGGAACTTTCTATGGGCAAGTGCCGTTTCGCCCCCGAGGGCGACCGCTTCACGCTGGAGGGCGCCGGGTCCGACCGGGGCCTCTATTTCCCCCTGGCCGGGGAGACGGGGCTGAAGAGCGCCGTGACCCCATACCTGGCCGGGGACGCCAAGACGGACCAGAACCACTTCCTCCTGGCC
Source organism: uncultured Oscillospiraceae bacterium (assembly GCA_947631865.1). Lineage (GTDB taxonomy): Bacteria > Bacillota > Clostridia > Oscillospirales > Oscillospiraceae > CAJOIG01. The sequence continues at coordinate 16,366 of CANRNF010000006.1, read as the reverse complement.
CCGGTGAGCATAGGCGACCTCTATACCGGCCGTACCAGCCGGAACTTCTGGTGCCTGCCGCAGGGCGGCCGGCCCTGGTCCGCCGCGGGCTGTTCCGCCGCCCAGATGGCCCTGGCCGGGACAGACAAAGAAGAAAAATGCGCTGTCACCGCCGGGTATATGTGGCACCGGGCCACCCGCACAGGAAAAACATTCCGCGCGGACATCCTCTCCTTCATCCCCCCGGAGGGGGACGGGGAGGTCCACCAGGTCCGCATCAAGAACGTGTCGGACCACCCGGTGGCCTTCACCCCCGTGGCCGCCGTGCCCCTCTACGGCCGCAGCGCCGATAACCTTCGTGACCACCGGCACGTGACCAGCCTCCTCCACCGCATCGCCGTCACTGAATACGGCATGACCGTGACCCCCACCCTGTCCTTCGACGAGCGGGGCCACCGGCCCGGGGACAGCGTGTACGCCGTCCAGGGCATGGACGAGCATGGCGCGCCGCCGGAGACCTTTTACCCCGAGCAGGACGCCTTCACCGGCCCGGGCGGGACGCTGGAATGGCCCCAAGCCCTTTTGCATAACGACCCGGGCGTGAAGCCCGGATATACTTCCGCCGGACAGGAGGCCCTGGGCGGCCTTCGCTTCGCCCCGGTCACCCTGGCCCCCGGTGAGAGCCGGGAGTATACCCTTTTTCTCACCCTCACGGGCCGGGACGAGCCCCTGTCCACGCCGCGGGAACGGTTCGCCGACAAAGCCGGCGTATACGCCGCCTGGGAGCGGACAAAGGCCCACTGGCGGGAGAAGGTGAACATCCGTTTCCACACCGGCGACGCCGATTTCGACGGCTTCATGGCCTGGGTGGCCTTCCAGCCGGAGCTGCGGCGTATCTTCGGCTGCTCCTTCCTGCCCCACCACGATTACGGCCGGGGCGGCCGGGGCTGGCGGGACCTGTGGCAGGACTGTCTTGCCCTGCTGCTCATGGACCCGGCTCCCGTGGGCCAGATGCTGCTTTCCAACTTCGCCGGGGTGCGCCTGGACGGCACCAACGCCACCATCATCGGCGAGGGACAGGGTGAATTCAAGGCAGACCGCAACGCCATCACCCGGGTCTGGATGGACCATGGGGTGTGGCCCGCCATGACCACCGCCCTCTACATAGACCAGACCGGGGACCTGGATATCCTGGACCGGGAGCAGCGGTACTTCAAAGACCGGCAGGTCCGCCGGGGCACGGCCGTGGACGAGCGCTGGGACCCCGACGGCACCTGGCAGCTGGACGAGGCCGGCCGGGAATACCGGGGCACGGTACTGGAGCACCTGCTGGTGCAAAACCTCACCTCCTTCTGGGAGGTAGGGGAGCATAACCACCTGCGCCTGCGGGACGCGGACTGGAACGACGCCTTGGACATGGCCGGTGAGCGGGGCGAGAGCGTGGCCTTCGCCAGCGCCTACGCCAAAAACCTTCTGGACCTGGCCCGGCTCATCCGGGCCCGGAGCGAGCCCACCGTCTCCATTTTAAAGGAGATGACTGTGCTGCTGGAGGGCGGCGCGGCCCTCTACGGGGACCCGGCTGCCAAGACCGCCCTGCTGGACAAGTACACCGCCGGGTGCGCTCACACCGTGAGCGGTGAACGCACAGAGCTGGACGGGTCAGCCCTCGCCGCGAACCTCCGGGAGAAGGGCATGTGGCTCATGGACCACATCCGCCGCACGGAATGGGTCACCGACAGCTGCGGCCGCGGCTGGTTCAACGGCTACTACGACAACGACGGAAACCGTCTCGAGGGCGAGCGGGACGGCGCGGTGCGCATGATGCTCACCAGTCAGGTCTTTGCCCTCATGGCTGGCACGGCCACAGATGACCAGGCCCGCGCCATCGCCGGCAGCGCCGACGCTTACCTTTACGACGGTGCCTGCGGCGGCTACCGGCTGAACACCCCCTTTGAAAGCCATATGGGCCGGATGTTCGGCTTCGCCTACGGGGAGAAGGAGAACGGGGCCGTGTTCTCCCACATGGCCGTCATGTACGCCAACGCCCTCTACGGCCGGGGCATGGCCCGGGAGGGGCACAAGGCCCTGGCCAGCCTGTACCGCCAGGCCATGGACTTTGACCGCAGCCGCATCTATCCGGGCGTCCCCGAGTACTTCGGCCGGGACGGCCGGGGGCTGTACCACTACCTCACCGGCGCGGCCAGCTGGTATCTGCTCACGGCGGTGACGGAGGCGTTCGGCGTGCGGGGCCGCCTGGGCGCGCTGGAGATCGCCCCGGCGCTCATGGGCGGCGAGTTTGACAAAGACGGCCTTGCCCGGCTGGAGCTGACCTTCGCCGGGCGGCGGCTGGACATACATATCCACAACGCGGCCCACAAGGACCCGGACGGCTATCACCTGGCCGCCGCGGCTCTGGACGGCGGGGATATCCCCCTCTCAGACGGGAAAGCCCTCCTCTCCCGGGAGGCCCTGGCCGCCCTGGATCCAGCCGCCGTACACACCATCCACATCTATTTGGAATAGGAGCCTGCCATGAACGGAAAAACGGACGCTTTCACCATGGAACGCTACGCCCGGAAGCCCCCCTTCGCCAGCTTTCTGCCCGGCATCGCGGGGGTGAAGGGCATCCCCATCTGGTGTTATTATGTTAACCGAGGCCAGGGCGTGGTCAGCTTCGGCGTGGACAATAAGGACCGGGCCATCATGGAGTTTCTGCCGGCCCACCGGGCCTACGAGGCCGTGGGGCGGCGGGGCTTCCGCACCTTCCTGCGCCGGGACGGGGTGTTTTTCGAGGCCTTCACCCGGGCGGAGCTGGGAACCATGACGGTGGAGAGCGACCTGCTCTCCCTCCGGGAGGACGACCCGGGCCACGGCCTTCGGGTGGAGGTGGAATACTTTGTCCTGCCCGAGGAGCGGCTGGGCGCCCTGGTGCGGCGGGTCACTGTCACCAACACCGGACGCGCGGCCTGCAAATTAGAGCTCCTGGACGGCATGCCGGAGCTGGTGCCCTACGGGGTCAGCGACCTAGCCCTCAAGAACATCCTCCAGACAGCCAAGGCCTCCATGCAGGTGGAGGACGTCCCCTCCCGGGTGCCCTATTACCGGGTCCGGGCCAGCATGGCCGACACGGCCCGGGTCAGTGCCGTTGAAGGCGGCGGCTTTGCCGCCGGCTTCGGCGAGACCGGTGGGCTCCTGCCGGTGACAGCGGACCCGGAGGCGGTCTTCGCCTGGGATACCGCGCTGGAACGGCCCGTCCCTTTCGCGGAGGGCGGCCTGGAAAAAGTCCTCACCGGGACACAGCACGACTCCAATCTCCTGCCCTGCGCCTTCTTCGCCGCAGAGCGGACCCTGGCCCCCGGGAAGAGCCTCACCCTCAACGAGATCATCGGCCAGGTGGAGCGGCACGACATCCTGGACACTTTTCTGGCACAGAAGCACGACGACGCCTGGTTCGACGCAAAGCGGGACCGGGCCCGGGCGCTGACCGGGGAGCTCACCGACCCCATCGCCACCGCCACCGCCGACGGCGTGTTCGACGCCTATTGCCGCTATACCTATATGGACAACGTGCTCCGGGGCGGCCAGCCCCTGCTGCTGGGGGACAAGGTGTTCTACGTCTATTCCCGCAAGCACGGGGATCTGGAGCGGGACTATAACTTTTTCTCCATGCTCCCCGAGTTCTACTCCCAGGGCAACGGCAACTTCCGGGACGTGGACCAGAACCGCCGCAGCGACACCTTCTTCGCCCCCTTCGTGGGCCGGCACAACATCCGCCTTTTCTACAGCCTCATCCAGCTGGACGGGTGCAACCCCCTGTCCGTGGAGATGCAGACCTATACCCTCTCCCCGGAGAACGCAGAAAGGCTCACCGCCTCCCTCCCCGCCCTCGCGAAGGAGGCTCTGGCCCCCCTGCTGGCCGGGCCCTTCACCCCGGGCCGGGTCTACACCGTCCTCACGGAGCACCTGGACGGCCCCGCGGCCGACAAGCTCCTGGCGGACATCCTCACCGCCTCCACCGGCCAGCTGAACGCCAGCTTCGGGGAGGGCTACTGGTCTGACCACTGGGACTATAATTTGGACCTGGTGGAGGAGTACCTGGCCATCTTCCCGGAGAAGGAGCGGGAGCTGCTGTATACCCCCGAGCACACTTGGTTCTTGTCCCAGATACTTATCGCCCCCCGGGCCCGGCGCTACGCCGAGACCCCCGACGGCATCCGCCAGTACCACGCCCTGGACGAGGGCTCCCGCCGGACCACGGCGGAAAAGTATCTGCGGGACGGCTCCGGCAAGCTGGTCCAGAGCAGCCTTCTGGAGAAGCTGACCTTCCTCTGCTCCATCAAGTTCGCCGCCCTGGACCCCTACGGCATGGGCGTGGAGATGGAGGGCGGCAAGCCCGGCTGGTACGACGCGCTCAACGGCCTGCCCGGCCTTCTGGGCTCCTCCATGGCGGAGACCTATGAACTGAAGCGCATGGTGGACTTCACCGTCGCAGCCCTGGACCGCTGCCCCGGCCAGGTGGAACTGCTGGCCGAGATCGGGGACTTCCTGGAGGCGGTCTGCCGGGTCAACGGCGCGCACGCCGGAGAACTGGCCGGGGACGGGGAGGCCCCGGGCTTCTGGAATGATATCAACGACGCGAAGGAGGCCTACCGGGCCCGGACCTGGGAGGGCGTAAGCGGCGAGCGGACGTCCTACGACGCCGCCCGCCTGGCCGAAATGCTCCGGGGCCTGGCCGCCACGGTCGCCCGCGGCATCGAAAAGGCCCAGCGATACGGCACTTCCTCCGGCCCCATGTGCCCCACCTATTTCTCCTACGACGTGACGGACTACACCAGGGACGAGGAGGGCATCCACCCCCGCCATTTCACCGTCCGTCCCGTCCCCGCCTTTTTGGAAGGGCCCGTCCGCTACCTGAAGCTGGACCTGCCCGAGAGCGAGAAAAAGGCCCTCTACGACGCGGTCCGCGCCGGGGAGCTCTACGATAAGAAACTGGCCATGTACCGGGTCAACGCCTCCCTCCAGGAGGCCAGCTACGAGCTGGGCCGGTGCCGGGCGTTCACGCCGGGCTGGCTGGAAAACGCCTCCATCTGGCTGCACATGGAGTACAAATACCTGCTGGAACTGCTGCGCTGCGGGCTCTATGAGGAGTTCTTCCGGGACTTCCACGACGCCGGCGTGCCTTTCCTGGACCCAGCGGTGTACGGCCGCAGCACCCTGGAGAACTCCTCCTTCATCGCCAGCTCCGCCAACCCCAACGAGAGCCTCCACGGCCGGGGCTTCGTGGCCCGGCTCAGCGGCTCCACGGCGGAATTTCTCAGCATCTGGCGGCGGATGTTCTTCGGCGAGCGGCCCTTCGCCCTGGAGGACGGAGAGCTGGTCTGCCGGCTGGCGCCCGCCATCCCCTCCTGGCTCATCGGGGAGGATAAGACCGTCACGGCCCGATTCCTGGGCTGCACGGACGTGACTTACCGCCTGCCCGACCGGGAGGACTTCGTTCCCGGTGCCTACCGTATCGCCTCTATCGGCGTCCGGTTCCGGGACGGCTCCGCCGCCCGGGGGGAGGACGCCCTCCGGGGAGACCTGGCCCGGGCCGTCCGGGACGGACAGGCCGCCGCGATGGAGGTCACCCTCGTCCGCCGGTAACATCTGGAAAACCTGGGGCTTTCTGCCATCCCCGCCGCCCTTTTCAGGCGGCGGGGGTGGTTTTTTTGTCTCTCTTTTCTGCCGGGGATAAAAAATGGATACCTTTCTAAAATATCGTACATTTTCACCAAAAATAAAGGGTTTTATAATGGGAATGCAGTAATAATATCAAACCCCACGCCAAATCAAATCAAGGAGGAACTGCATGATGAAACTCGCGAAGAAACTTCTGGCGATGGCCCTTGTCCTGGTCATGGTCATGAGCCTGGGCACCGTCGCCTTTGCCCGGGCGGACGAGGCCGTTGCCGATCTGACCCCCGTGGAGCTCACCGGCGACAAGCTGGTCGTCTGGACCCTGGCCGACGACCTGGTCAGCTTCGGCGCCCGTTATCAGGCGATGACCGGCGTTGAGATGGAAGTGGTCGTCATCGCCCCCGAGGACTATCCCACCAAGGTCCAGACCGCTCTTGTGGGCGGCGAGACCGAGCCCGACATCATCGTGGGCGAGCCCCAGATGCTGGGCGATATGTTCAGCTACGGCGCCTTCGCCGACCTGGATGCCCTGGGCGCTCAGGATTACGCGGACCAGATCGTGGACTACGTCTGGGACGTGGGCAAGGATGAAAACGGCGTCCAGCGCGCCATTTCCTACCAGATCACCCCTGCCGGTCTTTACTATCGCCGCGACATCGCCGAGAAGGTCTTCGGCACCGAGGATCCCGAAGAGATCGGCAAGCTGTTCGCCGACTATCCCACCATCCTGGATACCGCCCAGAAGCTGAAGGACGCGGGCTACCGCATCTTCTCCTCCGACTCCGAGATCAACTACTTCTCCGGCGACGAGGCGTGGGTCGTGGACGGCAAGCTGAACCTGTCCCAGGCCCGTCTGGACTACATGGATCTGGTCGTGGCCCTGTACCAGAACGACCTGACCGCCTATGCCAACCAGTGGTCCACCCCCTGGTACCAGGCCATGCGCGGTCCTGTCCCCATCCTGACCGCCGACATCCAGAACTACGCTGACGACTCCGTCAACGTGTGGGCTTCCGCTGACGAGTTCGCCGAGGCCACCGAGGGCCTGCAGGAGGCCGAGGTGTTCGCGTTCGGTCTGCCCTCCTGGGGCGTGCTGACCATGCGCGACAACGTGGAAGAGACCTCCGGCCTGTGGGGCGTCTGCGCCGGCCCGGCTTACGGCTTCGGCGGCGGCACCTTCATCGGCATCTCCGAGCTCAGCGAGAAGAAGGACCTGGCTTGGGAGTTCGTGAAGTGGGTCACCCTGAACGAGGAGACCGCCGACTGGTGGATCACCTTCTCCGAGGGCGACACTGTCTCCCTGAAGAGCGTCCTCGAGGCTCACAAGGACGACGAGAACCCCGTCTACGGCAACCAGAAGCTGTACGCCTTCTGGCAGGAGCAGGCCGAGGGCATCGACTACTCCAAGGTCACTCCCTACGATAAGATCGTGGGCGACGCCTGGGGCGCTGCCATCAGCTCTGTGAAGACCGGCGTGGCCACCAAGGAAGAGGCCATCGAGGAGTTCTACGACACCGTCGCTTACACCTATCCCGAGCTGGAGATCGACCGCTGATAAAGCGCGTCTCTCCGACGTAATGTAAAACAAAGCTGGACGTGGCCCGCCGCGGCGGGCCACGTTCAGATGAAATCAAGGGTTCGTGAAGGAGAAGTGTCAAATGAAACTTCAAAGGCAGAGCAAGCTCACGGCCTATAACCGCTGGGGCTATGCTTTCGTGGCTCCCTTTGTGATCGTGTTCGCGATCTTCAGCATCTACCCCGTCCTGCGCACACTGTACTTGAGCTTTACCGACCTGAAGATCCTGGGCAAGGGCAACTGGATCTGGTTGGCTAACTATAAGCGCGTCATCACCGATAAATTCTTCTGGCGCGCCCTGGGCAACACCGTCCGCATCTGGAGCGTGAACATCGTCCTGCAGCTGGGCCTGGCCTTCCTGCTGGTCGTCATCTTCAGCGACGTGAAATACAAGATGCGGGGCCTGCCCGTGTTCCGTATCATCTACTATCTGCCCAACCTCATCGCCGCCACGTCCATCGCCTTCCTGTTCCAGACCCTGCTGGACTGGCGCTACGGCACCTTCAACATCCTCATCAGCTCCATCTATAAGCTGTTCGGCGCTACATACAACCCCATCGACTGGCTGGGCAAGGGCAGCACCGCGCCCTACACCTTGGCGGTGATCCAGAGCTGGATGTGGTTCGGCAACTCCTTCCTCATGCTCATGGCCTCGGTCCAGGGCATCAACAAGGAGTACTTCGAGGCCGCCGCCATCGACGGCTCCAGCCGCTGGCACACCTTCGGCAAGATCACCCTGCCCCTCATCCGTCCCATCATGATGTATGTGGCCATCACCTCCCTTATCGGCGGCCTGCAGATGTTCGACCTGCCCTTCCTGATGACCAGCCAGTCCGGCGCGGCCTACAAGGACGTGCAGACAGTGATGATGTACCTGTACCGCTTCGGCTTCACCACCGGCTCCACCCAGACGGGCTACGCCTCCGCGGTGGCCTATATGCTGTTCCTCATCATCCTGAGCGTGTCCGTCGTGCAGTACAAATTCTTCAATAAGGAGCGTTGACGATGGTAGGATATAGAATCAAAAAAGGCCTTCTGTATGCCTTTCTGGTGATCCTGGCGGCAGTCTGCCTGTTCCCCTTCCTGCTGATGATCGTCAACGCCACCCGTAACGGCGTGGAGATCACCCGCGGCTTCACCCTGATCCCCGGCCACAGCCTGAAGGAGAACATGACCCAGGTGTTCAACTACTTCAACCCCTTCCTGGGCATCCGCAACAGCGTCATCGTGGCGGTCCCCGCCACCCTGCTGTGCGCCTACTTCTCCGCGCTGACCGCCTACGGCCTGGGCTTTTACAAGTTCCACGGCAACAAGTTCATCTTCTTCATGATCCTCATGTTCATGATGATCCCCGGTCAGCTCTCCCTCATCGGTTTCTATAACCTGTGCTCCAAGCTGCACCTGGTCAACTCCTACATCCCCCTGATCGTGCCCAGCATCGCCTCGGCGGGCACTGTCTTCTTCCTGAGACAGTACATCATCTCCAGCATGCCCCCCGCCCTGATCGAAGCGGCCCGTATGGAGGGCGCCAGCGAGTTCTACATCTTCAACCGGATCGTGCTGCCCATCTCCAAGCCCGCCGTGGCCACCATGGGCATCATGGCCTTCATCGGCAACTGGAACAACTACCTGCTGCCCATGATCCTGATCACGAAGAATGAGAAGATGACCCTGCCCGTCATGATGGCCACCCTGCGCTCGTCCACAGACATCCAGCGCAACCAGGGCGCCATCTACCTGGCCGTCGCCATCTCGGTTGTCCCCATCCTGCTGGTGTTTGCCTGCTTCTCCAAGTACATCATCAGCTCGGTCACCGCCGGCGCCGTCAAGGAGTAAACCGGACCCAAAACCGAACAAAAGCACTGCCCCGCTGGGGTAGTGCTTTTTTCGCGTATTTGTGTTATAATGCGTTGATATACCAAAACGAGGGGAGGCGAGGCCATGGATACGGTGCTGATCGTGGAGGACGAGCGCCCGGTGCGCCAGTACCTCAAGAAGCTCATCCGGGAAAGCGGCGTCCCCGTGAAGGCGGTGCTGGAGTGCGGCGACGGGCTCTCCGCCCTGGAGCTGGTGGGCAAGTACCACGTGGACGCCATGTTCACCGGCATCGGCATGCCCGGGATGGACGGCCTGGAACTGGTCAGCCGGGTCCATGAGCTGCCCGAACCTCCCATGACCGTGGTCATCACGGACAGCGACGACCTCCGCCATGTGGTGGAGATGATGCGCGCCGGTGCGCTGGAATACGTGCTCAAGCCCATTGAGCCCGAGCGCATGACCGCGATCCTCCGGACGCTGGAGGACAAGGCCGCCCAGGCAAAGCACCGGGGCCGGATGCTGGACCTGCTCACCATGCGGATGGTGTTCAGCTTCCTTTTGGACCAGCGCCCCTCCCCGGACGAGGCGTCCCTGCTGCGGGAGCTGTACGAGCCCCTGCTGGCGGAGACGGGCTACGCGGTGTGCCTGTGCCAGGGCGGAGTGCCCATCCGGGAGACGGATAAGCTCCTGCTCCACCGCCAGAGCCCGGAGGAGACTCTCTGCATCCTGGCCGAGCGGGACATCGGTCCCTTCCTGCGCAGCGAGCTGCCCGCCGAGGCGGCGGGCGTCTCCGCCGTCCACCACACCACCGACGAGCTCTCCGCCGCCCACCGGGAGGCCCTGGCCGCCCGGGAGGCCGCCTTCTGCCGGTGCCGGCACGCGCTGTGCCCCCTGCCGGAGGAGGAGCCCCTCACATTGGACGCGGAGCGGCTCCTCACCGGCCAGGCCCGGAGCCAGCGGCTGCAGCTGCTGGGCACGAAAAAGAGCGGCGAGCTGTCTGACCGGTGGGAGGAGCTGCTTCTGGCGGCGGCCCGGGGCCAGGTACCGCCGGGGCGGCTTTTCGAGGAGCTGCGGGCCTTTTCCCAGGGCGTGCAGGAGGTATACAGCGGCAGTCTGGACAGCGGCGACCTGCAGGCGCTGGAGCTCTGCGCCCGGCCCCTCACCTTCCGCTCCCTGGATGAGTTCGGCCAGTATTTCATGGTGTGGCTGCTGGCCTTCCACGACAAGCTCACCGCCCGGCTGGAGTTCAACCGGAACCAGGCCCGCATCGCCCAGGCCATCGAGTACATGCAGGAGCACTACGCCGAGGACCTGAACATGGCCGTGGTGTCCAACTACATATCCATGAACTACTCCCTGTTCTCCCATCTGTTCAAGCTCCAGACCGGCCAGAGCTTCGTCAACTACCTGAAGCAGATGCGCATCCGCCAGGCCCAGCGGCTTCTGGCGGACACGGACATGAAGGTGGTGGACGTGAGCCACCGTGTGGGGTATGTGAACGAGAAGAACTTCATGAAGATATTCAAGGCCCTGTGCGGCGTGTCCCCCAGCGAGTACCGCCGGAACATGCAGGACGTCGGCTGATAAGGATAAAATGAAAGGCCCCCTTGTGAAAGGGGGCTGGCAGCGCGAAGCGCTGACTGGGGGATTGTTCCTGGACCAACGGCAATCCCCCGCCCGCCGCTGGCGGGCACCCCCCTTTGACAAGGGGGGCTTTATTTGTTCTGACGTCACCTTAGATAGCTTCCGGGCTTCTCCCGCTTGGCCAGGCGCATGGCTCCGTCTGCCCGGGCGAACATGTCCTCCAGGTCCCGCTCCGTGACCTCCTCCGCCGGCCGGCAGAAGAGCCCCGCGCTCACGGACACCCGGTAGGGCTTGGCGCTCAGCTTGTTGAAGTTCTCCAGGTAGCCCCGCACATGCTCCACGGTCCGGGCGGCCTCGGCCTCGCTGTCCGCCTTGGCCAGCACGTAGAACTCGTCCCCCTCGAACCGGGCGCACAGGTCCTCCTGCCGGTAGATCTTCCGCAGGGCCTGGCCCACGGTGAGCAGGGCAAAGTCCCCCTCCTTGTGGCCGAAGTGGTCGGATATCTCCTTGAGGCTGTCCACGTCGTACATGACCGCCGCCACCACCCTGCCCTCCACGGAGCGCAGGACCGTGCCCTGGCGGTTCAGGAAGCCGGGGCGGTTATAGAGCCCCGTGACGCTGTCCTTGGTGTAGATGCTCTCCAGCTGCTGGCTCACCGCGTGCAGCCGCCGGTGCTCAAAGATGTTCTGCAGGAACTGGGCGATATTGGTCAGCCACAGCACGTCCAGGAATTTGTAGTCCAGCCGGTTGTCCCGGAAGGCCCGGACCAGGTAGCCAAAGAAATGGCTTCCAAAGAACACCGGCGAGACGATGTAGGCCGCGTCGGAATCCCGCTGGATGTAGTCCGGCAGGAGCCGTTCCCGCTGGAAGGAACATTCCGGCAGCCGCCGGCCCCCGCGCAGGGCAAGCTTCAAAAGCACGTCCTCCTCCCGGGGCTCCTCCCCGCCGGACACCCCCGCCAGCTCCCGCAGGTACTCCGCCGGCTCATCCCAATGGGGATAGAGGCACAGATAGAAGTCGCTGTAATCCCCGGCGGCGCGGATATAGCGCTCTATCACATCCATGCCCGCGTCCACGTCCGGCGCGCGGCTCAGCTCCGCCGCCATGTGCATGGAGTCCATGAGCACGCTTTCCGTCCTATCGATGCGGTCCGACAGCTTCCGCCGGTACAAAAACGCGCTGCCCTCCGGCGCCCGCCCGCAGCCGCAGGTGCCCCCCGGTACCAGCTCCGCCCGGACGGTGGTCACCCGCCGGGCCCCGCCGTGCATCTCGTCCATCAGGGCCGTGACGGCCGCCGCCCCCACCTCCCGGGTGGGGAAGGTGATGGTGGTGAGAGGCGGGTCCATGTTCTGCCCCTCCTCGTCCCGGTCGCAGCCGGTGAGGGCAAAGTCCCGGGGCAGCACATACCCCTCCCGGTGGGCCGCCTCCCAGAAACGGACCGCCACGTGGTCGTTGTAGCACATGACCGCGTCCGGCGTGCCCTGGGCGGTGAAGTGATGCAAAGCGGCGGCGTAGTCCGCCGGGTCGTCCTCGCAGAAATACACGTCCCCCTCCCCGAAGGGCAGGCCGTGCTCCGCCATGAACCGCTTCATGATGTCATGGCGCTGGTCGGAGAAATACCGCTGGGGCTTGAACCCCAGGTAGCAGATGCGCTTCGCGCCGTGGACCGTCACCAGGTGCTCCGCCAGGTCGGAGAACAGCTCGCTGTTTTGCAGCACCACGGCGGGAAACTGCAGGTCATAGTCCGCGATCTCCACCACCGGGATACTCTGCGCCTTCAGCTCCGCGGTGATCTGCTGCCGGAGGGACTGGTCCACATAAGGACCGGAGACGAACACCGCCCCGTCCAGGAACCGAAAGTCGGGGATGCGCAGGATGGCGTTCTCCTGAGCCACATACTCGCCCAGATCCTCCCCGTCGTTGGAGCAGTATATCTCCGTGCGGTAGCCGTACTCCGCCGCCCGGTCCACCGCTCCCTGGCACACCTGGCGCTGATAGTCCCCGTACAGATGGGAGACGAATATGGCGATCTTGTTGTCGTGGTACATACCCTCGCCCCCCGGTCAGTCCTGTTCCTGGATCTCCATGTGCTCCAGGGCGAACTGGAGCGCCATGTTGATGAGCTCGTTGCGGGAACGGTTCGTCCGGGCAGACAGGTCGTTGTACCGCTCCTGGACGGCCCGGTCGATGCGGATGGTCATGGTGACCGATTTATCCTCTTTGGGCGTGATGATGAATTTCTCCATGGTCCTCGGCCCTTCCTGTAGTTTAACACATTATAGAATGTAAATTTGTTTTGATTCTATAACACAAACCGCGTTGAAAACTTAATGCATCACATCATCCATGCCGCCCTGTGGAAAAAATATACCCCCGCGGAAAAAATACCCCTTTCCATTCCCTTCCGGGGACGTTATACTGTTATAAATATGTTTTCTCCCATAGAAAGGAGACGCTATGAAAAAGTGGACCCGCGCGCTGTTCCAGCCCAACCTGCCCCTCTCGGAGGAGGGCTGGGTGACCGCCAGCCCCGCCCACGCCGTCCTGGCCAGGCGGGCCGCCCGGGAGGGCATGGTGCTGCTGAAAAACGAAAACTCTCTCCTGCCCCTGGACCCGGCCGGGACCCTGGCCCTGTTCGGCAAGGGCAGCTTCGACTACGTGAAGGGCGGCGGCGGCAGCGGCGACGTGACCGCGGCCTATGTGAAGGGCCTCTATGACGGCCTCAGGGAGCAGGGCGTGCGCGTCTGCGAGCCTCTCGCGGACTACTACCGGGACTATGTACAAGCCCGGTACGCCGCCGGGGACCAGCCCGGCATGATGGCGGAGCCGCCCCTGCCGGCGGAGCTGCTGGACGGGGCCCGGAAGGCGGCGGATACGGCCGTGGTGGTCCTGAGCCGCTTTTCCGGCGAGGGCTGGGACCGGTCCGATGCAGAGTATGAGGACGAGTACAATCCCTGGGGCCACGAGATGACCATGCCCAAGCTGGCCGGCCGCCTCTTCCCCCGGGGGGACTTCTACCGCTCCGACGCCGAGACCGCCATGATCGACGCCGTGTGCGCCGTCTTCGACCGGGTGGTGCTGGTGCTGAACGTGGGCGGCCCGGTGGACGTGTCCTGGTTCTGCGATGACGATAAGATAGGCGCCGCGCTGCTGGCCTGGCAGGGCGGCATGGAGGGCGGCGGGGCCATGGCGGACCTGCTTCTGGGAAAAGCCAGCCCCTGCGGGAAGCTGCCCGACACCTTCGCCCGGTCTCTGGAGGACTGGCCCTCCACCGCGGGCTTCCACGCCTCCCCCTTCCATGTGGACTACACCGAGGATATCTACATGGGCTACCGGTATTTTGAGACCCTCCCCGGCGCCGGGGAAAAGGTCTGCTACCCCTTCGGCTACGGCCTTTCCTATACGTCGTTCTCTATAGATGTTCTCTCCGCCGGGGAGGCGGACGGCCGTATCCAGGCCGCGGTCCGTGTGACAAACACTGGCGGCCGGCCCGGCCGGGAAGTGGTCCAGCTCTACTACAGCGCCCCCCAGGGCAAGCTGCAAAAGCCCGCACGGGTGCTGGCCGCGTTTGGAAAGACGAAGGAACTGGCCCCCGGTGAGAGCGCGGAACTTTGCCTTTCCTTCCCCATCACCGACATGGCCAGCTTCGACGACCTTGGCAAGGTACGCCCCTTCGCCTGGGTCCTGGAGGCCGGGACCTACCGCTTTTATCTGGGCGGGGACGTCCGGTCCGCCCAGGCGCTCCGCTATACATACGAACAGGCCTCCGACCGGGTGGCATCCCAGCTTCAGAGCCGGCTGGCCCCCTCGGGGCTCCCTAAGCGGCTGCTGGCGGACGGGACCTGGGAGCCCCTTCCGGCGGCCCCCGCGGTGGACCCGGACGAGAGTGCCCTGCCCAAGATGGACGCCCGGGAGCTGGAGGCCATGACTCCCGCCGTCCGGGCCCTGCCCCGGCGGCTCCTCATGCGCCCCCTGGCGGAGGGGGCCCGGCCCCTGTCCGACGTGGCGGAGGGGAAGCTCTCCCTGGACGACTTCATCGCCCAGCTTCCCGACGAGCTGCTCATCCACCTGGCGGGCGGCCAGCCCAACACCGGCGTGTCCAACACCTTCGGCATGGGCAACCTGCCCGACTACGGCGTGCCCACCGTCACCACCGCCGACGGCCCCGCGGGCCTGCGGCTCATCCCGGAGTGCGGCGTGCGCACCACCGCCTTCCCCTGCGCCACCCTCCTGGCCTCCGCCTGGGACGAGGACCTGGCCCTGGCCGTGGGGGCGGCCGCCGCGGCAGAGGTAAAGGAGAACAACATCTCCATCTGGCTGGCCCCGGCCATCAACCTGCACCGCAGTCCCCTGTGCGGCCGGAACTTCGAGTACTGGTCCGAGGACCCGCTGCTGGCGGGCAAACTGGCCGCCGCCACGGTCCGGGGCATCCAGTCGAAGAACGTGGCCGCTACGGTGAAGCACTTCGCCTGCAACGACAAGGAGACCAACCGCAAAAACTCCGACTCCCGCCTGTCCCAGCGGGCCCTGCGGGAGCTGTATTTAAAGGCTTTCGAGATCGTGGTCCGGGAGGCGGACCCCTGGTGCGTCATGAGCGCCTACAACATCGTCAACGGCCGACGCAGCTCCGAGAGCCGTGAACTGCTCACGGATATCCTCCGGGACGAGTGGGGCTTTTCCGGTCTCGTGATGACCGACTGGTGGAACCGGGGCGAGCACTATAAGGAGGTCCTGGCGGGCAACGACGTGAAGATGGCCGCCGGGTACCCGGAGCGGCTGCAGAAGGCCCTGGACATGGGGCTTATTGGCCGGGACGACCTGGCTGTCTGCGCCCGCCGGGTGCTGGAGCTCATCTTAAAAATAGACTAAAGGAGGCTGTCATATGGACTATCTGGACATCCGCGCCGAATGGAGCGCCAGCGACGCCGAGCGGGACAAGGGGCTCACCACGCCCCCGGACGTGGCCCGCACGGACAACATTTCCTACGGCCCCCACGGCCGCTGGAACACCCTGGACATATACCGCCCCAAGGGGACGGAGGAAACGCCCCTGCCCGTGATCGTCAGCGTCCACGGTGGCGGCTGGGTCTACGGGGACAAGGAGCTGTATCAGTACTACTGCATGGACCTTGCCCGCCGGGGCTTCGCGGTGGTGAACTTCAACTACCGCCTCGCGCCGGAGGACCCCTTCCCCGCGGCGGTGGAGGACGTGAACGCCGCCTTCACCTGGGTGGCGGAGCAGGGGCCGAAATACCACCTGGACACGGACCACCTGTTCGTGGTGGGCGACTCCGCCGGGGGCCAGCTGGGCGCCCAGTACTGCGCCATGCTGACAGACCCCGCCTTCGGAGCCATGTACGATTTTGCCCTGCCCAAGCTCACCGTCCGGGCCGCCGCCTTCCACTGCGGCCACTACCAGTTCGACGGGTCCGAGGGGAGTTTGAGCCAGGCCACCATGCGGGCCTATTTCGGCGAGAACGCCCGGGAAAAGCTGCCCCTGGTGGATACCCTGGCCCACATCACCCCCGCCTTCCCGCCCACATTGGTGATGACCGCCTGGTACGACTTCCTCAAGGACCAGGCGCCCCTGCTGTGCCAGGCGCTGAAGGCCCAGGGCGTGCCCTACGAGTACCGCCTCTACGGCCGGGAGGGCCAGGAGCACATGGCCCATGTGTTCCACATCGCCATCCGCACCCCCGAGGCCATCGCCTGCAACGACGAACAGTGCGCGTT
>CANRNF010000005.1 GCA_947631865.1 uncultured Oscillospiraceae bacterium | reverse complement strand
CCGTTGGTCAAGTGGTTAAGACACCGCCCTTTCACGGCGGTAACATGGGTTCGAGTCCCGTACGGGTCACCACGTCGAAAGACTTCTGGAGATGATGGGGAGCCGCGAGCGGCTCCCCATTCATCGGCCAGAAGCCTTTCTCCTTTTAAAGCCGCGACCGCTTCACTGGGTCGCGGTTTGAGCTATATAAGGAGCCCCTCCTCCTTTTAAAGCCGCGACCGTTTCACTGGGTCGCGGCTTTAGCAAAATAAGGAAGTCTTTCTCCTTTTTCAACACGCAATCGCTTCGCTGGATTGCGTGTTGAGCTTTTTACGGGGGAATAAGGTAAACGTTCTTATTTATAAGCTCCCTCAGACGAGGGAGCCTTTATCTATGCTCCAGCCCATTCGCCTCCCTCAGACGAGGGAGGTGGCTCGGCCGTCAGGCCGAGACGGAGATGACCACCAGCGTAACGTGGGTTTTCCCTCCCCCAGTCTCGCTGACGCTCGACAGCCCCCTCGTCTGAGGGGGCCAAGGGTGGTAGACGTGCAATTCGAGTCGTGTTTTTGTCGTTTCGGGACAAAACCATTGACAGATCCGCCGGATATTTTGATAATGGGGGCAGACACGGCGAAACCATATTTTAAAAAGGAGTAAAACAAAAATGTCAGACGAAGAGAAGAAAGAAATCCTGGAGCAGGAGAATAAACTGGACGAAAATGAGGAGAAAGCGGTCGCCGGGGGGGTTGCGTCTGCTATGCCGGCGGCGGCGGAGCAGTAGAATGTGATTGGGATAAAGCCTGCGCCTGCATTTTAGGCGGCGGAGGAGAATGGTCGGAACATGGTATGCAGGCAGGGAAGATGACAGATAAATGCCGCTGCTTTTGTTTTGCGTATGGAACTGGCACTTGAGAAGCCTGACGGCACCGACGGATACAAATTGAACACGCAAACGAATAAAGCTATCCCGCTGTCCCGTATAGGGCGGCGGGATCTCCTTATTATTTACACTTTGTTAAACACAAGCGCAAAGGAATGAGGTATTCTTATGATACATCATTCTTTGGAATAAAGGTGATCCCATGAATTTCAGACAAAGGCTCATGCAGTTCATGTACGGGCGGAATGGATACGACGCGTTCAACCAGTTTCTGCTCATCGCCGCCATCGCGTGTATCGTGCTTGGGATGCTGTTCGCCCGGGTGCCGGTCCTGGCCATGCTGTTCAACCTGGCCGAGTGGGCCGCGCTCATATACTGCCTCTTCCGCACCTTCTCCCGGGACCTCTATAAGCGCCAGAAGGAGAACGCTTGGTATTACGCCAAGCGCCAGGCCGCCGGCCGCTGGTTCCGGTCCCTCAAAGACCGCTGGCAGCAGAGGAAGGACTACAAGTTTTTCCGCTGCCCCTCCTGCCACGCGCTGCTGCGCGTACCCCGTGGAAAGGGAAAGCTGGTGCTCACCTGCCGGAAGTGCGGCAACCGCTTTGAGCGCAAAACGTGAATCCATACGACATATTGGGCGTTGCGCCGGATGCCAGCGACGAGGAGATCGCCCGGGCCTATAAGCGCCTGGCAAAGCGCTACCACCCGGACCTGAATCCGGGAGACGCCGCGGCGGCGGAGAGGATGGGCAGCATCAACCAGGCCTATGACCAGATCAAGGCCATGCGCCAGCGCGGCGAGGCCTATAACGGCCAGACCGGCGGGCAGTACGGCCCGTCTTACACCTACTCCTATAACTACAGCTATACGCCCCGACGGCGCAGTCCCATCGGCATGATCATCGCCGTGGTGGTGATGTTTTTCCTGATCCGGCTGGTGCTGAGCCTCCTGTTCGGCGGCTACAGCCGGGCCTATACGGTGCCAGGATACTACCCCGGCTATTACGGCTATTATCAAGTCATTCCCCGATGAAAAACGACCTGTCCAGTCGGATAGGTCGTTTTGCGTGTACAGTTATCTTCTGCCGCGGAAACCGCCGCCGCCGTGGCCGCCGAAGCCACCGCCTCTGGTGCCGCCGGAGGGGCGGCTGGACCCGCCAAAGCCGCCGCTGCGGGGACGGCTGCTGCTTGTGAAGCTTGAGCGGCGGGGAGGGGAGCTTCGGAAGGCGCCCGGCCCGGGGCCAGGTCCGGGGCCGAAACCGCCGCCGGGCGGGGGAGGGGGCGGCTGACGCCGGTACCACTCCCGATAGCGCCGCCGGCCGCCGGGCAGGAAAATGGGCATGAATCCGCCGGTATAGCCCCACCGGCTCATCCGGGCGAACCGACTGGCCGCGCCGATGACCCAGAAGACGGCCAGGGCGAGAAGGATCAGCACGACGATGCCGATGATGGAGGGACCGCGGCTCACGGGCTGCGGCTGCGCATAGTCATAGTCGTAACCATACCCATAGCTGCCGCCGTTGTTCACCGGCTCCTCGGCCACGGGCTCCACGTCGTAGTAGTCCAGGTACCAGTCATAGATATGGCCGGCCAGGGTGCGGACGGCGTCGTCGAACCGGTCTTTGTCCACATCATCCCAGAAGTCGTCATAATAGCTCTCATTAAAGCCGTCGTAGAATGCTTCGTCCAGACCGTCGCCCACGGTGACGCCGCCCCGGTACTCCTCTGTGACCAGCAGGATGAGCGCGCCGTTGGACTCGTCGGCGCTGCCCACGCCCCAGTCGTTCAGGAGCCGGGTGGCGTACACGTCCGCGTCCTCGTCCAGATAGGTGACCGTGGCCACCACCAGCTGGGCGTTGCGGCATTGGTTTTCCAGCACGTCGTTATATTCGACGAGCAGTTCCTCCGTCTCGGCGGAGAGGACGTTTGCGTTGTCCACGGCGTAAAAGCCGTCACCGGTGCCGGCGGGCAGCGCCGCGAAGGCGGGGCAGGCCAGGAGCGTCAGGCCTATGGCCGCCGCGATAAGGCAGGTGAATAGTCTCTTCATCCCATTACCTCATGGAAAGGTCTCCGGCGCTTCCACGCCCACTACATGCCGGAGGACATTGGCGGGAAAGGCGCCAAGCACCTCGTCCCGGAAGGCCAGGATGTGGCTGGTGTAGGCGCTGCTGTCCAGCTCTGCCTGGGCGCTGTGGAAGTCGGAGAGGATGGCGTCATAGTCGTCATGGCTCTGGGGCAGGGCTGCGCCGGAGTCTTTTACCGCCTCCACCTGGGCTACGGCCTCTGCCAGAGCCTGGTTTGCCTGGGAGATAGCGGGGATATCCTTGGCAGCGAGGGCGTCGTCCAGGGCCACACGAGCCGTGTTCACGGCCTCGTAGGCGTCCTTCCAGTCGCCGTCGGTCCCGATGACGGACAGCAGCCGGGTGGACAGGGCCACGCAGTTTTCCAGGTGGTCCGCCGGGGCGGAATAACCACCGTCCTCCTTGAGGAGGCTCCGGTCGAAGAAGGCCTCCTCCGCGTCCCGGCATGCCTTGTTCAGGCTCCACTTGCAGCCCAGGAAGGAGAACAGCGCCACCACGATCACGAATATGACGATGGCTGTGGAACGTCTTTTAAAGATACTCATAAAAGCCTCGCAGAGTTTGCGCCCGTAGGCGCAAATAAAGTGGGATGATTTTTCCGGGGGCGTGTACCTCGGAAAAATCTCTTATCGGCCTGCAAACGTGCGAGCAAAGCGAGTGCGCTGCAGCAGGCCGCAGCCTTCTCGTTTGAAAGGGTCTCCCTTTCAAACGACTTAGCCGCGCATATCCAGGAGTTTCTGCTTCAGCTCGCCCTCGATGCGGCCCAGCTCCACCTCGGCCTGGGCCCGGCGGGCACGGCCGTCGTCCTGGATCTTGCGCACGTCCTCCAGAGTCTGGATGAGCTCCTTGTTGGTCTCCTGCAGGGTCTCCAGATCCACGATGCCCCGCTCGGCCTCCTGGGCCACGCCTACGGAGCCGGTGTGCAGGGCGGCGGCGTTCTTGCGCAGCAGCTCGTTGGTGACCTCGCTGACCTCGTGGGTGGCCTCCATGGCCTGCTGGGAGTTGTACATGCTCAGGGCCAGGACCATCTGGCTCTTCCACAGGGGGATGGTGTTGTCGATGGCGGTCTGGATCTTCTCCACCATGAGGGAGTCGTTGTTCTGGATGAGGCGGATCTGGGGGCTCATCTGGATAGAGATCATCCGGGTCAGCTCCAGGTCGTGGATCTTCTTCTCAAAGCGGCCCAGCATGGAGGCGTAGTCGTTGGCGGCCTGAGCGTCCTCGGGAGCGCCGGTCTCGGCGGCTTTCTTCTGCAGGGCGGGCAGCTCCGTGGACTTCAGCTCCTCCAGGCGGAGCTTGCCGGCGATGATATACATGGTCAGCTCCTTGAAGTACGCCTGGTTCATCTCGTACATGTTGTCCATGGTGACGATGTCCTTGTTCAGGGTGATCCAGTGCTGATTGAGGGCTTCGGTTATCTTGTTCACGTTGACCTCGGCCTTGTCGTACTTCACCTTCATGTCGGAAAAGCTGCGGGCGGCCTTCTTGAAGAGGCCCTTCAGGCCCTTGGGCTGCTCCGTGGACACGTCCAGGCCGTTCAGCTCGCCCACCAGGTCGGAGAGCATGTCGCCCACCTCGCCCAGATCCTTGGTGCGGACCTGTTCCAGCGCCTGGGCAGAGAAATCGGCGATGTTCTTCTGGGCGGCGGAGCCGTAGGCCAGCACCTGGGCGGAGTTGGTCACGTCTATCTTCTTGGCGAACTCCCGGACGGCGGCCTGCTCCTCGGGGGCCAGGTCGTTGATGTCCAGCTTTTCCACAGGGGCCTCCGCCTCGGTCTGATTTGCCACGGCGTCGGCTGCAGGGGCGGCTTGCACGGCAGCGGCTGTAGCCGCGGGGGCTGCGGTGGGGTCAGGCGCGGCGGGCGCCTCGGGGGTGGGGTCCAGGGTCAGGTTGATCTCATACTTTTTCTCGTCGGCCATGATATCGTTTCCTTTCCGTATATCGTATTTTCTCTATTTGGGTCAGTTTTCCTTGGCTTTTTTCAGGAATTCCTGCAGGTCGTCGTCCTTGCCCAGACCCTCCCGGGACAGCAGGTTCTCCATCACCTTGATGTCCGCGTCCACGTCCATGGCGTCGTTCTTATAGAGGGCGTCCAGCTGCTTCTGGAAAGCGTCTGCCTCCGTCTGGAGCATGTCCGCGATGCGGCCCTTGGCGCCGGAGATGTTCTCACCGTCCACGCCGACGGCGCTCATGCGGTCGTAGGCCTCCAAGAGCTGGATGGTGGAAGGGAGGAAGTAGCTCTGGAACTTCTGGATCTGGGGCACGTCGGAGGCGTCCTGGACCGCGTCCTGGGCGATGGCGTCGCTTAAGGAGACGAGCTTGGCGATCTTCGCCTTTACGCCGGCGTCGGCGATGGAGCCGGAGAGCCTCTGCATCTCCGCCCGGGCCTTCTTTGCCTCCTCCAATATGGCGTCCACAGGCGCGCCATAGCTCACAGGCTCCGGTTCCGGCTCGGGGACATACTCGATCTTCGGCTTGATGAGCTTGTCCGCCAAAAGCCATGCCGCCGCCGTCACCAGCGCGGCAATGAGAAAGTGCTTCCAGGCGTACAGGGGGAATACCAGGGCGTATACCGCGAACACAGCCGCGGCGATATACACCGGTATAGGTGACCTGCGCTTCACTTCTCGCATCATATCGCCTCCCTGGAGGGTACTATTTATAATTATTTTAAGCTGAATCATCAATTCCGTCAAGGATTACTTGCTAGAACCGCCTATCTCATGGTATACTACTCCCAGGCAGATATTTCCACAGGCAAAACGGTGGGGACAGGCCGGACAGGCCGGCCCATCCCCTATATAAAAGCCTTGTCGCGCGCGGCGCGGCTGGACCATATTATGCGGTGGGTGAGCCATATGACAAACATAAAGATCGCACCCTCCATCCTCGCGGCGGATTTTACGCGGCTGGATGATGAGATAGAGCGTGTCCTGAAAGCCGGGGCGGATTATATCCATATCGATGTGATGGACGGCCAGTTCGTGCCCAACATCTCCATGGGCGTGCCCGTAGTGGAGAGCATCCATAAGACGTTCCCGAATGCCTTTCTGGACGTGCATCTGATGATCGTCAATCCCAGCGACTACGTAGAGGCATTCGCCAAGGCCGGCGCCAGCCATATCACGGTCCACCTGGAGGCCGACAAGCCCGAGGATATATCCCTGGCCCTGAATATGGCCAGGAGCCACGGGGTGCGCACTGGCCTCTCCGTCAAGCCCGTCACGCCGGCGGTGGCTCTTGAGCCCTGGCTCGCGGAGCTGGATATGGTGCTGGTGATGACGGTGGAGCCGGGCTTCGGCGCCCAGCCATTCATGTACGACCAAATGAAGAAGGTCGCCGCTATCCGCAAGCGGCTGGACGAGGTGAATCCGACCTGTGACGTGGAGGTGGACGGGGGCATCAAGCCTGACACCGCTCCCATCGCCCGGGAGGCGGGGGCCAATGTACTGGTGGCAGGGTCCGCCATCTTCGGTCACGAGGACTATGCCTCCATTATTGAAGAACTGCGCGGCAGGTGAGAAAATATGCCCTTTTTTCCCGTACCCTTTGAAGAACTGATAGACCGCTTTGCCTCTCTGCCCGGCATTGGCCGCAAGAGCGCCCAGCGCCTGGCCTTTCACGTGCTGGCGCTGCCGGAGGGGGAGGCGGAGGCCTTCGCCGAGACCATCCTTCGGGCCCGGCGGACCGTACATACCTGTCCTATATGCCAGAACCTGACGGATGGGGAGATGTGCTCTGTCTGCGCCGACGAGCGGCGTGACCGGTCTGTCATATGCGTGGTGGCGGAGGCCCGGGACGTGGCCAGCCTGGATCGGAGCCGGGAGTATAACGGCGTATACCACGTGCTCCACGGCGTGCTGTCCCCCATGAGCCACATCGGCCCCGACGACATCCGCATCTCGGAGCTGGTGAAGCGGGTAGCGGAAGGGGACGTGAAGGAGGTCATCATGGCCACCAATCCCGATACGGAGGGGGACGCCACGGCCATGTATATCGCCCGGCTTTTAAAGCCCTTCGATGTGCGGGTGACCCGCCTGGCCTACGGCATCCCTGTGGGCTCCAATCTGGAATTTACCGACGACGCGACTTTGGTCCGGGCGTTGGAGGGCCGCCGCGACATGTGAGCGGTCCATCGGAATATTTTTCCCACATACGGTTATGATCATTACGGACAGGCGCCGCCTGTCCGAACTGGTGTTACATATTGCAAGGAGTAAAGAATTTCATGGCACAAAAATTGAAGATCATGGCCCTTGGCGGTCTGGACGAGATCGGCAAGAACCTCTATGTTTACGAGTACGGCAAGGACATCCTGGTGGTGGACTGCGGTATGGGCTTTCCCGATGAGGATATGTATGGCATCGACACGGTGGTGCCGGACGTGACATATCTGGTGCAGAACAAGGACCGGGTCCGGGGCATGGTCCTGACCCACGGCCATGAGGACCACATCGGCGCGGTGCCCTATGTGATGGGCCGCATCGACTGCCCCATATACGCCACCCGCCTCACAGCGGGGCTGGTGCGGCTGAAGCTGGAGGAGCACGGCCTGGCCGACCGGGTGAAGCTGGTCACCTGCTCGGCAGGCGACACCTTCAAAGTGGGCAGCGCCTTCACCTGCGAGCTCATCCACGTGAACCACTCCATCGCTGACAGCGTGGCGGTGGCTATCAAAACGCCTATCGGCACGCTCATCCACACCGGCGACTTCAAGATAGACCTGACGCCCATCGAGGGCGGCGTGTTTGACTTCCACCGGTTCGCGGAGCTGGGGAAGGAGGGCGTGCTTGCTCTTTTGAGCGACTCCACCAACGTGGAGCGGCCGGGCTATTCCGACTCGGAGCGGCACGTGGGCGAGAGCATGGAACGGCTGTTCCGTGGCTGCGACAAGCGCATCATCGTCACCACTTTTGCCTCCAACGTCCACCGCATCCAGCAGATCGTGAACTGCGCGGCCAAGTATAAGCGGAAGGTCTGCGTGACCGGCAGGAGCATGGAGAACGTGATCCGCCTGGCGGTAGAAGAGGGCTATCTCACCGTCCCCAAAGACGTGCTGGTGGATATCAACCGCATCAACTCCCTGAACCCCGCCAAGGTGGTCATCATCACCACCGGCAGCCAGGGGGAGAACATGTCGGCCCTGTACCGCATGGCCTTTTCCGAGCACCGGCAGGTGAAGATCGGTGCGGGGGACCGGGTCATCATCTCCGCCTCCGCCATCCCCGGCAACGAGCGGACCGTGACCCGGGTCATCGACGAGCTGTTCTCCAAGGGCGCCGAGGTCATCTACGACCGGAGCATCGACATCCACGTGTCCGGCCACGCCTGCCAGCAGGAACAGAAGACCATGCTGGCCCTGACCAAGCCCCGGTTTTTCATCCCCGTCCACGGGGAGCACCGGATGCTCTGCCGCCATCGGGACCTGGCCCAGGAGATGGGCATGCGCCCTGCGGACATCATGATCGCCGGCATCGGCGACGTGATAGAGCTGACTGCCAAGCGCATCGCGAAAAACGGGACCGTGCCCTCCGGTCGGGTGCTGGTGGACGGCACGGACGACAGCGGCGTGGAGAACGCGGTCATGCGGGACCGGCAGCACCTGGCCCAGGACGGTATGGTGGTGGTGGTCATGACCATGTCACAGGACGGGGAGCTTCTGGCCGAGCCGGAGATCATCACCCGCGGCTTCGTGTATGTGCGGGACAACGCCGAGCTCATGGAGGAGATGCGCCGTGTGGTGTACGAGAGCATCCTGTCCTGCCAGCGGGCCCGCATCAACGACTGGGCGGAGATCAAGGGCCGCATCAAGAGCCAGCTCAGCGGCTACCTCTACAAGGTCACCCGCCGCAGCCCCATGATCCTGCCCGTCATCACGGAAGTGTGAAATGAACACAGTGAAAGGCGACAGAACAGCGGTTTTTGAGACCATGCCAGTGCCAAAGGCGGTCTGGACCATGGTCATGCCGGCCATCATCAGCCAGCTGATCGTGCTGATCTACAACATGGCCGACACGTTCTTCATCGGCCGCACCAACGACCCCTATATGGTGGCCGGGGCGTCGCTGATCCTGCCGCTGTTCAACATCACGGTGGCGCTGGCCGGACTGTCCGGCGTGGGCGGCGGGGCGCTGATCTCCCGCCTGCTGGGCCAGAAGCGGACCGACGAGGCCCGGCGGGTATACAGCTTCTGCGTCTATCTGGCGCTGGGCGTGTCGGCGCTGTTCTCCCTGGGGACGCTGGCGTTCATGCGGCCGCTGATGGACCTTCTGGGCGCCGGGGACGATACCCGCGCTTTTGCCACCGGCTACGCCTTTTGCGTCATCGTCTGCGGCGGTGTGCCCACAGTGCTGTCCAACACGCTGGCCACGCTGATCCGCAGCATCGGCGAGTCGGGGAAGGCCGGCTTCGGCATCACTATGGGCGGCGTCATCAATATCGCCCTGGACCCGCTTTTCATGTTCGTGCTGCTGCCAAAGGGTCATGAGATCATGGGCGCGGGCATCGCCACATGCCTTTCCAACTGCATCGCCTGCGGCTATTTCATCGTGGTTCTGAAGCGGCTGAAGACCAGCGGCGTGCTCCGACTGGGCAGTCCTGCAGAGCTGCCGGAGAAGGCGAGCCTCAAGTCCATCTTCTCCGTGGGCGTGCCCTCGTCCATCACCTCGCTGCTGTTCGACCTGGACTATATCGTCATCGACCGGCTCATGACAGGCTACAGCGATATCGCCCTGGCCGCGGTGGGCATCGTTCTGAAGGTGGAGCGGCTGCCCCTCAATACCGGCGTGGGCATATGCCTGGGCATGACCCCCATCGTCGCCTACAACTTCTCGGCACGCAACTATGAGCGGATGAACGCCGTCAAACGCTATTCCCTGAAGATCGGCCTTGTATGCGCGGCGGTGAGCATCGCGCTCTATGAGCTCTTCGCCGGGCAGATCATGAGTATATTCATCCGGGACGGGCAGACGGTGGCTTTGGGGACCGGGTTCCTCCGGGCCCGCATCCTGGCGACGCCGCTGATGTTTTTGAGCTTCTTCCATGTCCACCTGTTCAACGGCTTCGGGGAGGGCGGCCACGCGCTATTTCTGGGCGTGGTCCGCTGGCTGGGGCTCAATATCCCCATGCTGTTTTTGCTGAACTGGCTGGTGGGCATGAACGGCATCGTCTGGTCCCAGTTCGTGGCGGACGCGCTGAACGTGATGCTGTGCTTCGCCGTATACCGGCGGTATGCACGTAAAGCTTTTCCTGAGAGCGGGAGCAATAAACTCGTGAAGGAGAAAACAGTATGATCGATCTGAGCCAATGGGAGTGGACGCGGGAGCCTGCCTTCTGCACCATCGGGGATGGCCGCCTGGAGGTGGTCACCAAGCCCCACACGGACCTGTGGCAGCGTACATACTATCACTTCCGCAACGACAACGCCCCGGTCTTTCAGATGCGCGCGGAGGAGAAGTTCTTCTCCTTTACGGTGCGGACGGCGTTTGAAAGCGCCCACCACCGGTTCGACCAGTGCGGTGTGGTGATGTACCTGGACAGCGAAAACTGGCTCAAGGGCTCCATCGAGTACGAGAACGAGCGGTTCCAGCACCTGGGCAGCGTGGTCACCAACGGCGGCTGGTCGGACTGGGCCACCACCCAGATCGACGCCTCCGTCAAGAGCATGTGGTACCGCCTCAGCCGGAGGGAGGACGACTTCTGCATCGAATGTTCGCCTGACGGCGTCCGCTTTTCCCAGATGCGCGTGTGTCATATGAGCGCGGCGGACGGCGAGGTCCGCTTCGGCGTTTATGCCTGCAGCCCGGAGGACTCGTCCTTCAAAGCTGTGTTCACGAATATGGAACTGACAGAGTGCAAGTGGCTGGCCCACGACGGCCAGCAGCCGGATGAGGACTAGGCGATCATGGCGTTCGACTTCAAAAAGGAATATAAAGAGTTCTATATGCCGGGGAACAAACCGGAGATCGTCGATGTCCCCAAGATGAACTATGTCGCCGTGAGAGGCAGGGGAGACCCCAATGAGGAAGGCGGGGCATACCAGCGGGCGATGGGTGTTTTGTACGCGGTGGCGTATACTTTGAAAATGAGCTATAAGACAGACCATAGGATCGAAGGGTTCTATGAGTATGTGGTGCCGCCGCTGGAGGGGTTCTGGTGGCAGGACGGCGTGGATGGCATCGACTACGGGGATAAGTCCACATTCAACTGGATATCCGCGATCCGGCTGCCGGACTTCATAACCGAGGCGGACTTCGCCTGGGCGGTGGAGACGGCGGGCAGAAAGAAAAAGCTGGACTGTTCTTCCGCGGAGTTTTTGACAGTCGAGGAGGGTCTGTGCGTCCAGATCATGCACCTGGGTTCCTTTGACGACGAGCCTGCGACGGTGGCTCTTATGGACGCGTATCTTGCGCGGAACGGGTACGTGAACGATATGAATGAAAGCCGGCTGCACCACGAGATCTATATGTCCGACGCGAGAAGGGTCCCGCCTGAGAAATGGAAGACGGTCATCCGCCACCCGATCAAAATAGCGAGGAACGACTTATGAATATCCAGATATTCGGCAAGAACAAGTGCTTTGACACGAAGAAGGCCCAGCGGTACTTCAAGGAGCGGCGGATCAAGTTCCAATACGTGGACATCATCCAGTACGGCATGAGCCGGGGGGAGCTCACCAGCGTGAAGAATGCGGTGGGCCTCGCCGCCATGAGCGACGCGCCGGAGATCAGCTATCTCGCCTATGATGGGGACAAGCTGGAAAAGCTCTTTGACTACCCGGAACTTTTGAAGACCCCCATCGTGCGGAACGGAAAACAGGCCACTGTGGGCTACTGCCCGGACGTGTGGAAGACTTGGGAGTGATATGATCGCTATGGAGATATTCGTATTCGGAAGCGGCGCCTGGGGCACGGCCCTGGCCATGCTGCTCGTTGACAACGGCCACCACGTGACGCTGTGGACCCACGACCCGGAGAAGGCCGCAGCCATGGCCAAGAGGCGGAAAAATCCCGCCATGGCCGGCGCTATCCTGCCCCAGGCACTGGACATCACCAGCGACCCTGCGGGCGCGGAGAGGGCGGACCTTGTGCTGTTCGCGTCTCCGTCCAATATCCTCCGGCGCACGGCGAAGACCGCCGCGCCCCACATCAAGCCGGGGACCGTGCTGGTCTCCGCCACCAAGGGCATCGAGGCGGGCACGGAATACCGCATGAGCCAGGTCATCCGGGAGGAAGTTGGGAAGGACTGCCCCGTGGCGGTGCTGTCCGGTCCCTCCCACGCGGAGGAGGTCTCCCGCCGGATGGCCACGGGCTGCGTGGCCGCCTGCGAGGACCAGGCGGTGGCGGAGCTCGTCCAGCGGGTATTTATGAACGACATGTTCCGGGTCTACGTGAACCTGGACGTGGTGGGCGTGGAGCTGTGCGGCGCGGTGAAGAACATCATCGCCCTGGGCGTGGGTATCATGGACGGCTTAGGGCTGGGCGACAACGCCAAGGCCCTGTTTATGACCCGGGCCATGGCGGAGATCGCGGTCCTCTGCCAGGCAGCAGGAGGCGACCGCACCACCTGCTCCGGCCTCGCTGGTATGGGGGACCTGATCGTCACGTGCCTGTCCGGCCACTCCCGGAACCGTCAGGCCGGCCTTCTCATCGGCCGGGGCGCGCCGGTGGCCATCGCCCTGCGGGAGGTGGGCGCCGTGGTGGAGGGCTACTACGCCGCCGCCAGCGTCATGACCCTTTCCCAGCGGCTGCACACCGAGATGCCCATCTGCAGAAGCATCTACGGTATCCTCTATGAGGATATGGAGCCGGAGGATGTGTTCCGGGGCCTTATGAACCGGGACCGGCGCAGTGAGTTCGACCGTGGCTGGGATACGGCCGGGAGGACATGATATGGGTCCCGGAATGATAAAGCCAAAGCACCTGGAACGGGGCGACACCGTGGCCGTGGTGAGCCTCTCCGCGGGCACGCTGGGGGAGCCCTGGGCCATCCATAAGCTGGACATCGCAAGAGAGCGGCTGGAAGGGGACTACGGGCTGAAGGTCACAGTCATGCCCAACGCTCTCAAGGGCCGGGATTACCTCTATGAGCACCCGGAGGCCCGGGCGGTGGACATGATGGACGCCTTTCGGGACAAGGGCGTCAAAGCTGTTTTCAACGCCATCGGCGGAGATGATACCATCCGGCTGCTGCCCTACATCGATTTTGATGTAATACGCGCTAATCCCAAGATATTCACCGGCTTTTCCGACACCACCACCAACCACCTGATGTGCTATAAGGCAGGGCTCGTGTCCTACTATGGCGCCAGCCTTATGAACAATTTCTCTGAATATGTCCGCATCAACGGCTACACCGCCGCCATGATCCGGGACACGCTCTTTGAGCCCAAACCCACCTTGGACATTCCCTCCGCGCCCTACTGGTACGACGACGAGGACGAGAAGATATGGTGGAAGCCGGAGAACATGCACAGGCTCAAAGCCTATCACCCGGAGACAGTGGGCTATGAGATCATCCAGGGCACAGGCATGGTGGAGGGGGAACTGCTGGGCGGATGCGTAGATGTTTTCCCCGAGGTGATCGGTACGTCTATCTGGCCCTCCAAGGAGGAATGGGCGGGAAAGCTCATGTTTCTGGAGACAAGCGAGGAGGATATATCCTGTGACTATCTCACCTGGTACCTCCGGAACCTGGCCGCCCAGGGGCTGTTCGACGTGATCCACGGCATCATCGTAGGTAAACCCGCCCGCCGCAGCAAGTACGAGCCCTACAAAGAGGTGTACCGGAAAGTCGTCGGCGGGGAGGCGGGACACCCGGAGATACCTATCTTATATAACGTGAACTTTGGCCATGCTGAGCCCATCGGCGTCATACCTTACGGGCTCAGGTGCCGCCTGGACGCAGACAACAAAAAGCTCACGCTCCTGGAACCGGCCACAGCGTGAGAAAATAACAAAAAACAGCGCCGCTCGGCTGAGCGGCGCTGTGTCCTATCTATATGCAGTTATCAGATGAAGTTCAGGACAAGGGTCAGCAGCACGAAGACGATGGCCACCCACTTGGTCATCTTGGCCAGCTTCGCGTCCCAAGTCTTGGCCTTGCTCTTGGTCATAAAGGTATCCGCGCCGCCGGCGATAGCGCCGGAGAGCCCGGAGCGCTTACCGCTCTGGAACAGGATCACGATGATGAGGAAGAGATCCGCGATGAGCTGCAATACAGAAAGAGCAATAGTCATGACAATTCATCCTTTTCCAAAATTCGCTCAATTACTATACCATACCTGTCCCATGAAATCAAGGGGTTTTTCAGCTTTTTTTGTATATTCCTCTGGCCCTTGAGAACCGCCGGGGAATGGCTTATAATGGAGGCGGGAAGGAGGCCGCGGCCGTGGAGATACTATATCTTGATAAACGCATCGTGGTGTGCGTAAAGCCCGCGGGGGTGCTGTCCACCGATGAGCCGGGCGGGATGCCCTCCCTGGTGCGAAAGGCTTTGGGGGATGAGCACGCCTGCGTGCGAACGGTCCACAGGCTGGACAGGCCTGTGGGCGGGGTCATGGTCCTGGCCCGCAGCGTAAAGGCGGCTTCCGAGCTGAGCCGGCAGGTGCGGGAGGGCATATTTAAAAAGGAGTATCTGGCGGTGGTCCACGGCGTGCCGGAGCCGGCACAAGGAAGGATGGAGGACCTGCTCTACCGGGACAGAGCCCGGCGAATGACCTTCGTCACCCGGACGCCCGGCCCGGAGGCGCGGCCAGCCGTATTGGAATATGAGACGCTGGCGAGCATTGACGGCATGAGCCTCATATCGGTAAAGCTCCTCACAGGCCGTACCCATCAGATCCGCTGCCAATTCGCCAGCCGGGGCCTGCCCTTGACCGGAGACCGTAAATATGGCCTTCAGACCGATGAATGCGATCTTGCATTATGGTCGCATAAACTGTCGTTTATCCATCCGGAGACAGGCGAACCAATGACCTTCATGCAGAAAATGCCGGAAATTTATCCGTTTACGCTGTTTCCTGCCCAGAACTTCGATGAATAATATACGAAACCATCCACTTTGTTTGTGGATGAGATTCACTTGAGCTGGCCGGGATTGATCCCGAAGCTCTCCCGGAAGGCCCGGAAAAAGGTGGAGTAGTCCTCAAAACCGCTGTCAGCCGCGGCCTTGTTGGCGTTCACTCCCCGGCGGATGAGCTGAGCGGCGTATAAGAGCCGCCGCTGGCGCACATAGGCGTGGACGGAGGTGCCTGTCTGGGCCTTGAATAGGCGCATGAAGTGGTATTTGCTGAGATAGATGCGCTCTGCCAGGTCCTCCACGGTGAGCGGCTGGGAGAGATTTTCATTGATATAGGACAGTGCCTGGGCGATCTTAGGGTCGTATTGGGGCCCGGCAGGCTCTGCCGCTTCCCCGGCGGTAAGGGACAGGCGGTTCACCGCGATGAGCAGCTGTGTTACCAATGTGTCCCGTAATGCCTGGGCGCCGAACTGATCGTCCGCCGCGGCGATGTCCAGTGCTTTCAGAACGCCGGCGATGACCTGACGGCTTTCCTGGTCGGGGACCAGCAGGGGACGGCCCTGCCGGTCCGCCCGCTCGAAGCACTCGGCCAGGTTCGTCCCGTCCCCGGCCCGCTCCGGATACTTTCGATCCAGGTATAATATGACCCGCTCATATGGCTGGGACTGGTCGATGAGGGCCTTGTGGATGATGTGGTGGCCGATGAGAAGGATGTCCCAGGGCTTCAGGGCGTAGGTGCTGCGCTCCACCAGATAGTCCACCCGGCCGGACAGGAGG
This sequence comes from uncultured Oscillospiraceae bacterium, assembly GCA_947631865.1. Taxonomy (GTDB): domain Bacteria; phylum Bacillota; class Clostridia; order Oscillospirales; family Oscillospiraceae; genus CAJOIG01. The sequence goes on along the minus strand of CANRNF010000005.1, from coordinate 55,466 downwards.
ATCACCAGCTTGTCGAAGTCGTGGAAGTGGAAATCCCGCTCCTGGCCCGCGGTGTCTTTCAAATGGAAGTAGTGGTAGTTCTCCGTGAGGTAGCCCTCCCGGCTGTAGCTCCGTTCCCGGTCCATGGCCCAGCTCCTTTCCTGATGGTGCCGTAAGCATACCGCATCTTTTGCAATATTTCAAGCGTTCCCCGCGTTTTTCTTGCGTATGCGTATAGCCAGAAAAATTTTTTCCGTTCCCTCCGCGGCCATACAATAATAGCAATTCCTGCGCCGGACCCGGAACAGCCGATGGTTTCAACGCTTTCCAGGATTTTGGAGCATTACAAAATGTTGACGAAAAAGATGTTGACAGGCACAAGATATTGTGCTAGTATTTCGGTTACCGGGATTATGTAACCGCTCGCGCCTTTGCGGAAAGGCGCGTTATTTGCGAGAGAGAAATATAGAGGAGAGGGCGTCAGCTATGAAGATCATAAAGAGAAACGGATCGGAAGTCCCCTTTGATATCACGAAGATCATCAACGCCATCGGCAAGGCCAACGACGTGGTGGACGAGGACCTTCGCATGACCAATACCCAGATCCACCGCATCGCCGACTCGGTGGAGAAGGCCTGCATCGAACTGGGCCGTTCCCCCTCTGTGGAGGAGATCCAGGACATGGTGGAGGAGCAGATCATGGCCCACGGCGCCTATGAGGTGGCCAAGCGGTATATCACCTACCGCTACACCCGTAGCCTGGTCCGCCAGTCCAACACCACCGACGACCGTATCCTGTCCCTCATCGAGTGCAACAACGAGGAGGCCAAGCAGGAGAACTCCAACAAGAACCCCGTGGTCAACTCCACCCAGCGTGACTACATGGCCGGCGAAGTCAGCCGGGACATCACCAACCGTCTGCTGCTGCCTCCCGACATCGTGGAGGCCCACGAGGAGGGCATCATCCATTTCCACGACACGGACTACTATGCCCAGCACATGCACAACTGCGACCTGGTGAACCTGGAGGACATGCTCCAGAACGGCACCGTCATCACCGACACCCTCATCGAGCGGCCCCACTCCTTCGCCACCGCCTGCAACATCGCCACCCAGATCGTGGCCCAGGTGGCCTCCAACCAGTACGGCGGCCAGTCCATCTCTCTGGCCCACCTGGCGCCCTTCGTCCAGGTCAGCCGGGAGAAGATCCGCGCCATCGTCCGGGACGAGATCAGCACCCTGGGCGTCATCCCCACCTCCGAGCAGGTGGACGACATCGTGGAGAAGCGCCTGCGGGAGGAGATCCGCCGGGGCGTGCAGACCATCCAGTATCAGGTGGTCACGCTGCTCACTACCAACGGACAGGCCCCCTTCGTCACCGTGTTCATGTACCTGAACGAGGCCAAGAGCGAGCAGGAGAAGAAGGACCTGGCCATCATCATCGAGGAGACCCTGCTCCAGCGGTACGAGGGCGTGAAGAACGAGAAGGGCATCTGGGTCACCCCCGCTTTCCCCAAGCTCATCTACGTGCTGGAAGAGGACAACGTGGACGAGGGCACGCCTTACTGGTACCTGACCAAGCTGGCGGCCAAGTGCACCGCCAAGCGGATGGTGCCCGACTACATCTCCGAGAAGAAGATGCTGGAGCTGAAGGGCGACGTGTACACCTGCATGGGCTGCCGCTCCTTCCTGACTCCGGACCGCTTCACCGATGCGGGTGTGGGCAACATCGCCAACGCCGGCAACTACGAGCCGGGCAAGCACAAGTACTACGGTCGCTTCAACCAGGGCGTGGTTACCATCAACCTGCCGGATGTGGCCCTGTCTTCCGGCGGCAATATGGAGAAGTTCTGGAACATCTTTGAAGAGCGGCTGGAGCTGTGCCACCGTGCCCTCCGGTGCCGCCACGAGCGGCTGAAGGGCACGCTGTCCGACGCGGCCCCCATCCTCTGGCAGTATGGTGCCCTGGCCCGCCTGCAGAAGGGGGAGAAGATCGACAAGCTCCTCTACGGCGGCTACTCCACCATCTCCCTGGGCTACGCCGGTCTCTATGAGTGCGTCAAGTACATGACCGGCAAGAGCCACACCGACCCCTCCGCCACGCCCTTCGCTCTGGATATCATGCAGAAGATGAACGACAAGTGCAAGGAGTGGAAGACGGCCGAGAACATCGACTACTCTCTGTACGGCACGCCCCTGGAGAGCACCACCTACAAGTTCGCCAAGTGCCTGCAGAAGCGCTTCGGCATCATCGAGGGCATCACGGACAAGGGCTATATCACCAACTCCTACCATGTCCATGTGACCGAGCAGATCGACGCGTTCACCAAGCTGAAGTTCGAGGCCCAGTTCCAGCACCTGTCTCCCGGCGGCGCCATCAGCTATGTGGAGGTGCCCGACATGCAGAACAACCTGGAGGCCGTGCTGCAGGTCATGCGCTTCATTTACGACAACATCATCTACGCCGAGCTGAACACCAAGAGCGACTACTGCCAGGTGTGCGGCTGGGACGGCGAGATCGGGATCGTGGAGGACGACGGCAAGCTCATCTGGCGCTGCCCCCGCTGCGGCAACACCGACCAGAGCAAGATGAACGTGGCCCGGCGCACCTGTGGCTACATCGGCACCCAGTTCTGGAACCAGGGCCGCACCCAGGAGATCAAGGACCGGGTCCTGCACCTGTAAGAGATGAACTACGGCGAGATCAAGGACTGCGACATCGCCAACGGCGTGGGCGTGCGCGTGACGCTGTTCGTATCCGGCTGCACCAACCGCTGTCCCGGCTGCTTCCAGCCCCAGACGTGGGACTTCGACTACGGCGAGCCCTTCACCGCCGAGACGGAGGAGAAGCTCCTGGCCTTGCTGGCCCCCGGCTATATCAACGGGCTCACGCTCCTGGGAGGCGACCCTTTCGAGCCGGAGAATCAGCGGGCGCTGGTGCCTTTCCTGCGGCGGGTGCGTGAGGCCTATCCTCATAAGACGGTCTGGGCCTTCACAGGCTTCGTCTACGAGGACCTTCTCCGTGAGGGAAGCCATCCCCGCTGCGAGGCGACGGACGAGCTTCTGGCCATGACGGACGTGCTGGTGGACGGGCCCTTCATCCAGGCCCAGAAGGACATCAGCCTCCGCTTCCGGGGCTCCCGGAATCAGCGGCTCATCGATATGAACAAGACCCGCGCGGCGGGCCATATAGTCCTCTGGGACGACGAAATGTTTCCGGCATCCCGTAAATAACGGGGTGCCGGCTTTTATAACAGGGGAGAGAATATGGAAAATCATCTGGAAAAGGACGTCTCACTGTTCACCAGCCGGGTGGACTACGAGGGAAAGCTGAAGCTGGCGGGCCTGTTCGACCTGTTCATGGACCTGGCGGCGGAGCAGGCCGAGCTCATGGGCGTGGGCTACGAGGATATGATGCGCCATCGGGCCTTCTGGCTGGCGGTGCGCACCCGGGTGCACATCTACAAAAACCCCGGCTACGGCGACGTGGTGAAAGTGAAGACCTGGCCGGGCAAGCCGTCGCTGGTGAAATGCGACCGGTTCTATACCCTCAAAAAGGGGGAGGAGCTGCTGGCCGAGGGGCGGACCGAGTGGGCGGCCCAGAACATCGACACCGGACGGGTCATGAAGACCGACGGCTTCGGCTATCCCGTGGACATGGAGCCCCTGCCCGAGCGTGTGCTGGACCGGCCCTTCACCCGGTTCAGGGACAAGCCGGACCCGGAATGCCTGCACACCACCTATACCGTCTGTTCCCGTGATATCGACACGGGCCGTCACATGAACAACGTAGCCTATGTGCGTATGCTCATGGGCACCTTCACCGTGGCGGAGCTGCAGGCCATGGATGTGGCTGAGGCGGAGATCAGCTACAGTTCCGCCTGCCGGGAGGGGGAGACCCTTCGCGTCTACCGGCGGAAGGACGACGAGGGCTGGCATCTGCTGGTCCAGAAACCGGACGACACCATAGCCGCGCAAATGGTCCTTCGTCTGCGGTAAAACAGCGCCGCAGCCGCTATTTTACATCAAAAATACCGGTCGCGCTCCCGGTAAGTGCCGGGACCGCGCGACATGGTAAAACAGAATAATGAGCCGCCGGCGGGCTGTCCCACCGGCGGTCGGCTTATTTCTTCTGGTTCTTCTTCCATATGAGCCACAGGCCCCGTGGGATCAAGTCCTTATCCACCCGGATGTCCTTCCGGCGGCAGTGGGGGATGACGGCCTCGGCCCAGACGCCGGTGGCCACTACGGTGGTTTTCTGGCCCAGTTCCTCCTCCATGCCCTGCAGGAGCCCGTCCAGCATAGCGGCGCAGCCGTAGATGATGCCCGAGCGCATGGACTCGTCGGTGTTCTTGCAGATGATATGGCCCGGCGCCTGGGGTATCACGTTGTGCAGAAGGGAGGCACGGCTGGTGAGGGCGGCGGTGGAGATCATGATGCCCGGGGCGATGACGCCCCCCACGTACCTGCCCTCGCCGTCGGTGACGCCCATGCCGATGGCCGTGTCCATGTCCACGGTGATGACCGGCAGGGGGTAGGCATTCTGGGCCGCCACGGCGGCGGCCACGAAATCGCTGCCCAGCTCCGAGGGGTCATCCAGACGGATGTTGAGCCCGGTCTTCACACCAGGGCCCACCACCATGGGGACGATGCCCGTCAATATCTCCAGGGCCTGGCGCAGCGTCAGCGTCAGCTCCGGCACCACGGAGGAGAGGATGCACCCCTCCCATTTGTCCCGGCCCGCTCCGTGCTGCTCCAGTATGAGAGCCATAAGGGCGGCGTACTCGTCCGCCGTGCGGGTCTTCACCGTAGCCATGCCGCAGGAAAAGGCCACGGAGCCGTCCTTCACGCCGGCCATGGTCACGCGGCTGTTGGATAAGTCCACAGTCAAAAGCATTCGTATCACTTCCCGGGCATAGCTTATCAAATCCCGGCGGATATGTCAAAGGATAGTTATATGCTTTCGTATGGCGAGGCAATATAGTCCCAGCCCTGCGGCCATGGACAGGACCAGCGCTGGCACGCTCACCGCCGCGCCTGTGTACTTTCCCAGGAGCCAGGCGGCGCCGCCGCAGAGAGCCGCGAGAAGGACGGCCAGGACCGTATCCCGCGGGGGCAGCCGGAAACCGGATACCCGCTTCAGCCGCCACATGCTGAGGGCGAAATTGAATATTTCCGTGAAGCAGATGACAGCAATATAAGCGCCCAGGCCCCAGCGGGGCAGCATGAGCCACACCAGAAGGGCGGAAAGGCCCACGTCTGCGATGTTCACGTACATGCAGAACATCATCTCGCCCAGGCCCTTCAGGCACCCGTCCGTGGCCATGTCCATGTACATGACCGGAACGATGAGGGCGAATAGCCGTATGTACCGCCCGGCCTCCTCCGAGCCGTAGAGGGCCAGGCCCAGGCTGTCGCCCATGGCAAGAAGCAGGGCGGCGGTAATGGCGCTGAACAGAAGGCTCTTGTACAGCACGTCCTCGGTGACGGCGCGGATGCTGTCTGACCGGCCCTGGATCTGTTTTTCCGTGAGCTTCGGCACGATGAGCTCCGCGATGGCCATCATAAGGCAGGAGGGGAACAGCACCACGGGCAGGGCCATGCCCTGGATGACCCCGTAGCCGGCGAGAGCCGTCTCTGCCGCGAGGCCCGACGCCCGCAGACCCCTGGGCACCAGAAGGTGCTGCAGGGTGGAAAGGCCGCTTCGGGCGTAGGACGCCGCCGCGAGGGGCAGGGCGATGCGGAACATACGGCCCGCCATGTCCGGCCGGGGGACCTGGCCCGTCTTTCGGACGATGCCGTGCTTCCGCCGGTCCAGGGCATAGGCCAGGCCCAGGGCGGTGACGCCGCCTATCTCGCCGATGAGGCTGCCGCTGGTGATGACCGCTACGGCATATTCCAGGTTTTCCGCCGGACGGACCACCAGCATGGCGGCAGTGACGGCAATGGTGATAAGCTGCTGGCCCACGGATACCGCCACGCTCTTCCACACCCTGCCCACGGCGGTGAAGTACCCATGCATGACGGAGTCCACGCCTGTGAGGGGCAGGGCGAGGGCCAGGAACATCAGCGGACGCACCGTTCGGGCGTCCTCCAGCCAGAGGAAGCCCAGCGGTTCTGCCAGGACCATGAGGATGAGCCCCGCCGCGAGGCCGAAGCCGAGGCCGTACAGCATACAGTCGTTCAGCGCCTGGGCGGCGCCATGGGGCCGGTCCAAGCCCCGCTCTTCAGATACCAAACGAGTGACGGCATATCGGCTGCCGCTCATAGCCACCGTCACGGCCAGGGCGTTGACGCTCATAACCAGTTGGAACAGGCCGATGCCGGCCTCGCCGATGCGGCTGACCAGCCACACCTGCCAGACCATGCCCACGAACCGCATGGCCAGGCCGGAGGCGGTGAGAAGAGCCGTATTGAAGGCCAATGTTCTGTCTTTGAGCAAGGAAAGACCTCCTCACACTTGCGTAAGCTCCCAGATATGGGTATAATAGCGGCAAAGCCGCAATTATACCTCAAAAATACCGGCCGCGCTCCCGGCTATGCCGGAACCGCGCGACATGGCATAATCACATATATGGGACAAAACCGCAGGATATGTTGAGGCGCTTATGAGAAGACCGTCGGAACAACTGAAAAAGGAGAGACTGCCCTATGCCGCGGCGGTGATCGTGGCTGGGGGCTCAGCCCGGCGCTTTGGCTCCGATAAGCTGATGGAGGACCTGGCTGGGCTCCCGGTGCTCGTCCGGTCCCTGCTGGCCTTTGAGCGGTGCGAGCCGATAGACGCCATCGTGGTGGCCGCCCGGGCCGACAGAGTGGACGAGGTGAGAGCGCTCTGTGGCCGGTACGGTGTGAGCAAGCTCTCGGCTGTGGTACCAGGCGGCGACACCCGGGCCAAGTCCTGTCTCGCTGGAGTAATGGCTGTGCCACCGGAAGCGGAACTCATCGCCATCCACGACGGCGCCCGGCCTCTTGTGACGGGCGATGTCATCCTGGATGCCTTATGGACTGCTTACCGCCACACGGCGGCGCTGCCCGCCGTTCCGGTGCGGGACACGATAAAAGAGGCGGAGGACGGCGTCGTGACCGCGACGCCAAATAGGTCAAGACTATGGGCGGCCCAGACGCCCCAGTGCTTCCAGGCGGACCTCATCCGGGCCGCCCTGCAGGACGCTGCAGCCAACGCCCCTGAGGTCACGGACGACTGTCTCGCTGTGGAGCGCATCGGCGGGAGGATCTATCTTTCAAAGGGAAGCGAGGAGAATATCAAGATCACCACGCCCCTGGATCTGAAGCTGGCCCGGGCGCTGTTGGCGGAGAGGAGGAGCACATGAGCATGCGCATTGGCCACGGATATGACGCCCACCGTCTCACGGAGGGGCGGAAGCTCATTCTGGGCGGTGTGGAGATACCCTATGAGAAGGGGCTCTTGGGCCACTCGGACGCGGACGTGCTGCTCCACGCCCTGGCAGACGCCATCCTGGGGGCGGCGGCCCTGGGGGACATCGGAAAGCTCTTTCCCGACTCAGACCCTGCCACGGAGGGGATAGACAGCCGTATCATCCTCCGGGCGGCTGTGAAAGAGGCGGAGGTCAGGGGATACGGCGTGGAGAACTGCGATGTGACCGTCATCGCCCAGCGGCCGAAGCTGGCACCCTACATTGAGCAAATGCGCCGGAACATCGCCGCTGACCTGGATTTGGATGTTTCCGCAGTCAGCGTGAAGGCCACCACCGAGGAGCGCATGGGCTTCACCGGCGCGGGGGAGGGCATCAGCTGCCATGCGGTAGTATTGCTGGCCTCCCGCTAGACTGAACCAAATAACGACCCTCCCGCATACAATGGTGCGTAACCAGTGCGGGAGGTCTTTTTATGCACTATCTATTGTCATTTCGGAGCCTGACCTATGCCCAGCGGGCGGCCCGTATCCTGGAACGGGCGGGCATCACGGGCACGGTCTCCCGCGTGCCGAAGGCCGCATCCACCAGGGGCTGCGCCTACTGCGTGATCGTGGCGGCGCGGCATAAGGAGCGGTCCCTGTCCATCCTTGCAAATGCCGGCGTCACGCCGGAGCGGGTGCTGCTGCGTCATCCCGATGGGACGCTGGAGGCGGGATCATGATCTATCTGGACTGCGCTGCGACCTCCTTTCAGAAGCCCGCCGCCGTTGCCTACGCCGTGTCCCAGGCGATGCGGACCCTTTCCAGCCCCGGCCGGGGCGGCTATCCCAGCGCCATGGCCGCGGCGGAGCTTCTGCTGGACTGCCGGCTGGCGCTGGCGGATCTTTTCTGCGTGAAGGACCCTGAACGGGTCGTTTTCACTTCCAGCGCCACCCACGGCCTCAATATCGCCCTGCGGAGCCTGGTGGGGCCCGGTGACCCGGTGGTCATATCCGGCTACGAGCACAACGCTGTGTGGCGGACGCTCCATGGCTTGAGTGCGGACGTGCGTGTCGCCGCATCGCCGCTCTTTGCGCCGGAGGCCGCCGTAGAGGCCTTCCGCGCGGAACTGCCCGGCGCCAAGGCGGCGGTGTGCACTCAGGTGTCCAATGTGTTTGGCTATATCCTGCCCATCCGTGAGATGGCCACCCTGTGCCGGGAGGCAGAGGTGCCCCTGGTGGTGGACGCTTCTCAGGGGGCGGGTGCTGTTGGCCTGGACTTTGACGGCCTTGGCTGCACGTTTGCCGCCATGCCCGGTCATAAGGGACTGCTGGGCCCCCAGGGCACGGGGGTACTGCTGTGCCGGGACGAGAAGGCAGAGCCCTTCTTTTTCGGCGGGACAGGTTCCGTGAGCGCGGATCCGGCCATGCCGGACTTTTTGCCGGACCGCCTGGAGCCGGGCACCCACAACGTGCCGGGCATAGCAGGGCTTCTGGAGGGCGTGAAGTGGCTGAGGCGAAAGACGCCGGCAGCGGTGCTGTCCCATGAGATGGAGCTGCTGGCGGCCTTTGCCGATGTGCTGGAAGGCGAGGAGCGCGTGAAACTCTTTCGATCCCCGGACCCCGCTTTGCAGGCGGGGGTGCTTTCGCTGCAGATGAAGGACCTTGACTGTGAAGAGGCAGCCGCGCGGCTGGCTGAAAGAGGCGTCGCCGTTCGGGCGGGGCTGCACTGCGCGCCCCTGGCTCACAACACGGGCGGGACGCAAGGGGAGGGCACGGTGCGCTTCAGTTTCTCGCCTTTCAACACTTACCGGGAGGTCATGGCGGCGGCGGAGACCGTGAAGGAGATACTTGACTGACCTGCGGGGCGGGGCTTTCCCGCCCCTGTCTTTTTTGCCTGGAATGGACCGGCCAAAACGCAGAAATGAGGTTGCCAAAGGCCAGACTTTGTTATATAGCGCCTGCTTTGCAGCTGCTATATAACGAAAATAGCAGTTGTGCTCCCACTTGCGTGGAACCGCACAACATGCTATAATACAAAGTTGACATAGAGTGTTCGTCAACCGATAGTCGTACGAATGAATGGTACTGGCCTATGAATGAATTTCTAACCAACCTGCGCGAATCCTTCGGCCTTATATTGGACATGGGACCGGCGGACATCGCCGATGTGCTCATCGTGGCGGCGGCGCTGTACGCGGTCATCTCCTTCGTGCGCCGGACCAACTCCCTGCGTGTGGCCCAGGGCATATTGCTACTGCTGGTGGCCTTGGGACTGTCCAGCGCTCTGCATCTGACGCTGACCAGCTTTCTGCTGCGGCAGGTCTTTGAGATAGGCGTGCTGGCGGTGATCGTGCTGTTCCAGCCGGAGATCCGCCGGGCCCTGGAGCGTGTGGGCTCTTACCGGCTGTTCTCCCTGTTCGGCCGGAACGTGGGCGGTCAGGCGCTGGACAAGACCATCATGCAGACCGTGTACGCCTGTGAGGATATGTCCAAGAGCCGCACGGGCGCGCTCATCGTCTTTGAGCGGACCAACCGGCTGAATGAGGCCATGGCCTCCGGTACCCAGGTGGACGCGCTGGTATCGTCGGAATTACTTAAAAACGTGTTTTACGACAAGTCGCCCCTCCACGACGGGGCGGTGATCGTCCGGGACGGACGCCTTGCCGCGGCGGGGTGCATGCTGCCCCTCAGCGAGAACGCCAATCTGAGTCGGGACTTAGGGATGCGCCACCGGGCCGGCATCGGTATGAGCGAACGGTCCGACGCGGTGGTGGTCATCGTCTCCGAGGAGACGGGCGGCATCAGCGTGGCGGAGGACGGGCTTTTGAAGCGCCATCTGAGCGCGGACACCTTTGAGACGCTGCTGCGCCAGGAGCTCCTCCCGGAGGATGACGCCGGAAAGACAAGCTGGCTCGACAGGCTCAAGGGGCTGAAGGGAGCGGACCATGAGAAATGAAAACACCGCCCGCAGCCGCGGGATATTGGACAGCCGCATCTTCTGGCTCATACTGTGCCTGTGTGCGTCGCTGGTCATCTGGCTATACTATACGTCGAACTACGGCATCTCCAAGACCCAGACATATTACGGCGTGGAAGTGACCTTCACCGGCCAGGACGCCATGCGGGACACCATGAACCTGGTGGTCTCTGAGCAGGATACCACCCGTGTGAACGTGACCCTCTCCGGCACCCGCCGGGAGCTGGCTAAGATCACCAGCGACGATATCAAGGCCGTGGTGAACCTGTCCAACGTGACCATGGCCGGCTATCGGACCATGACATATTCTTTGAGCTATCCCTCCGGTGTGAACCAGTCCAACATCCGGGAGACATCCAGGACGCCTTCTACCGTGGGGCTGCAGATCAGCAAGCTGGCCACCATGCCCATCGTGGTCTCCGGACAGTTCGAGGGGACCACCGCCGAGGGCTATATGGTGGACGCGGCGGAGATGACCTTTGACCCCGCCACTGTGACCTTCACCGGCCCCGAGGAGGAGCTGAACCAGATCAACAAGGTCCAGGTAGTGGTGGCGCGGGACGAGGTGAGCGCCTCTTTCAACGCGGTGGGCAACTACGTGCTGCTGGACGCCGACGGCAATATCCTGGAGTTCGAGGATGTCCAGGCGGACGTGGAGACCGTGTCCGTGAACGTGCCGGTGAGCACGGTGAAGGAAGTGGCCCTGGGTATGGACCTGGTGCCCGGCGGCGGCGCTTCTGCCGACAACGTCATCACCACCATTGAGCCTGCGGCCATCACGGTCGCCGGCGACGCGGCCACCCTGGACGGGCTGAACATCATCTCCCTGGCCACGGTGCAGCTGGGCAACACCCTGAGCTTTGAGCCCACCACCTACAACATCGTCCTGCCCAACGGCGTGGAGTGTCTCACCGGCGAGACAACGGCTACGGTGAGCATGGAGTTCGTGGGACTCAGCTCCAACCTGTTTGGCGTGACGAATCTGAGCTATGTGAACGCGCCGGCGGGGTATGACGTGAGCATCATCGATATGAACAAGGTGGTCACGGTCCGGGCCCCGTCCGACGTCCTGCCCAGGATCACCGCCAACAATATCCGCGTGGTGGCCGATCTGGCCAGTTTGGCGGATTCCGCGCCAGGGCGGTACCGTGTGTCTGCCAACGTATATGTGGACGGCTTTGACAGCGCCGGCGCGGTGGGCAGCTATTCCGTCTATGTGCAGCTGGAGGAAGAAAAATGACCCAGACAGGCATCGTGAAAAAAATACTGGATAAGGGCATGGCGGATGTGGCCGTGGAGCGCGTTACCGCATGCAGCCATTGCTCCGGGTGCGGCGAGTGCATCTATGGCAAGGAGATCCACGTGGAGGCCGAAAATAAGATATTCGCCAAGCCGGGGGAGAGAGTGGTCCTGGAGAGCAAGACCACGACCATCCTGGGCGTGACGCTGCTGGTGTATATGCTGCCGGTGGCCATGCTGTTCATCGGCTATGCCATTGGGGCGGCGCTCCATCTCGATCAGCAGAAGTGCATCATCGCAAGCGCTGTGGGCATTGCCATAGGCGTCGCTGTCTCCACGGAACTGGGCAAGCGCTTCAAGAAGATCGATTATTACATCACCGGCTATAAACGCTGATGTACGGTTATGTCCGCCCGGTGAAGGGCGAACTGAAGGTATCAGAATTCGAGCGGTTCCGTGGCGTATACTGTGGGCTGTGCCACGAGCTTGCCCGGCGGTACGGCTTTGCCGCCCGGTTTCTGGTGAACTATGACTTCACCTTTCTGGCCATGCTCCTGGCACAGCCGGGCCCGGCGGTCACTTGCCCCCGGCGCTGTCCGGCACATCCTCTGAAAAAGACGGAGTGCCTCTCCGGCTGCGACAGCCTCTCCATGGCGGCGGATATGACTGTCATCCTGGGCTGGTGGAAGCTGGCCGACGGGGGAGAGGACAAGTCCTTCCCGGCCTCCTGGGGCTATAAAGCGGCCTGCGGCATACTGAAGAGCGCCTACAAAAAGGCCGCGGGCCGTCAGCCGGTATTTGCGGCGGCTACGGAGCAGAATTTGAAGGCGTTGCAGGCCCTGGAAAAAGCCAATTGTCCCAGCATGGACGAGGCGGCGGACAAGTTCGCCCTCATCCTCCGGGCCGCGGGCACGGCTATCGACGGGGAGAAGGGACGCGTCCTTTCGGAGCTTCTCTATCACCTGGGCCGCATCATTTACATCCTGGATGCGGCGGACGACCTGGCCGAGGATATCAAAACGGACAGCTACAACTCCCTGCGCTACCGGTTCCGGCCCACGGAGGAGGGGAAGCTGTCGGAAGAGGACCAGCGGACCATTCGCGTCAGCCTGCAGCACTCCCACAACGCCTTGGCGGGGGCGTATGCCCTCATGGGCGATAACATCTATTCCAGCATCCTCTCCAACACCATATACCTAGGCCTTCCGGCGGCGACCCAGGCGGTGTTTTCCGGCACGTGGAAGACGAACGGAAGAATACAAAGAGAACGGAGCATATCATGAACGATCCTTATAGCGTACTGGGCGTGTCGCCCTCTGCCAGCGACGACGAGGTCAAGAAGGCTTACAGGGACCTGGCCCGGAAATACCATCCGGACAACTACCACGATAACCCCCTGGCGGACCTGGCCTCCGAGAAGATGAAGGAGATCAACGAGGCCTATGACGCCATCACCAAGAGCCGGGAGCAGGGCGGCTCTTCCGGGGCGGGCGGATACGGATACGGCTACGCCTACCAGAGCCAGGCCCGGCAGCAGTCGACCGGCTCCAACGCCCAATATGTGCAGATACGAAACCTCATCAACGCCAACAACCTGGCCCAGGCCGAGGCCATGCTGAACGCCATCCCCACCCACGACGCGGAGTGGTACTACCTGATGGGCAGCGTCTGCTGGCGCAAGGGCTGGATGGACCAGGCGGGACAGTATTTCCGCACCGCCTCCACTATGGAGCCCGGCAACGTGGAGTACCGCAACGCCGTGCAGTACATGAACCAGGGCGGCCAGGCCTATCGCCCCGCCGGCGCCGGCATGGGCGACATGATGGGCGGCGACGCGGCCTGCAATCTGTGCCAGAACCTGATCTGCGCGGACTGCTGCTGCGAGATGTTCGGCGGGAACCTGATCCCCTGCATAGGCTGCCGGTGAGATGAAAAGCGGAACGAAACGGCTGGCCCGGCTGGCCATTTTAACGGCCTTGGGCACGGTGCTGCTGGTATTGGGCTCTGTGCTGCCCGCGGGGCGGCTGGCGCTGGTGGCCGTCTCCAGCCTGGGGGTGTGCGTGGCCCTCATGATGTACGGGATCAAGTGGTCACTCATGGTGTTTTTGCTCACGACGGCGCTGGGCGCGCTGCTGTTTCCCGGCGCATCGGTCATCATGTACGCGGCCTTTTTCGGGTATTACCCCATCGCCAAGAGCCTTTTTGAGAGACTGCACAAGCTGTGGCAGGTGTGGACGTGCAAGTTCGCCCTCTATACCTTCGCCTTCGTCATCTACTGGCTGCTGGCCAGGGCGCTGTTCACCTTCCAGGGCGGCGAGCTGGGCTGGTACATACTCTATCCGCTGGGAGCGGTGGTGTTCTGGTTGTACGACCAGGCGTATTCCTCTCTCATCCGGTTTTATATCGTGAAGATCGCGAGGTACTTTGAATGATCAAGAGCATGACCGGCTACGGCGGGGCCAAGGGCGAGATAGACGCCATCGCCGTGACGGCGGAGCTGAAGAGCGTCAATAACCGGTACCTGGACGTGTCTGTGCGTCTGCCCAAGAGCTGCCTGTTCGCCGAGGAGGCGGTGCGCGCCGCCGTGGCGGATACCATAAGCCGTGGCAAGGTGGATGTGTTCGTCACCGTGGACACCTCCCGGGCAGAGCAGGCCGTCATCCGGGTCAACGACAACCTGGCGGAGGCATATCTGAAGGCTGTCCGGGACACGGCGGAAAAGTACGGCCTGGACGGAGATGTGAGCGCCCTCAGTCTGGTGCGGTTCCCTGAGGTCCTGTCCACCGACAAGACCGATATCGGCCGGGACGCGGTGGCCGGCGCCATCTCAGTGGTGCTCCGGGAGGCCCTGGCGGAGTTCGACGCCATGCGTACCCGGGAGGGTGAGAAGCTACGGGAGGACATCGAGGGCAAATTGAATACCCTGGAGGGCATGGTCGCAGCGATCGAGGAGCGGTCTCCCCAGACCGTGACGGAGTACCGGGAGAAGCTCCTGGCCCACATGAAGGAGGTCCTGGAAGGCGCGGCGGTGGACGAGAGCCGAATCCTCCAGGAGGCGGCCATCTACGCGGACAAGGTGGCCGTGGACGAGGAGATGGTCCGGCTGAAGAGCCACATCGCCCAGTTCCGGCTCCTGCTGGCCGCCGGCTCCCCCGTGGGCCGAAAGCTTGACTTTCTTGTCCAGGAGATGAACCGGGAAGCCAACACCACCGGTTCCAAGTGTGCGGACAGCGCCATCGCCAAGACTGTCATCGACATGAAAGCGGAACTGGAGAAGATCCGCGAGCAGATACAGAACATGGAGTGAGACCAATGGAGTTCGTCAGCATCGGATTTGGCAGCTTTGTGGCCGCCGGAAAGATCGTGGCGGCGGTGGCGCCGGAGTCGAACCCCATCAAGCGGGTCATCACCCAGGCCAGGGAGGCAGGCCGTCTGGTGGACGCCACCTATGGCCGCAAGACCGAGGCCGTGCTCATCATGTCCAGCGGTCACGTGATCCTCTCGCCCGTCGCCCCCGGCGAAGTGGCCGGGCGGGCGGATGGACAGGAGGGAGGCGCTGAAAATGGCTGAAAAGGGACTTCTCATCGTGCTTTCCGGCCCATCCGGCGCTGGGAAAAGCACCGTCATCTCGTCGCTCATGAGAATGCGGGATGACATCCGCTTTTCCGTCTCCGCCACCACCCGGGCTCCCCGGCCCGGCGAGGTGGATGGCGTGAACTATTTCTTCCGTACCCACGAGGAATTTGCCCGCATGATCGGAGAGGGCGCGTTTCTGGAGCACGCGGAATACGTTGGCAACCGTTACGGCACCCCCGCGGGGCCTGTAGACGAACAGCTGGCGCAGGGCTGGAACGTGCTGTTGGACATCGAGGTCCAGGGCGCGGCTCAGGTCCTTGAAAAGAGGCACGACGCCGTGAGCATCTTCCTGGCGCCGCCCAGTCTCCGGGAACTGGAGCGCCGGCTCCGCGGCCGTGGCACCGACGCCGAGGAAAAGATCCTGGGCCGTCTGGAGACCGCGAAGAGGGAATGCGCCCTCGCAAAAAACTATGCCTACATCGTCGTCAACGACGACGCGGAAACAGCCGCCAGAGAGCTGGACGCCATCATCACGGCGGAGCGCTGCCGCAGCGGCCGAAAACTGGAATCTATCGCAAAAGGAGACTTTCTATCATGATGCTCTATCCCCCCGTAGCCGATCTGGTCGATAAGGTCGGCAGCCGTTACGCCCTCATCAATCTCGTGGCCAAGCGGGCCCGCGCCATCTCCGCTGAGGCGGAGGCCGACGGCCAGTCCCTGACGAAAAAGCCCGTTTCCGCCGCCATCGATGAGGTCTATACCGGTAAGCTCACCATCAACGCGGCCGACGGGACCGACAGCGAGCAGTAAGCGCGCTTTTCTTTTGAGCTGTTGGACGTTTCGATGAGCGGTATGACGGCCCGGATCGCCGTGGCGGACGTGACCTACTGGGTAGACCGTCCCTACACCTACGCCGTGCCCCAGCGGCTGGCGGCGAAGGTGAAGCCCGGCGTGCGGGTGGCGGTGCCCTTCGGGGGCAGCCGCCCCCGGGAGGGCGTGGTGCTGGCCCTGGGCGGCCAGACCGACAGGAAGCTCAAAAACGTTCTGGAGGTGCTGGACGAGGAACCCCTTTTGAGCGAGACACAGCTCAAACTGGCTCTCTGGATGCGGGAGCGTTTTTTCTGCACGGTCATGGACGCGGTGCGGGCCATGCTCCCGGCGGGGCTCTGGTACAACGTCTGGCCCGTCTATCTGCTGGGGGAGGGTCTGGTGCCCCCAGCCGTCTATGAAAAGGCGAAGGGCGCCGGCGAAAAGCTGGTGCTGGACGCGGTCATCGGCCACGGCGGCCGCTGTGAGCTGGCAGATATCGAGGCCGTGTTCGGCCAGAAGAATCCCGGTCCTGCCCTGGCGTCCCTGGTGAAAAAGGGCGTGCTGCGGGCCGAGGCGGGCGCTTCCCGCAGGGTCTCGGACAGGACCATCCTTCAAGCGGAGCTGGCCGTGTCTCCAGAGCAGGCCTTGGCGGTGGCGGAGAAGAATGTCCGGGCAGTGCGTCAGGGTGCCGTACTGCGCCTTTTGGCCGATCTGGGCCGGGCCAGCGTGGCGGATATCTGCTACTTTACCGGCGCGGGCCGCGACGCGATAAAAAGACTGGAGGAAAAGGGCCTTGTGACCACCTCCCGTCGGGAGGTATACCGCCGGCCCGACTACGACGGCGGAGAGGAGGGCGGAAAGCCTCTGCCCCAGCTCAATCCCGAGCAGAGAGCCGCTTTCGAGGGCATTTTAGCTCTTGCGGATGGTGAAGAGGCCCGGGCGGCGCTGCTCTTCGGCGTTACCGGCAGCGGCAAGACCACCATCTACATCCATCTCATCCACCAGATGCTCCTGCGGGGCAAGTCGGCCATCTTTCTTGTGCCTGAGATCGCCCTGACGCCCCAGATGCTCCAGACCTTTTCCTCCCACTTTGGCGACAAGATCGCCGTGCTCCACTCGTCTCTGTCCATGGGCGAGCGGTACGATGAGTACAAGCGCATCCGCGCCGGGGACGCCCGGGTGGTCATAGGCACCCGCAGCGCCGTGTTTGCGCCGGTATCCGACCTGGGTATCATCATCATGGACGAGGAGCAGGAGGACACCTATAAATCCGAGAACAGCCCCCGCTACCATGCCCGGGACGTGGCGAAGTTCCTATGCGCCCGGTCCAAGGCTGCCTTGGTGCTGGGCAGCGCCACGCCGGATGTGTGCAGCCGGTACTATGCTGAGACGGGGCGGTACGCCCTCTTCCAGCTTCCCCATCGCTACAACGCCATGCAGCTGCCTCAGGTGCAGATCGCGGACATGAAAAGGGAACTGCGGGCGGGCAACGGCACCAGCATCTCGTCGCTGCTGCGCCGGGAGCTTCAGGAGAATATCGACCGGGGCGAACAGTCCATCCTCTTTTTGAACCGCCGGGGCGCCAGCAAGGTGGTGGCCTGCGGGGAGTGCGGATACACCTATAAGTGCCCCAACTGCACCGCGTCCCTGACCTACCACAGCGTGGGCGATCGGCTCATGTGCCACTATTGCGGCCATGTCCAGCGGCTGGACGCTGTCTGTCCCCAGTGCGGCGGGAAGCTCACCTTTACCGGCGCGGGGACCCAGAAAGTGGTGGATGAGCTGGCCGAGCTGTTCCCCGGCGTGCCGGTCCTGCGCATGGATACGGACGCCGTAGCGCCGGTGGGGAGCCATCGGGCGCTGTTCGAGCAGTTTCGGGCCCAGCGCATCCCCATTTTAGTGGGCACCCAAATGGTGACCAAAGGGCTCAACTTTGAAAATGTGACGCTGGTGGGCGTTTTGTCTGCCGACCAGAGCCTGTACAGCAGCGACCACCGGGCAGGGGAGCGGACTTTTTCGCTCATCACCCAGGTCATCGGCCGCAGCGGCCGCTTTGAAAAGCCCGGCCGTGCGGTGATCCAGACCTTCACCCCGGAAAACCAGATCATCCTCCAAGCCGCACGGCAGGACTATGACGGTTTTTACGAGGGGGAGATAGGGCTCCGGCGACTCACGGGCGCGCCGCCCTTTTCCGATCTCTACGTGCTCACGGCCTCAGGAAGCGATGAGCACGAGGTGCTTCGCTGCTGCGCTGACATCCGGGAGGAGATGGCTCGGCTCACCCGGGACATGCCAGCGGCGCGCGTGCTTGGCCCCGCGCCGCTTCCCGTGGCGAAGGTGAACGGCGCCTGGCGCTACCGGGTGACGGTAAAAAGCCCCGCCTCCAAAGAGATACGGGCCGCGGTTGGCCGGGTCCTTCTTTTGACCAATGACGGCAAACGATATAAGGGCGTGTCCGTGTACGCGGACTTCGATCCCTTGGACTGACAGTTAGGAGATCATTATATGGCTCTGCGCAACATTTTGAAACAGGGGGACGAGACCCTCACCAAGCGCTGCAGGCCCGTCACGGACTTCAACGAACGGTTGCACACCCTTCTGGACGATATGGCTGAGACAATGACCGAGGCGAACGGCGTAGGTCTGGCCGCGCCTCAGGTGGGCATCCTCCGCCGGGCGGTGGTAGTCCTTGAGACCAACGTGCCCGAGGGGGAACCGGAGCGCGTCATCGAGTTGGTGAATCCGGAGATCCTGGAGTCCTCCGGCGAGCAGACCGGCCCGGAAGGGTGCCTGTCCGTACCGGGAGATTTTGGCATGGTGACCCGGCCCGATCATGTGAAGGTGAGAGCCCAGGACCGGGACGGAAACTGGTTCGAGATAGAGGGCGTGGGCCTGACCGCCCGGGCGTTCTGCCACGAGATCGACCACCTGGACGGACATATGTTCACAGAGCTGTGTGACCACATCCTGACGGACGAGGAACTGTCGGAGTACTATGCCGCCCAGCAGGAAGAGAAGGACGGCGAGGAGACCGCTCAATGAGAGTCGTGTTCATGGGCACGCCGGACTTTGCCGCCTGCTCCCTGGAAAAACTTCTGGCGGAGGGGTTTGATGTGGCCGGTGTATTCTGCCAGCCGGACAAGCCCCGGGACCGAGGCCACAAGCTGGTGCCCTGCGCCGTGAAACAGACGGCCCTTGCGGCGGGCATCCCCGTGTACCAGCCGGAGAAGCTCCGGGACGGTACGGCCCTTGCCATATTGAAAGAACTGGCACCGGATATCATCGTGGTGGTGGCCTACGGGCGCATTATCCCCGACGATATCCTGGCACTGCCCAGATACGGCTGCATCAACGTCCACGGCTCGCTCCTGCCCAAGTACCGGGGCAGCGCCCCCATCCAGCGGGCCGTTCTGAACGGCGACGCCGTTACCGGCGTCACCACCATGCATCTTTCCACCGGCATGGACGAAGGGGATATGATATACACCGCCGAAACGGCCATCGGTGAGACTGAGACCAGCGGCGAGCTTTTCGACCGGCTGGCGCCGCTGGGGGCGGAGCTGCTCGTCAAGACGCTCCGGGATATCGAGGCCGGCACCGCGCCCCGCATTCCCCAGAACGGGAGCGAGGCCACCTACGCCCCGCCTCTGAGCAAAGAGGAGTCTCCTGTGGACTGGGCCAAGCCGGCCCGGATGGTGCTCAAGCATATATACGGCATGCAGCCCTGGCCATGCGCCGCGGCGGAGCTGAGCGGCACAGCCTTCAAGCTCTTTGCCGGCGTGGCGACGGGCAGGCACTCTGATAAAGCGCCCGGCACAGTCCTTTCCACCGGAAAGGCGGGCATCGAAGTGGTCTGCGGCGGAGGAGAGACCCTGCTCATCACCGAACTGCAGGCCGCGGGCGGAAAGCGCATGGCGGCAGGCGCCTATTTGCTGGGCCACCCCATGGAGGTCTGACCATGCCCAGGAGAACGGCCCTGGAGGCCCTGGAGCGCTTTCGGCGGGATTCCGCCTGGAGCCGCCAAGTCATGGATGGTCTGGCGGAGAAAAATCGCCTGTCCGGCCGGGACAGGGCCCTGGCGGCGCGGCTTTTCTACGGTGTGCTCCAGAACATGGCCCTGTGCGACTTCTATATCGGCTGCTACGCCAAGGGAAAGCTGGAGCCCAAGGTCCGGGACATCCTGCGGCTGGGCGTCTATCAGCTCCTATTCATGGACAGGATACCGCCCAGAGCTGCAGTTGATGAGGCTGTAAGCCTCTGCCGGACCCTTGGCTATGCCCGGGCGTCTGGCCTTGTGAACGCGGTCCTGCGGCGGATAGGGGATAATAGAGATGACCTGCCTGAGATTCCCGGCGAAGGGACGGCGGGATATCTCTCCATTCGCTGGAGCCACCCCAGGTGGCTGGTGGAGGAGCTCATGACCCTGCGGGGCTATGAGGGCGCGGAGGCTGTCCTGGCCGCCGACAACGCCGAGCCGCCGGTGTACGTGCAGGTCAATACCTGCCGGACGACCAAGGACGAACTGATGACCATGCTGGACCTGACCGAGACGCCCGCGGGTCTGGTCCTTGACCGGGATGGTGACTTCACCGCGAAGGACGCCTTTCAAAAGGGCCTTTTCTATGTGCAGGACCCGGCGGCCCACGCGGTCGTGGACGCGGCCGGGCTGAGACCCGGCATGCGGGTGCTGGACGCCTGCGCCGCCCCCGGCGGCAAGAGCTTTGCCGCCGCCATTGCCATGGTGGATCAGGGCTCCGTCACGGCCAGGGATATCCTGGCCAAGAAACTGGCCCTGGTGGCGGAGGGCGCGGAGCGGCTGGGGCTTTCCTGCATCGAATGTGTGCCCGGTGACGCCCGGGATATCGATGGCGGGGACTATGACGTGGTGTTCGCGGACCTTCCATGCAGTGGTTTGGGCGTCATACGGAAGAAGCCGGATATCCGCTACCGGGACCCGGAGGAGCTGGACAGACTCCCGGAGCTCCAGGAGGAGCTTTTGGACCATATCGCCATAGCGGTGAGGCCAGGGGGAAAGCTCATCTACTCCACCTGTACCTGGCGGGAGAGGGAGAACGGCGCGGTGGCGGAGGCGTTTTTGCGAACGCATCCCCAATTCACCAAGACCCTGGAACGGACCTTCTGGCCGGACCGGGATGGAACGGATGGGTTTTATCTATGCCGGATGGAGCGGTCAAACGAGATATAAAGTCCATGCTCCCGGCGGAGATCGCCGCCGCGTTCAAGGACCTGGGCCTGCCCGGCTACCGGGCGGGACAGGTGTTTCGCTGGCTGGGCCGGGGCGTCACCTCTTTCGAGGAGATGAGCGACCTGTCCAAAGACCTGCGCCAGCGGCTGGATGGGATTTTCACCATCCCCAGCCTCACCATGCTGCGCCGGCAGGTTTCGGCAAAGGACGGCACGGAGAAATTCCTCTGGCAGCTGCCCGACGGAGAGAGCGTGGAGACGGTCTTCATGCGCTATAAGCACGGCAACACGGTCTGCATCTCCTCCCAGGTGGGCTGCCGTATGGGCTGTGCTTTCTGCGCCAGCACCATCGGGGGCAAGGTCCGGGATCTGACCGCTTCGGAGATGTTGGACGAGGTGATCCGCACCGGCCTGGCCGCCGGAGATGAGGTCACCGGTATCGTGCTCATGGGCATAGGTGAGCCCCTGGACAACTATGACAACGTGATGCGTTTTCTCCAGCTGGTGAACGACCCGGAGGGCGCCGATATCGGCATGCGGCATATATCCCTCTCCACCTGCGGATTGGTGGAAGCGATTGACAAACTGGCCGCCTCCCGGTTACAATTGACCCTGTCCGTGTCACTGCATGCGCCGGACGACGAGACCCGCACCCGGCTCATGCCGGTGAACGCCCGCTACGGCGTGGACGCGGTCTTTGACGCCTGTGAGCGGTATTTCGCCGCTACCGGCCGGCGTATCTCCTTTGAATACGCCATGGTGAAGGACGTGAATGACACGCCCCGCCATGCGGATATGCTGATAAAGCATCTGCGGGGCACGGGAGCCCATGTGAATCTCATTCGGCTGAACTATGTGTCCGAGAGGGGCCTGCAGCCCTCCTCGGAGCAGACCGTCCGTGACTTTGCAAAGAGGCTGGAGGACGGCGGCGTCACCGTTACTGTGCGGCGGCGGCTGGGCAGCGACATCGACGCAGCCTGCGGCCAGCTCCGCCGGGGACAGATGAGGAAGCAATGAACTATTTCGGATTGAGCGACAAGGGACAATACCGAGCGGAGAATCAGGACTGCTTTGACCTGCGGCCCGTGGCCGGGGGCGTCCTCGCCGTCGTATGCGACGGCATGGGCGGCGCGGCGGGGGGCCTGATGGCCAGCGACCTGGCGGCCGGCCGGTTCTCTGCCTTTGCCCGGGCTGCCCTTGAGGCCTCCGACGGGGAGGACCCAGCGGACGCCCTGCGCCAGGCGACCGATGCCGCCAACCGGAAGGTCTTTCGCTACGCTGCCCAGCTGGACGAGTATTCCGGTATGGGCACCACACTGGTGGCCGGATACTGGCAGCACGACATGGCCTTTTTCGTGAACGTGGGCGACAGCCGTGCCTATCGCATCGCCAAGGACGGCATCCTGCAGATCACCAGAGACCACTCTCTGGTCCAGCAGATGATCGACAGAGGGGAAATAACCCCCGCTCAGAGCCGGACCCACCCGCGACGAAACATCATCACCCGTGCGGTGGGCAGCGAGCGGTTCGTCTCCTGCGACGAATACGCCATACCGATACGGGAGGGAGACAGGTTTTTGCTCTGCTCCGACGGGCTGACGAACGCCATGGAGGACGCGGAGCTGCACCGGGTGCTGCTGGCAGAGGAGGACGCCGAGAGCGCCTGCCGGAAGCTGGTGGAAGAGGCCATAAACAACGGAGCGCGGGACAATGTGACCGCCATCGTGATATACGCTGAGAAAGGAGGCGCCGCGGACAATGGAAAATAAGGTGAATTGGCGTCTCGGAAAGATATTGGACGGCCGGTATGAGATCGTGTCCGTAGTGGGCATCGGCGGCATGGCCGTGGTTTACCAGGCCTACGACCTGGAGAAGAAGAGGGATGTGGCGGTAAAGGTCCTGCGGGACGACGTGTCCATGGACGCTGACAGCCGCCGCCAGTTCCGCAAGGAATACCAGGCGGTGGAAAAGCTGAATCACCCCAATATCCGCGCCGTCTACGATGTGGTATCCTCCGGCGACACGGAGTATATCGTGATGGAGTATGTGGACGGCATCAATCTGAAGCAATATATGAAGGGCAAAGGCGTGCTCTCCTGGCAGGAGGTCTTGCACTTCTCCACCCAGATCGCCCGGGCCCTCAATCATGCCCATAGCCGGGGCATTATCCATATGGATATCAAGCCCCAGAACATCATGCTGCCCAAGGACGGCACGGTGAAGATCGCCGATTTCGGCATCGCCCAAATGGACGAGGCCGGGACTGCCGACGCGGAGGAGGCCCTGGGGAGCATCCACTATATTTCCCCGGAACAGGCCCGGGGCGGCAATGTGGACGCCCGCAGCGACATCTATTCTCTGGGCGTTGTGATGTATGAAATGCTCACCGGCAGGCTGCCCTTCAACGGAAAGACTGTGGGGGAAGTGGCTGTGCAGCAGGTCTCCGTCCTGCCTGACGCGCCCAGCGCTATCAACCCTGACGTTCCCCCGGAACTGGAGGACATCACTCTCCGTGCTATGCAGCCCGAGCCCAACGACCGTTACTCCTCCGCTGGCGAGATGCTGGCGGACTTGGAGGATTTCCGCCGGTCTCGCAGCGGCACGTCCACCGTTCAGGAGCAGACCTATGAGATACGGGACGAAGTCCATGTGATCTCGAAAAATGTGCCCCGCATCAGCAGATCCGGGGAGCTGTCCAAGGAGGGCTATGCCCGCCGGCGGTCCCGTGCCGCCAGCATCAGCCTGCTGTCCGGGTGCGTGATCGTGGTCGCCTTCGCTCTGGCCCTGTTCGTGTTCGTGTGGCAGTATTGGCTGGCGGACATCTTCCGGGATGCGGAGCGTGTGAACGTATCCTCCTTTACAGGGCTCCGGTACGAGGACATCATGGCGAACGAGCAGATGACGGAGCTATATAACTTCAAAGTCGTCTACAAAGCCGATTCCACCCACGATGAGGGTATGGTCGTGGACCAGGATCCCACCGCCGGTGCCAGCCGGATGGTCACCTCAGAGGGCATCGACGTGACCCTGACTGTCAGCTCCGGCGTGCAGTTGGTCACTATCCCCGATGATATCCTGAACGCTCCCTACACGAACGTGCAGGTTCGTTTGGAGGCTAAGGACCTGAACGTGAGCATCGAGCTGCAGGAGTCCAGCTCCGTCACAGAGAACTACGTCATCTCCTCTGATCCCGCTCCCGGCGCCTCCGTATCCAGCGGCAGCACTGTGACGCTGTATGTCAGCGCCGGCCCCGCAGCCAGCTATACCTCCGTGCCCAGCGTGATAGGTCTTTCCAAGGAATCCGCCCTGCTCACCCTGCAGCGGGAAGGACTTATCTGCGGCGAGAACGAGATATCCTACGTCAGTTCGTCCGCTACCGAGGCCGGCAAGGTCATGTGGCAGAGCTACTCCGCCGGCACCCAGGTCATCATGGGCACCCAGGTGTATCTGCAGGTCGGTACCGGTCCCGCCGTGGCGTCTCAGCCTGCCCAGGCCCCGCAGCAGCAGGAGGCGGCGCCTCCCGCGGAGGGCTGAGCTTGCTGGAAGGCGTCATCATGCGGGCCCTCAGCGGATTTTATGATGTCCGCGCGGGCTCTGAGTTGGTGCGGTGCCGTGCCAAAGGCCGGTTCCGCAAGGATGGGCTCTCGCCGCTGGTCGGGGACAAGGTGCTGATCGAGGAGACCGGCGACGGTACCGGCACCGTGGCGGAGATACTGCCGAGAAAGAATGCTTTCTGCCGGCCTGCGGTGGCGAATGTGGACTATCTTGTGATGGTCGTCTCCGCCGTCATACCGGTGACGGACCCGTTCCTCATCGACCGGGTGACGGTCCGGTGTGAGAAAAATCGGTGCGGTGTGATCCTTGCCCTCAACAAATGCGACCTGGACAACGGGGAGGAGCTGCGGCGGATCTATGCCGCCGCAGGCTATGGCGTGTACCCTGTCAGCGCCCTGACCGGCGAAGGCGTAGATGTGTTCCGCCGGGCCATTGAGGGAAGGATCTGCTGCTTCACGGGCAATTCCGGCGTGGGCAAGAGCAGCCTCATCAACGCCCTGGCGCCCGGACTCGCCATCCCCACGGCGGAGGTGAGCCAAAAGCTGGGCCGGGGCAGGCATACCACCCGTCATGTTGAGCTTTTCGACATAGGCGGCGGCACGCTCCTGGGGGACACACCTGGCTTCGCCTCCTTTGGGGACGAGGACGAAACGCCTTTTCTGCCCGAGGAGCTGGAGGGACTCTTCCCGGAGTTTCAGCCCTATCTGGGCAAATGCCGCTTTGACGACTGCACCCATCGGTCGGAACCCGGCTGCGCAGTGCGCTCCGCGCCCCCGGAACATATCCATCCCAGCCGCTACGCCTCCTATCTGCGGCTTTACGAGGAGGCCTCCAAGCTCAAACGCTGGGAGCTGGAGCCGTAACATATCCCGCCTTTCATCCATACAATGGATGGGAGGCGGTTTTTCATGGGCAGAAGGGGAGGCGGCGCGCTTTGCTGCTGCGCGGTGATACTGGGCACGCTCATCTTGGTGACGCTGATGATGCCAAATTGGTTCTGGTGGCTGGCCGGGGCGGGTCTGCTCGCTCTGGGTTGTCGGGGGATGTTCCGGAGCCGGTGACATATTCCCGTGGACAGACGCATACCCTTGCCATAGAAAAATTCGGCAAGGAGCGATCGAATCATGGATACGGCCCTGAAAAAGGATATATATGAGCAGCTGGTCCCCGTGTGGTCGGGCTCGTTCAGCCGGGACTTCACTGCAGAGACCATCGTGCCCGACGCCATGCCGGACATGGCCTCAGTGGTGGACGCGGAGGGGATCATCACCCTGCGGAGCAAGGAGACAGTCCAGGGAAGCGTATCCCTGGGCGCCAGCGTGAGCGTGTCAGTGCTGTACATGCCGGAAAACGGCGGCATGGTGCAGAGCCTGGCCTTGGTGGTGCCTGTGGAGATGCATACTGACGCGCCGGGAGCGGACACGGACTGCTGCACCGTGGCCAGAATGCGGGTCCGGGCGCTGGACGCCCGAATGGTCAACTCCCGGAAGCTCTCCGTGCGGGTGGACGTGGACTGCGAGGCACGGTGCTATCAGAGCAAGCCCATGGAGCTGCCCTGCGGACTGGAGGCTGAGGAGAAGAGCGTCCATGTACTCACAAAGACAGAGCCTCTGGTGACGGCGGCTGATGTGCGGGAGAAGACCTTCGTGCTGACCGACGCCTATCCGCTGCCCACGGGCAGCGCCGGCGTGGAGCGTATATTGAGCCAGCGTGTGGACGCGGCCTTGGAGGATGTGAAGTATGTCCCCGGCAAGGTGGTGTTCCGGGGTCGGGTCCGTGCGGGGCTGGTGTTTGCCTGCCAGGACGGGGAGGTATTCGCCGGCCGGTATGAGACTGAATTCTCCCAGATCATGGAGGTGGAAGTCACGGAGGGTGACGTGACGCCGGAGGTGGCGCTCATGTTCACAGGCGCCTATTTCGACCTTCCGGAGCGGCAGGACGAGGACGGCAAGGTGGGAGCAGAGCTGCATCTTGTGGCCCAGACCGTATGCCGGAAGGTGGTCGAGGCGGCCTACATTGCGGACCTCTACAGCAACCGCACCGTACTTGTTCCCAAGCGTGAGCAGATACCCCTGATCACCGCCGCGAAGCCTGTCTCCATGCGCCAGTCCGTCACCGGAACGGCGGAGCTCATGGGCGCGGCCGGGGACGTGCTGACCCTGGCAGCCAGCGTGGGCTCTGTGACCGTGGAGGGCAATACCGTAAAAACGGCTGTGAACGTACGGGTCATATTGAAGGGAGAGAACGGCTGCGGCGCCGTGCGCTGCCGCCTCACGGCGGAGTTCACCACGGACATTGGGCCCGACACGGAGCTGCAGGGCGTCACCGTCACCGCGGCAGACGTATTCTGCGCTCCGGCCGGCGGGAGCATGGACGTGAGGGCGACCCTGCAGATGGAGGCCATGGCCGTGACCCGTTCCGCTCTCGACGCCGTGACCGAAGTGACCGATGATCCGGATGCATGGGCCGCCCTGCCGCCCGCGCCCTCCATCACCCTGGTCCGGGTGGAGCCGGAGGCGGACATGTGGGCCCTGGCGCAAAAATACCGCTCCACTGTGGAGGCCATCGCCGCCGCAAACGGCGGAAAGGACCACGGGCTGCTGCTAATTCCGAAGGCCAGATAGTTGATATTGTGAAAAAATTGTGTTACAATGTCCGGGAACGCAATTTTACAGGGGGATAACACCATGTCCGGACATTCCAAGTGGCACAACATACAGAAAACGAAGGGCGCCGCCGACGCGAAGAGAGCCCAGGCCTTCACCAAGATCGCCCGCGAGATCATCGTGGCGGTGAAGGAGGGAGGCAGCGGCGACCCCAAGAATAATATGCGCCTGGCCGCCGTTATCACCAAGGCCAAGGCCGCCAATATGCCTAACGACAACATCAAGCGCACCATCGACAAGGCGCTGGGCAGCGGCGATACCTCCAGCTTTGAGTCCGTCACCTACGAGGGCTATGGCCCCAACGGCGTGGCCATCATCGTGGAGGCCATGACTGATAACCGCAACCGCACCGCCAGCGATGTGCGCCACACCTTCGACAAGTATAACGGCAACATGGGCCCCACCAACTGCGTGAGCTGGTCCTTTGACCGCAAGGGCGTCATCGTGGTGGATAACGAGGACGGCGACCTGGACGAGGACACCGTCATGATGGACGCTATGGAGGCGGGCGCCGCCGATATGGAGACCGAGGAGGGCGTGTTCACCCTCTACACAGCCCCCGAGGACGTGACTGCCGTGGCGGAGTACATGACTGCCCACGGCTATAAGCTGGACTCCGCCCAGGAGGAGATGGTCCCCCAGAACTACGTCACGCTGACGGCTGAGGGCGACCGGAAGAACATGCAGAAGATGCTGGACGTGTTCGAGGACAACGAGGACGTGCAGAATGTCTGGCACAACTGGGACAATCCCGACGACTGAGTAAGGTAGCGAGTTTTCCGAATGGCCGCGGGCATGAGCCGAAAGGCTGTGCGTGAGGAAAGTCCGGGCTCCACAGGGCAAGGATAACGGGTAACGCCCGCCGATGGCGACATCAGGACGAGTGCAACAGAGACAGACCGCCGCGCTTTGGCGCGGTAAGGGTGGAAAGGCGGTGTAAGAGACCACCCGGCGCCCTGGCGACAGAGCGCTGCTGTAAACTCTATCCGGAGCAACACCGTGGAGGGGAACATAGGCCTGCCCGGCCTCCCCGGGGAGGTGGCTTGAGCGCAGCGGCAACGCGGCGCCTAGATAGATGGCCATTTTAAACAGAATCCGGCTTACACGAGAGCTCGTTTATCAAAAAGAGACAGGATCGCGGTCCTGTCTCTTTTTATACCTTCTTGTAGGTATCTGTTTCTTGTATGCCACAAGATATTGTATTATAATGATCGTGATCGTGAGGTGTATACCTTGACACTGAAAGAGTATTTGAAGGGCCTGGCGGGCAAGCGGGCCGCCGTGGTAGGCGCGGGGCTTTCTAACCGCCCCTTGGTGGGCCTGTTGGCCGGCGCGGGCGTGGATACCACGGTATACGATAAAACCAGCGCCGAGGCGCTGGACGCCTTCTATGAGGGTATGAGCGCCAAGGGCGTGAAGTTCCACCTTGGGGAGAACTACCTGGACGGTCTGGCGGGCGACATCGTCTTTCGCAGTCCCAGCATCCTGCCGTTCCGGCCGGAGCTGGCCCGCGCGGCGGACGGAGGCGCGGTCATCACCAGCGAGATGGAGGTCTTCATGGACCTTTGTCCTTGTCCTATCATCGCCGTGACCGGCTCTGACGGCAAGACCACCACCACGACCCTCATCGCGAAGATACTGGAGGCTGCGGGCAGAAAGGTTTGGCTGGGGGGCAATATCGGCCATCCGCTGCTGGCGGATGTGGATAAGATCAGCCCTGAGGACGCGGCGGTGCTGGAGCTCAGCTCCTTCCAGCTGCACAGCATAAATTGCTCGCCGGATGTAGCCGTCATCACCAATATGGCGCCTAACCACCTGGATATCCATAAGGACTATCAGGACTATATCGACGCAAAGAAACAGATATTCAAAAACCAGCGTCCGGACGCTAAACTGGTGCTCAATCATGACAACGCCGTGACGAGTGCTTGCGCTGGGGAGGCGAAGTGCCCCGTGTGGTGGTTCAGCCGGAAGGAGAAGGTCTCTCCAGGCCTCTGGCTGCGGCCCGACGGGATGATCTGCGCCTCGGTGGACGGGGAGGAGACGGAAGTGCTGCCCATGGGGGAGATACGCATCCCGGGCATGCACAACGTGGAGAACATGATGACCGCCTTCGCGGCTACCTGGGGTCTTGCGGACATAGAGGCCATGAAGAAAGTGGCCAGGTCTTTCACAGGCGTACCCCACCGGCTGGAGACCGTCCGGGTCCATAAAGGTGTTACCTATATCAACGACTCCATCGCCTCCAGCCCGGACCGCACCTTGGCAGGCTTGGCCTGCTTCAAGGATAAGCTCATCCTCATCGCCGGGGGCAAGGACAAGGGCGTGCCATTCGACAGCCTGGGCCCGTCCATATGCCGGCATGTAAAGAAGCTGTACCTGACCGGCCTCACGGCGGGGAAGATCAGAGCGGCCGTAGAGAGCGCCAGGGAATATGTCCCCGGCGCGCCGGAGATATTTGAGATAGAGGATTTCACGGATACGGTGAAGGCGGCTGCCGCCGCGGCCCGGCCCGGCGACACGGTGCTCATGAGCCCGGCCAGCACGTCCTTCGACCGTTTTAAGAACTTCGAGGAGCGCGGTGAGCGCTTCCGCCGGATCGTGGAGGGATTGGAGTAAGCTATGGAACTTGCGGAACTGACAAAATGCCTGTCCGGCCTGGCCGGACCCTCCGGCTTTGAGGAGAGCGTCCGGGAGTATATCTCGTCTTATCTGCACCACGCGGCGGACGAGATACGCACCGACGCCCTTGGCAACATGATCGCCATCAAGCGCTGCGGCAAGCCGGGCGCAAAGCTCATCCTGCTGGACGCCCATATGGATGAGATCGGCTTCATCGTCACCGGCGCGAAGGACGGCTTTCTCTCCTTCGGGATGCTGGGTGGTGTGGACCAGCGGATGCTGCCCGCCCGGGAGGTGATGGTGCTGTCCGACCCGCCTCTGTACGGCGTCATCGACACCATGCCGCCCCATGTGCTCACGGCGGAGGAAAAGAGCAAGGCCATTGAGCCGGACAAGCTCTTCATCGACGTGGGCCTTACCCAGGAGGAGGCCCTGAAGGCCGCGCCCCAGGGCACGCCGGTGGTGTACGCGGCAGGCTGCGACGACCTGGGCCAGGGGCAGCTGTGCGGCAAAGCCCTGGACGACCGGGCCTGCGCCGCCGTCATCATCAAGGCCTTTGAACGTCTGGCTGATCAAGAACTGAACGCAGATGTGTGCTGCCTCGTCAGCACCCAGGAGGAGGTTGGCCACCGGGGCGCCACCGTGGCGGCCTTTGGCCTGGAGCCGGATATCGCCATCGTGGTGGATGTGACCCACGGCAAGACCCCTGACGGCAGAGAAGCCCTCACCGATTGTGGGAAGGGCGCGGCCATCGGCATCGGGCCCAATATCAACACGGCCCTGGCCCGCCAGCTCATAGCCCTCGCCGAGGAGAAGAAGATACCCTATCAGCCGGAAGCGGTGCCCGGCGGCAACAGCGGCACCAACGCCCACGCCATCCAGGTGGCCCGCACCGGCGTGGTGACGGCGCTCATATCCCTGCCGCTGAAATACATGCACACGCCGGTGGAGGTGGTCCACATCTCCGATATGGAGGCCATCGTGGACCTGATCGCCGCCTATGTGGAAAGCCTGGAGGTGTGATATGATGCTGGATACTTTGGAGACCCTATGCTGCCTGGAGGGCGTGTCCGGCGGGGAGGACGAGGTCCGGGACTACATCCTGGAGCGTGTATTGCCCTGTGCTGACGAGATACGCACCGACCCGCTTGGCAACCTGATGGTGTTCAAAAAGGGCGCTGTGACGCCGGAAAAGCGCATCATGCTCTGCGCCCATATGGACGAGGTGGGCCTCATCGTGACCTCCATCACTGAGGACGGCTACCTGCGCTTTGACCAGGCCGGCGGCATCGACCGCCGGGTCATCATCGGTAAGAAGGTGTTCGTGGGCCCCGGCCGCATCTTGGGCGTGGTTGGCTCCAAGGCCGTGCATATGACCACGGCGGAGCAGCGCAAAAAGCTGCCGGAGATGCGGGACATGTTTATCGATATCGGCGCGAAGGATAAGGCCGAGGCGGAAAAACAGGTCCATATCGGCGACCTGGCGGCCTTTGACGACCGGGTGGTCCGCTTTGGGGACGGCTTCGTGAAGGCCAAGGCCATCGACGACCGGGTCGGCTGCGCGACGATGGTAGAGCTCATCGAGAGCGAGCTTCCCTGCGACTGCTGGTTCGCCTTCACCACCCAGGAGGAGGTGGGCTCCCGGGGCGCCACGGTGGCGGCCCGGAGCATCCAGCCGGACTTGGCCCTGGTCCTGGAGGGCACTACGGCGGCGGATATCCCCGGCACGGAGGGCGCCGGGAGAGTATGCCTGCTGGGCAGCGGCGTGGTGCTCCCCTTCATGGACAGGGGCACCATCTATGATAAAGACCTGCGGGCGACGCTCATCCGCCTTGCGGAGGAAAACGGCATCTCCTGGCAGACAAAGAGCATGATCGCCGGCGGCACCGACGGCTCCGTTGTCCAGCGCAGCGGCGCCGGCACAGAGGTGGCGGCCCTCTCCGTAGCCGTGCGGAACATTCACTCCCCGGCGTGCGTGGCGAAGATATCCGAGTGCGAAGATCAGCTGAAGCTGGTGCGGCTCTTCCTGGCGGAAATGGCAAAATGATGTCATAAGCTGTCGCCCCGCCGCATAGACTCCCCTGATAGGGGGTGTGGCTATGACGGCGAGACGCTGGCCCAGAAGAAGTCCTTTGAGTCCAGCGGTGCGCAGATGGCTGCTGGTACTGTTGATACTGTTTTTCGTGGTCACGGCTGTTGCGGTGAGCGTGGTACTACGGGACATGGTGACGGAATACGCTGTCTCCTCGGCCAGAGACCTGGTGGTGACGAGAGTCAACGCCATCGTCAAGGACGTGATGACGGACCCCGCCTTTGCCGGGGAGGACCTGGTAGCGCTGGAACGGGACGATTCCGGCGCCGTCACGGCTGTGACCGCCAATGCCCCGGCCATCAACGCCCTGTCGGCGGAGGTGCTCTCCCGGGCTGTCCGGGAGACCGAGCAGGAGGCCATCAAGGTAAGGATACCCATCATGAACCTGCTGGGCAGCGCGCTTTTCATGAACCACGGTCCCAGCCTGACAGTGGACGTGACCATGCTCTCGTCCAGCACGGCCAGCTTTCGCAGCGAGCTGACCGGCGCAGGCATCAACCAGACCCGCCATCAGATATTCCTGGACCTGGACGTACAGCTTTCTTTTCTCATGCCCTGGCGGGGCATGCAGACCTCTGTGCAGACAGAAATACTCGTATCCGAGACCGTGATCGTGGGGCAAGTGCCCGGCAGCTATATGAACTGGGAGAGATGAACTATGGAACCGACGATAAAAGATTATAACGAGCTGGTGGAGAAGCTCCTGGCGCTGTCTGTGGCTTACTACGACAACGACGCGCCCCTGGTGTCGGATTTTGAGTACGACATGATGAACAACTCCCTCAAGCGCATGGAGGCGGAACATCCCGAGTGGATACGCCCCGACTCGCCCACCCAGCACGTGGGCGGCCACGTGAGCGAGGCCTTTGCCCCCGTGGCCCACGAGGTACCGCTGGAGAGCCTCCAGGACGTGTTCTCCTTCGAGGAGGTCGCCGGTTTTGTGGAGAGGATGGACGCCTCCGTCTCCGAGCCCCACGACTATGTGACAGAACCGAAGATCGACGGGCTCTCCGTGGCGGTGGAGTACCACGATGGTCTGTTCTTCCGGGGTGCAACCCGTGGAAACGGCGAGGTGGGGGAGGACGTGACGGAGAATCTCCGCACCATCCGGTCGCTGCCCAAGAAGCTGAAAAACGCACCGCCGCGGCTCATCGTCCGTGGCGAGGTATATATGTCCCACGACACCTTCAATACCCTCAACGCCCGGCGGGAAGTGGCAGGGGAGCCCCTGCTGGCCAACCCCCGCAACGCCGCCGCCGGTTCCCTGCGCCAGCAGGACCCGGCCGTGTGCGCCGAGCGGATGCTGGACGTGATATTCTTCAACATCCAGCTGGCCGAGGGCAGAAGCTTCACCACCCACTATGAGACATTGGAGGCCATGGCAGCCATGGGCCTGCCTGTGGTGGCCCACACCCTGTGCAAGACGCCCAAGGAGTGCACCGATACCATAAGCGTCATCGGCGAGGGCAGGGAGGGGTATCCCTTCGACATCGACGGGGCCGTAGTGAAGCTTAACGACCTCTCCCAGCGCCAGGCTCTGGGCAGCACGGCCAAGTATCCCCGCTGGGCTGTGGCCTATAAGTATCCCCCGGAGAAAAAGCCCAGCAAGGTGGTGGATATCCTCATCCAGGTGGGCCGCACAGGCGTGCTCACGCCCAAGGCGGTCATCGAGCCTATACGTCTGGCCGGCACCACCGTCACCAACGCTACGCTCCACAATCAGGACTTTATCGAGAACATGGGCGTGAACGTGGGGGACACCGTGCTGGTGCAGAAGGCGGGGGAGATCATCCCCGAGGTGCTCCAGGTGGTGAAGAAGGAGAGTAACGGCTTTTTCCGGTTCCCCACGGTGTGCCCGGTGTGCGGCGCGCCTGCAGAGAGGGATGAGGACGGCGCGGCCATCCGCTGCACCGGCGCTGAGTGCCCGGCCCAGCGGCTGCGGAATATCGTCCACTTTGCCTCCAAAGACGCCATGGATATCGACGGCCTTGGTCCCGCGGTGGTGGAGGCCCTGGACAAGGCAGGACTCATCAAAACTCCGGCGGAGCTCTATACTCTGGACGCCCAGTCCGTGGCCACTGTGGACCGTATGGGGAAAAAATCCGCGGAGAACCTGATAGCACGCATCGAGGACAGCAAGGAAAGAGGCCTTGCCCGGCTCCTATGCGCCTTCGGCATCCGCCAGGTGGGGGCTAAGGCGGCCAAGGTCCTGGCCCGGCGCTTCGCCACGTTGGATGAGCTCATGGACGCCGATGAGGAGACCCTCACAGTCATCGACGACGTGGGGCCCATCACCGCCCGGTATATCGTCAAGTGGTTTGAAAATCCCCAGAGCCGCCACCAGATCGAGCTGCTGCGGCAGGCCGGTGTCAGCTTTGACAGCCGGGGGGAGATCGCGGACACCCGTTTCGCCGGTAAGACCTTCGTCCTCACCGGCGCGCTGGAGCGGTTCACACGCTCGGAGGCGGAGGAGATCGTGGAGCGCTTCGGCGGCAAAGCCTCCGGCTCCGTATCCAAGAAGACCTCCTATGTGCTGGCAGGGGCCGACCCGGGATCCAAGCTCACGAAAGCCCAGACGCTGGGCGTCCCCATCATATCCGAGGAGGATTTCCTCCGCATGATCGAGGAATAAAAAAGTGTACCGGCGGCTGCGATGCCGCCGGTGCTTTTTTGTGCAGAATTGGGCAGTCGCAAACGCTTGTGAACGGTATCGCGGTGTAGTATAATGAAGGTTAATGACTACAGATAAGAAACTAAGGAGATCCAAAATGGCGCAAAACCGAGACCGGCTCGACTCCAGCCGTATGGGGGAGATGCCGGAGGGGCGGCTGCTTCTCTCCATCGCCGTTCCCATGATGCTTTCCATGCTGGTACAGGCACTGTACAACATCGTAGACAGCGTGTATGTGTCCCGTGTGTCGGAGGACTGCCTGTCCGCCCTGAGCCTGGCGTTCCCGGCCCAGAACGTGATGATCGGCCTGGGCACCGGCACAGGCGTGGGCGTGAGCACGCTGGTGTCCCGTGCCCTGGGCAGCCGCAATGAAAAACTGGCCAGCCGCACGGCGGGCACGGCGGTGGCGCTGAGCTTCTGCTGCTGGCTGCTGATGGCCCTGTTCGGCATCTTCGGCGCGGACGCGTTCATCCGCTCCCAGACAGATATCGAGAGCATCCGGGCCTACACCGATTCCTACCTGCGCATCGTGACCATCGGGTCTACGTTCGTCTATCTGGAGATATGCGCCGAGAGATTGCTGCAGTCCACGGGGCTTACGACGCTGTCCATGTGGACACAGATGATCGGCGCGGTCACCAACATTATTCTGGACCCGTTCTTCATCTACGGCTGGTGCGGCCTGCCCGCCATGGGCACCGCCGGCGCCGCCATCGCCACCGTAATCGGCCAGGCCATGGGCGCGGGTGTGGGCTTTTTGTTCCACTTCAAAAAGAACCGGGAGCTTCCCATCCACTGGAGCGACATCCGCCTGCCCTGGTCCATCGTGAAGGATATCTACCGCATCGGCTTCCCGTCCATCCTGATGATGGCCATCGGCTCCGTCACCAACTACCTGATGAACATCATCCTCATCGGCTTCACCTCCACGGCGGTGGCGGTGTACGGGGCCTATTTCAAGATCCAGAGCTTCTTTTTCATGCCCGTATTCGGTCTCAATAACGGCATCATCCCCATCATCGGCTACAACTATGGCGCGCGGAAGAAGGAGCGCATCTATCGGACTATCCGCTACGGCGTGCTCTATGCCTCCTGCTTTATGATCCTGGGGCTCATATGCTTCCAATTCTTCCCGGAGCTTTTCCTGGGCATCTTCAGCCCCTCGGAGACCATGCTTGCCATCGGCGTGCCCGCCCTGCGGCGCATCAGTCTGAGCTTCCTGCTGGCGGGATTCTGCATCGTAGCCGGCTCCGCCTGCCAGGCGCTGGACAAGAGCTTTTATTCCTTCTTCGTGTCCGTGCTGCGGCAGGTATTGGCACTGATACCGGCGGCGTGGCTTCTGAGCCTTACCGGCAACGTGGACAACGTGTGGTGGTGCTTCCCCATCGCGGAACTGGTGAGTCTTGCCGCCAGCGCCTTCTTCCTCAGGAAAGCCTTGAAGGACATGGAGAAAAAGCTGACGGCTCCAGTGTGAACGCCGTAAAAGGTAAGATAAGACCGGTCGGGTATCCCGGCCGGTCTTTCCGTACGTGTTTACTTCATCTTATCGAAGGAAGGGTTCACCGCGTAAACGTTCCGCTTATCCATCTTGCCGGTGGCGATGCCCATGGCCTCGCCGAACCGCTGGAAGTGGACAACTTCCCGCTCCCGCAGGAAGCGCATGACATCGATCACGTCCGGGTCGTCGCACATGCGCAGGATGTTGTCATAGGTCACCCGGGCCTTCTGCTCCGCGCCCATGTCCTCGGCCAGGTCTGCGATCACGTCGCCCTTCACCTGGAAGGCGGCGGCGGAGTAGGGGAAGCCGGCGGCCGCCTGTGCATACACGCCGGCGGTGTGGTCCACGAAGTAATCCTGGAAGCCCTGCTTTTCCACCTGCTCCACGGTCATGTTCCGGGTGAGTTGGTGCACCACGGTGCCCACGATCTCCAGGTGGCCGAGCTCCTCCACGCCGATGTCGGTCAGCACGGCTTTCAGTTCCGGGTAGGGCATGGAGTACCGCTGGCTCAGATACCGCAGAGAGGCGGAGAGCTCACCGTCGGGGCCGCCGTACTGGCTGATGATATACTTGGCCATGGCGGGATTGGGGTTCTTGATGTGAACGGGATATTGAAGCTTTTTCTCATATACGAACATTACTTCTTACCTGCCTTTCTGCCATTCCAGGGCCAGGGGTCCTCGGGCCACACCCAGGAGTCGAACATGGCCGTCTCGCCGCGTGTCACGGGACCGCACATCTCCACGTAGCGCTTGCGGCCCTCCTTGGCAAGAGCTTTGAAGCTCTTCCACTTCTTGAAGGCCTCGGCGTCGCCGGGATGGGTGTCCAGATAGAGCGCCAGCTCCTGGCATACGAAGTCCAGAGCCATGAGCTCCGTCAGAGGCGAAGCCTCCACAGGGCCGCTGGCCACATAATCCATAAAGGGCAGGTCAAGCCCGGGAAAAAGCGTGCCCTTGGTGAGAGCGTCTACGCTCTCGTAGGCGGGCTCGCTGCGCTGCTGGGCGGCCAGCATGGGCACGGCCAGCGGCGCGCAGGAGGGCAGAGGGCCCTCTTTGTAGGTGCAAGTATCTTTATCGGACAAAAGTATTTCCCCCTTTGCACGCCATACTATGCAAAGGGGGAGTTCTCTTGTGTCAAAGAAAGTTTTACAGTTCGATGTGGGCGGTAGGCAGGTCCTTATAATGGGCCGCCAGGCGCCTCGCCTTGTCCACGTTCCACTCGCCAAGCTGGAACACGATGGTCTTGCCGGGCACATCAGGGCTGTCGGCATAGGTGAGCACGAGGCAGCGGGAGAAGGAGCGCACGGTCTTCTTCCGTACCCACAGGAGCCGGGGCACGAACTGCTTTTCAGCCGCCTTCTGAGTCAGCACAGCCGCGCCCCGGATCTTGTCCTCCGCCAGGGTGAACACCTGGTTCATGGCGGCGATGTGAAGAGCGCCATTGCATCGGCTCACCTGGCACTCCACGCCCTCCGCCATGGGCAGGCCGGAGGCATGGCGGAACTTGCCGAAGGACTCGTCGCCTTTGATCTCCTGACCAGCCGCCGCGGCTTTTTTCTTTTTGCGGGCATGGTGGATGCAGAAGATGGACTCGCCAAGCAGGACTACGCCCAGGCCGCTCAATATGGCCGCAAGGTCGTCGTTCTCGCCCAGATAGCTGAATGCCAGAAGCAGGCATATGACGCCCGCCAGGATGCAAATGACGGCCAGAGGCCATTTGACGGCGTTCCAAAGCTTCCGCATCGCGCGCCTCCGTTCATAGTTTAAGGAAAGCCGGCTGGGGGTACCCAGCCGGCCATTTTAAAACGAAATCACGCCAGGACCTTCTTGAGCTTGGCGTAGCGGGGCAGAGAGCACTCCGTGGGCCGCTCAGGCTCGCCCTGGATCAGGGGCAGGACGTAGTTGATGAAGTCCTCGGTGACGAAGTTGTGCTCGGCGTTGATCCACTCCAGAGGCACCTTCTTCTCCGCGTTGGCCACGGAGGTGAGGGGGAGGAGGATATACTTGCACTTGTAATTGCCCTTCTCGTCGGTGTCCCGCTCGAAGGCCACCATCTTGCCGGTCTCGCCGGCCACGGCGGCCTGGACGACCTTACGGCCGGCGGTCTCCGCCTCCTCCAAATCGGTCTTGGAGGCCAGATGGGCGCCGCAGCGCTGCAGCAGGCTCAGCTCGATGGGGCGAACCTTGGCGCCGGTGCGCTCCTTGACCTGCTCGGCCAGTCGGGCGGCCAGACCGCCCAGCTGGGCGTGGCCGAAGCCATCGGTAGCGCTGGTCTTGGCCTGGGACACGAAGGTGCCATCGGCGAAGTGCAGGCCCTCGGACACGGCTACCAGGCAGTTCTTCTTCTCGTTGTAGATGCGCTCCACATCGTTCAGGAACGCGTCCATATCAAAGTCGACCTCAGGCAGGTACACCAAGTCGGGGCCCGCGCCGAAGTGAGTGGCAAGAGCGGCGGAGCCGGCAAGCCACCCGGCGTGGCGGCCCATGATCTCGATGATGGTCACCTGGCCGGTGGGGTAGACCTTTCCGTCCTTGGACACTTCCATGGCGCTGGTGGCGATATACTTGGCCGCGGAGGGGAAGCCGGGGCAGTGGTCGGTGCCCCAGAGGTCGTTGTCGATGGTCTTGGGGATGCCCATGACGCGGCAGTCCCAGCCGGACTTGGACATGTAGCGGCTGATCTTGTCGCAGGTGTCCATGGAGTCGTTGCCGCCGTTGTAGAAGAAATAGCGGACGTTGTGCTTTTTGAAGACTTCCAGGATGCGCTTGTAGTCGGTGTCGTCCACCTCGGGATCGGCCAGTTTGTATCGGCAGGAGCCCAGCTCAGAGGAGGGGGTGTTCTTCAGGTACGCCAGCTCCTTGGGGTCCTCTTTGCCCATATCATAGAGCTTGTCGGCCAGAACGCCGGTGATGCCGTGGTCGGCGCCCAGGACCTGGGTGATCTCGTCGGTGGCCAGGGCCTCGGCGATGGCGCCGTATGCGCTGGCGTTGATGACGGAAGTGGGTCCGCCGGACTGCCCGATGATGCAGGCGCCTACAAGTTTATCTGCCATGTGTTTTTCCTCCAAAATAAATAAGTTTTGGTTGATTATAGCATAAATGTGCGGTAAAATAAAGAGCATGGAAAAATAAAGTAAAGGAGTCTTTTCTTATGCCTCTGGTAACTTCCACCGAAATGTTCAAGAAGGCCTATGACGGCGGCTACGCCGTCGGCGCTTTCAACGTCAACAACATGGAGATCCTCCAGGCCATCACCGAGGCCTGCCGCGAGGAGCACGCTCCCGTGATCCTGCAGGTGTCCAAGGGCGCCCGCGCTTATGCCAACCACACCTATCTGGTGAAGCTGGTGGAGGCCGCCGTCATTGAGTGCCCGGAGATCCCCATCGTGCTGCACCTGGACCACGGCCCCGACTTCGAGACCTGCAAGGCCTGCATCGACGGCGGCTTCACCTCCGTTATGATCGACGCCTCTTCCAAGCCTTTTGCGGAGAACATCGAGATCACCAAGAAGGTGGTCGAGTATGCCCATGACCACGGCGTGGTCGTGGAGGCCGAGCTGGGCACCCTGGCCGGCGTGGAGGACGAGGTGAAGGTCTCCGCCGAGGATTCCTCCTACACCCATCCCGAAGAGGTGGAGGAGTTCGTGACCAAGACCGGCTGCGACAGCCTGGCCATCGCCATCGGCACCAGCCACGGTGCCTACAAGTTCACCGCCGCCCAGTGCACCCGCAACGCCCAGGGCATCCTGGTGCCGCCTCCTCTGCGTTTCGACGTGCTGGAAGAGGTCTCCAAGCGCCTGCCCGGCTTCCCCATCGTGCTGCACGGCTCTTCCTCTGTGCCTCAGAACTACGTAAAGATGATCAACGACCACGGCGGCAAGATGCCCGACGCCATCGGCATCCCCGAGGACGAGCTGCGCAAGGCGGCCACCAGCAGCGTCTGCAAGATCAACATCGACTCTGACCTGCGCCTGACCATGACCGGCACCATCCGCCAGTTCTTCGATGAGCATCCCGACAAGTTCGACCCCCGCGAGTATCTGAAGCCCGCCCGCGCCAACATCAAGGAGCTGGTGCGCCACAAGCTCATCGACGTGCTTGGCTGCGCTGGCAAGGCCTGAGACATAAATGGGCTTTATCCGGGAGATAAAACAAGCCGCTGAAGGTCACGGTCACGACTGTACCTGTGACAGCTGCATGGAAGAGCACCACCACGATCATCACGGTTTCGATACCGTGATGATCTGGCGTCTCGTCACCGCCGTCGCCTTCTTCATAGGCGGCGTGGTGGCGGAGCATGTGCTGCCTTGGCTGGGAATGGTGCTGAACGTGCTGGCCATCCTCTGCGCGGGCTATGACGTGTTCATCCGCGCGGTGGCCAACATCATCCGCAAGCGCCTGTTCGACGAGAGCCTTCTCATGAGCGTGGTGGCCATCGCCTCCGTGCTTATCGGCGAGGCCAGCGAGGGCGCGTCGGTCATGCTGCTGTACCAGCTGGGCGAGCTGTTCCAGGGATATGCCGTGGCAAAGGTGCGCCAGAATATCGAGGGCCTTATGGAGAACCGCTCTCCCGAGGCCAGCGCCGTTCTGGCGGACGTGCGCTCCGACAAGGGGCGCAAGGGCCGTACGGAGGAATTTATCACCCATTTTGCCCGCATCTATACGCCGGTGGTATTGGGCATCGCGGTGCTGATCGCCGCGGTGTCCCCGCTGGCGCTGCATACCACCGTGACCGAGGGCATCTACCGTGCTCTCGTGCTCATGGTCATCGCATGCCCCTGCGCCATCGTCATCTCCGTGCCCCTGAGCTACTTCGCGGGCATCGGCGGTGCGACGCGTCAGGGCATCCTCTTTAAGAGCACCTGCGCCATGGACGACGTCTCCCGGGCCAGGGCCGTGGTCTTCGACAAGACCGGCGCTTTGGAAGGGGAGGGCCTTCGTGTCACCTCCGTCAAGAGCGAGAAGATGGACGCGGACGTGTTCCTGCGCATCGCGGCCCACGCCTGCGCCTACGCGGAGGGGCCCTACGCCGAGGCCATCAAGGCGGCCTACAAGGGCGTCATCTATATTGAACTCATCCAGAGCTTCCAGCCCCGGACGGACAGCTTCGGCGTTACCGTGAAGGTGGACGGTGTGGAGATCATCCTGGGGCCCTTGGACATGCTCCTGGAGGCTGGCGTGGACCCGGAAACCGACCGCACCAGTGAGAACTGCATCTATCTGGCCATCAACGGACAGTACGCCGGCCGCATCGTGTTCGGAAGCGTGGCGAAGCCAGACGTGCCCGGCACCGTGACGGTGCTGAGCTGGGACAAGGAAAAGCAGATCGCCATGCTCACGGAGGACAGCCCAGCCGCCACGGAGAAATTTGCCCGGCAGGTAGGCATCGGGGAGTTTTATCCCAACTGCCAGCCCTCTGAGAGGGTGGCGGTGGTGAAGGAGATACAGAACCGCCAGATCAAGCGCGGCACTCTCATTTTCGTCGGTGACGCGGAGACAAGCGGCGACTGCATCGAGGCCGCTGACGTGGGCGTGAGCCTCCATGGCGCTACCTCCGACGCCGCCATCCAGGCCGCCGACGTGGTCATCATGGGCGCGGCGCCCTCCAAGGTGGTCACCGCCCTGGATGCGGCCAAGCACACCCGTGCCATCGTCTGGCAGAACATCGTCTTTGCGCTGGCTTTCAAGGCCGTTATCCTGGTGCTGGACATGTTCGGTACCTGCCCGCTGTGGCTGGCAGTGTTCGCGGACGTGGGCGTGGCCCTGCTGGCCGTGCTCAACTCTCTGCGTGCCTTCGTCATGCGGGAACCAGTGATACCAAAAGAGGAATGACACACGAAACGCCCCGAAAATTCGGGGCGTTTATCTTTTTTTAAGAGAATCTTAAAATTTACCCTCTTTCATCTTTCTGTAACTTGTGTTACCATGGAAACAGAAGGAGGCGAGGGGTATGTACACTGTTCTCATCTGCGACGACGACAGTGATATTCGCCGGGCGCTGCATATATACCTCACCGGGGCCGGCTACACGGTCCTGGAGGCATCCAACGGCCGGGAGGCCTTGGACACTGTGGACAGGGAGGAGGTACACCTGGTCCTTCTGGACATCATGATGCCCGAGATGGATGGTGTATCCGCTCTGACCCTCCTCCGGGAGCGGAACGACAACATTCCCGTGATCCTTCTTACCGCCAAGAGCGAGGACAGCGACAAGATCATGGGCTTGGAGCTGGGTGCGGACGACTATGTGACCAAGCCCTTCAACGCTCAGGAGGTCATCGCCCGGGTGAAGGCCTTGCTGCGGCGGTATATGCGCATGAGCGAAAAGGACCAGAAGCCCTCCACGCTTGCTCTGGGCGGCATTGAGATGGACGACGACACCAAGACCGTTACCGTGGACGGGGAGGAGATCACCATCACGCCCAAAGAATACGATATCTTGAAGTTTTTCCTGGAGAACCCCGGCAAGGTGTTCTCCAGCCGGGAGATATATCGCCAGGTCTGGCAGGACACACCTATGGGCGCGGAGGGAACGGTGGCCGTCCACATCCGCCACCTTCGGGAGAAGGTGGAGATAAACCCCGCCGAGCCGCGGTATTTGAAGGTGGTCTGGGGAAAGGGCTATAAGATCGAGGGGTGAGGCTATTTGAGGACGCTCTTGCGGGAGATGTGGTTCCGGGCGCTGATGATGCTTCTGTACTGCCTTGCAGCGGCGGCGGG
The DNA here is from genome assembly GCA_947631865.1 of uncultured Oscillospiraceae bacterium. Lineage (GTDB taxonomy): Bacteria > Bacillota > Clostridia > Oscillospirales > Oscillospiraceae > CAJOIG01. The sequence continues at coordinate 12,481 of CANRNF010000005.1, read as the reverse complement.
CGCGGTGAGCCTGAGCCTTTATAACTTCGCGCTGAGAGATGGCTGGTATGGAGAGAACAACGCTGTAAGAGGCTTCGGGTTTCAGGACAGTCAGCTGTGCAGATACTATGTCCAGGACTGCCTGTATGCGGTCCAGCGCAATCTTTTGTGGCTGGAGGACCCCACAAACGAGACTCTCGGCGGCTATGGCGGCGCCGCTTTTTCCTATAAGATATATGACGGCAGCATCGTCACGGCGGATACAACCTCCGAGGATTCCCGCTATGTGTACGCCATAAACGTGGAGCTTCCTGTTCCCGACACGGAGGTAATAAAGGTATCCATCGACCCAGCAGAGGACCGGGGAGAGACGGATGACTCTGCTTTACCCGCACCTACGTCGCTCCCATGGGAGACGGAGGAAAGCGGTAAGATACGATACGACGCCTACAAGACCTATTTGGTCGAGGGCTATGTGAACCTGCCGGTAGAGCCCTATGACGGCTGCTACCGGGAGTATTACGTTTTCCAGCACCTGTACGCCTTTAAGGACTATTTCCTCCCCATTTGGATACCGTCTATCATCCTGGCGGTCGTGCTGTTCGTGTTCAGCATGGTCGCGGCTGTCCAGGAGGGGCGGCAGGGAAAGACCACCCTCACGGGGCACATCCCCTTCGACGCGGCGGTATTGGTGCTCTGGCTGATCTACTTCTGGGGACGGACCATTTTCTGGCGTCTGCCGGAGATATACGATGTCATGTTCATGGTCGGGATCACCAACGACACCATAAACATGATCTTTTTGCTGTGGATGGCGCTCCTGGGCGGGGCCATCCTGGCCAATCAACTGACCAGCGGGTCCTTTTGGGACAGGCTGCTGCTGCGCAGGCTTGTCCGAAAGATACCGGCCCAGTTGTTTGTATTGGGCGCTTTGGGGCTGCACGCAGTGCTCATCATGTTCCTGGTCATGTTCGGCGTCGACAGGGCCTTTCTAACAATGAGCCTGTTGGCCTTTGACGCGGTGCTGGTCCCCTTCATCCTGCGCTGGTATCTGGAGGAAAAACGCATCCGGGACGCGGCAGCTGCGCTGGCGGCGGGAGACCTCAACTATAAGGTAGACACAAAAAAGCTCCATGTAGGCTGGAAGGCTCTGGGGCAGGACCTGAACCGCATCGGCGATGGCATGGCGCTCGCTGTGGAGGAGCAGATGCGCTCTGAGCGGATGAAGACCGAGCTCATCACCAACGTGAGCCACGACCTTAAAACGCCCCTGACTTCCATCATCAACTACATTGAATTGCTGAAGGACGAAAGCCTCCCGGAGGAGACACGACGGGAGTATCTGGTCGTGCTGGACAGGCAGGGAGCAAAGCTCAAGAAGCTCACAGAGGACGTAGTGGAGGCCTCCAAGGCCGTCAGCGGTGCGGTGACCGTGAACGCGGAACTGTTCGATGTGCGGGAGCTTTTGGAGCAGTCTGTGGGTGAGTACAGCGAACGGCTGGCCGCCGCCGGCATAGAGCCTGTGCTGCACGCCCCGGAACAGGAGACCTACATCCTGGCGGACGCCAGGCTCCTGGGCCGGGTGCTGGACAACTTCATCACCAATGTCCTTAAATATGCCCAGCCGGGCACGAGAGCCTACTTTGACCTGGCTGCTGATGGGGAGAAGACCGCCATCGCAATTAAGAACGTATCCCGTTACCCGCTGGATATCCCTGCGGATGAGCTCATGGAGCGCTTCGTCCGGGGCGACAGCTCCCGCAGCACCGAGGGCAGCGGTCTGGGCCTCTCCATCGCCAGGAGCCTTACAGAGCTCATGGGCGGCGAGATGACCCTCACTCTGGACGGGGACCTTTTCAAGGTGGAAGTATCATTCCCCGGCTCAACACCGCCGGCACTGCCGGGAGGGGAGACTATGCCTCTACCGGAAGCTGTGACTGCCAGCTGAATAAAGGGAAACGGACGCTATTTTGTTTCAAACTGAATCTAATCAAAGACCACATTAACGGATTTTCCTCGTTAGTGTGGTCTTTACGTATTCATTTTACTCCAGCTTTATACATTAACTCTTCTATTATAACACGATATTTAATAATATGTGGTTCAATATCCTGTCTAGTGCAATTATACCAAATCTTGTGTGCAGAATAGTTGCCTATATCTTTAAATAAGGCCATATCTCGCCTTGTGTTTGCTGATAAAGACAACGTGCTATTCTGTGCAGCATTTTTAATTATTTTGTCCAGGATAATATGCCGGCCATTTTGATCAGTGATCTCAGACTCTATGCCATTGTTCTGATAAGATAATACTAAATATTGTTTTATGCCGATATCTACACACTCCAGCAGAAGTGACTCTGGATATTTTCTGAATAATTCCGAGAGCTGCGCTCTCCCTGTTTCCAATAATGTAAAAGGAGCTGTCCGTTTCTCTATGTAATCAATAAATTCATCTATTGTCATAATTCATCGTGCCTGTTATTGATTTATGCTCCGGTGCTTCCAAAGCCGCCGGCGCCCCGGTCCGTCTCATCCAGAGAGTCCACCCGCTCCAGCTCCGGGGTGAGGATGGGGAGGATCACCAGCTGTATCAGCTTCATCCCCGCCTCGATCGTCACGTCCTCGTCGCCCTGGTTGTAGAGTTTGACCACGATGGGCCCTGTATAGCCGGAATCGATGACGCCCTCGCCCAGGATATTCCGCTTCACGTTCAGGCCGCTTTTGCTCTTGAGCATGCCCACGCACCCCTCCGGAATGGCTACGTGCACGCCCGTGTCCACTGTGGCGTGCCCCCGTGCCGGGATAGTCACGGCTTTGAGGGCGTACAGGTCCAGGCCCGCGTCGGTAGGGTGGGCCCGGGTGGGCATGATGGCGCCGGGATCAAGCATCACTTTCATGGTCAGAATTCCTCCCCTATGGGCGTCAGTATGGCGGGCTTCAGCAGGAACAGGTTGTTGTCTGTGGAGAAATTGCTCACGCTATAGAGCACCAATATCATATCAAAATCGTTGTCCAAGGCGTAGTGATATAGGTCGCTTCGGTAGTACCGAAGGTCCATCAGGTCCACCCGGGAAAAGTTTTCCAGCAGGAAGGGAGCCAGGCTGTCGGAATAGGAGTCCCGGACGATGAGCAGCCGGGGCCCGTCGCGGCCTGTCTCGATGGAACGGAGAGGGGAGACCCCACCCAGGAACATGGAGTACTTGTCCTTTACGTCCAGATAGGATGTGTCATAGAGGGGGCCCTCGCTGGTCTGCACGCCCTCGTAGCTCATTACAGTCACGGTGCCGTCGTCCGGGACGAATGTCTCTATCTCGTCGGGCCGCACCCAGGCGAAGCCGGAGGAGGAGTAGGTGGTCCCGTAGAACTGATCCGTGACCACCTGGCGGTCGTAGTCGGACAGGGAGGGGGCGGGAAGGCCCATGGCCTCACAGATCGCCTCGTAGCCGTAGAACGCGCCAAGGCTGGTCCAGTGGTGATCCGTGCGGTAAAAGATATACTCGCCGCTGTGGGCCCGCAGCGCGGAGGAGAAGTCTATATTCACGGCCTTGCTCTCGCTGTAAGCCCGGTCTATCACCGCCTGCTGGCTGTCGCAGGGGGCATTCTCCGGCAGGAGGGAGGCGTTGATATCCGACGCGCCGGGGATGAGGCCGAAGTAGACGGGTATCTCGCTCTGCTCCGCCAGCGCGTTGACAAACACCATCTTTTCGTCGATCTCCTCGTCAGAAGGCGCGGTAAAGCGGGTGATAAGGGTATCATTCCCGCAGTAGAACACGTCGTTGTTCTCCTTCTTGCCGGAGAGGAGCTCACACCGGGCCTTCAGGGCCGTCCAGGTATCCCGAAAGGCGAATTGGTCGGTGGTATAGCTTTCGAAATCGGAGGTGAAATCCCCATCGAACAGGGCCCGGAAGGAGAAGTCCGGCAGCATCTGCAGATACCGGTTCTCCTGCTGGGAGAATTCCACGTCCGGCAGGGCGATATTGAGGATGAAAAACGCGCCGATGAAGCCCAGAAACACCACGAGCACGGCGATCTTCGCTGCTTTCTGCATAGCGTTCACCTCAGAAGCGGAAGTAGAGGAAGGGGTTATAGGTGGAGTCCACCAGATACGCGGTGGATACCACCAGCACCAGGGCGATGAGCACCGGCGCGGCCACGGCCCGGAGCTTTTCGGGCAGTTTTTTGAACAGGTCCCGGCCCACCGGCAGGCTGGCGGCACAGCCTATGAGGAGCACCGCGCCGAACCCGGCAAGATAATACAGGTCTTTTCCGGCGATGAAGCCCGCCTGGCCGAAGCCGTACATGGCCCGGAAGAATACCATCGTCTGGCCCACGCTGGTCTGCTGGAAGATGACCCAGCCGGAGATAGCGATGAGCAGTGTATAGATATGGCCCACGAACCGGGGGAGCTTGTCCAGCCATTTCAGCAGGAACATCTTCTCCAGGATGAGGAAGAAGGCGTAGTATAGGCCCCAGAAGAGGAATGTCCAGCTGGCCCCGTGCCACAAGCCCGTGAGGGACCAGACGATCAGCAGATTCAGCATCTGCCGGGGCAGACCCTTCCGGCTCCCGCCCAGAGGGATATACACGTAGTCCCTAAACCAGGTGCCCAGGCTCATATGCCAGCGGCGCCAGAACTCCGTTACCGTGCGGGAGATATAGGGGTAGTTGAAGTTTTCCAAAAACTCGAAGCCCAGCATCCGGCCAAGGCCAATGGCCATGTCGGAGTAGCCGGAGAAGTCGAAGTAGATCTGCAGGGAGAAGGCGATGGCCGCCATCCAGGCTCCGGCGAAGGTGAGCTCCGAGGCGGGGGTGTTGGCGTATACGTCCCAGAGCATGCCCACATTGTTGGCGATGAGCACCTTTTTGGCCAGGCCCACGATGAACCGTTCCACGCCGGAGGCGAACTTGTCCAGGGTCTCGTGCCGCTCGTCCAGCTGGTCGGCGATGTCCTTGTAGCGGACGATAGGGCCGGCGATGAGCTGGGGAAACAGGGCCACGAATGTGCCGAACTTGATGAAGTTGCGCTGCACGTGCCCATCGCCCCGGTACATGTCGATGGGGTAGCTCATGGTCTGGAAGGTGTAGAAGGAGATGCCGATGCGGAGCGCCAGACCCAAGGTGGGGATATCCACGCCGGGTATCATACTCAGGGTCTCCGCCACCAGATCGAAGTACTTGAAGAAGAACAGCAGCCCTAAGTTCAGGACCGTGTTGACGATGAGCACCCGCTTGGCCTTTGGCCGGGCGTCAGGCAGATACCGGCCGATGAGAAGGCCGCTCACATAGTTGATGCAGATGGAAAAAAGCATCAACAGGATATAGACAGGCTCGCCCCAGCCATAGAACACCAGGTTCACGGCGAACAGCCACAAGTTCCGCCAGCGGACAGGGCAGATGTAATACACCGCCAGGACTACGGGCAGATATAGGAACATGAAGAGGATGCTGGAAAATACCATGTTCGATCATTCCTCCGTGTCTTTCGGTGTAAAATCCCCCAGGGGATTGGCCGCCGCGGCCTTTTTCAGCTCCGCGTTGGCGATGTGGGTGTAGATCTGGGTGGTGTTCAGGTTCTCATGGCCCAAGACCTCCTGGAGCGTGCGCACATCCACGCCGTTTTGGAGCATCAGGGTAGCCGCCGTGTGGCGCAGCTTATGGGGGGAGATATGGCTGGCGTCCAGACCTGCCTTCAGGAGGGTCTTGTGGACCATCACCTGCACTGCGTCCACGCTCATACGTGTCCGCCGGTTGGAGAGAAAAACAGCGTTTTTGTCCGCTGTAGGTATATCCTTCCGGACAAGCAGCCAGTCATTCAGTGCCTTTGTGCTGGCGGGGTTTAAGTAGACCACGCGCTCCTTGCTGCCTTTGCCGTGGATGAGAAGGCTGTCCTGACGGATGTCCGTGAGGTTCAGGCCCACCATCTCGGAGATACGAAGGCCGCAGTTCAAAAACAGGCAGAGGATGCAGTAGTCGCGCTCGGCGTTTTTCCCGTCCACAGCGTTCAGGAGCCTGCGGCTCTCATCCAGGGTCAGGTAGTGGGGAAGGGTCTTTTTCAGTTTGGGCGCGTCCAGGTCCTGGACGGGGTTTTCCGTGAGCTGCTTCGTCTTCACGGTGAGGTACCGGTAAAACCCCTTCAGGCTGGTGATCATCCGCGCCCGGGACGCCGCGTTCAACTCCCGGTCGCGGGAAAGGTAGGCCAAAAAGTCATAGACCTCCGCCAATGTCACAGAGCCGTAGAAGTCCAGGTCCGCACCCCGGATATCCACGTCTTCCAGGGGCGTGTCACGGGGGACCATGTCCCGGGAAATATAGAGATACCGGGTAAAGGTCCGCAGATCCATGAAATAGGAATCCACCGTTTTTTTCGATTGTCCCTTGATGGTGTCGTGGTACACGAGAAATTCCCGCAGCACCCGCGGCGCCTCGGTCTGATAGCTCATGGAAAAGCCCTCCAACAATGCAATATAATAGCAGAGAGGGACAGGGCTTGTCTATAGGCAAAATACACTAAAAATTCGGCATAATTAATATTATGCCGAATTTAGGGGAGGGCTATGGCGCCGCCTATATCGAATATGGGCCTGTCCGTCAGGATCAGGGCTTTCTGCCCGTGGGCGGCGAGAAAATCATAAATACGTCCCTCGTCCGGATGTCCGTCCAGATTTCCGGTGAACGCTACTGTATTACTATTTATTTTAAATGACGCGCCGCCGATGAATCCATAGTCGTATCCGTCCAGATCTATGTGGCCCGGCTCGATGAGCAGCACATCCATCCCGGCGTTTTTCGCGGCTCTGGAGACGCCAGCGTCCGACGTAATGATGGAATGGTCGTCTACGATCGCCGCAGCGCAGCGGGCGTAGCCTTGGTTCACATGGACCGGTCTGCCGCACAGCAGCGGCATGACCGCCGGGTCTATGGTTGCAGGGTCATAAATCGTGTATTCCCCCATGGCGCACACGCACAGCCCCGCGTCCCTGGGATAGACCGGTCCCTGCTCCCGCTGGGCTTTTGTCACCGTATATCCCCTATTAGTCAAAAAGTTAACAATAGAAGGATATATCCCCTTTGCCGCCACCACGCGGCCGTCGGAGACGAATACGGACAGGTCCGCGTGCCCCGCAAGTCGTGGGTCTACGTCCTTGTTATCCGGGAGCCAAAGAACTTCTATCCCTTGGCACGCAAGGCTTTGGGCCAATATCGGCTCGTACCTCTTCCCTATCAGGAGCGTCACAGCGTTTTCTCCACAGCTTCCCGCAGGGTCTTCACGTAGATGAGCTCCAGCCCTTTAGGCGGCTTCAGTTCACCCCGGATCCGGGAGGGGATCACGCACTGGGTGAAGCCCAACCGGGCGATCTCGGAAAGGCGCTGGTCCAGTGCCTGAACGGCGCGGATCTCTCCGGTGAGGCCCACCTCCCCCACCGCGGCCAGCTTGTCCGGCAGGGGCATATCCCGGAAGCTGGAGGCGATGGCGAGGCAGGCGGCCAGATCCGCGGCAGGTTCGTCCAGCGTGAGGCCGCCAACGATATTGATATAGGCGTCGCAGGAGCTCACGTTCATGCCGCCCCGCTTTTCCAGCACGGCCAGCAGCAGATACAGCCGGTTGTAATCAAAGCCATTGGAAGTGCGCCGGGCGGCGGAAAAGCCCGTAGGCGTCACCAGGGCCTGCACCTCTGCCAGGATGGGGCGGCTGCCCTCCATCACACACGCCACGCAGGTGCCGGGCACGCCCACAGGACGGCCGGCCAGCATGACCTCCGAGGGGTTGGGCACCTCCCGCAGGCCCTCCCGGCGCATCTCAAAAACGCCGATCTCGTTGGTGGAGCCAAAGCGGTTCTTTTCCGCCCGCAAAATGCGGTAGCTGAGGCTTCCGTCGCCCTCAAAGTACAGCACGCAGTCCACCATGTGCTCCAATACCTTGGGACCGGCGATGGCGCCCTCCTTATTGACGTGCCCCACCACGAAAGCGGTGAAGCCGGAAGATTTGGCCAGCTGCATGATCTCCATGGCGCACTGCTTCACCTGTCCCACGCTGCCGGGAGCCGTAGTCATATTGGGGTCGTACACGGTCTGGATGGAGTCCACGATGACGATCTGGGGTCCCAGGTCCTCGATGGCGGCTATCACGTCGTTGATGTCCGTTCCCGCCAGCACGTGCAGGGCGTCCCGGTCCACGCCCAGGCGCTGGGCACGCATTTTCAGCTGGTGCTCGCTCTCCTCGCCGGTCACATAGAGGATGGTCTCCTCCGGGGCAATGGAGCCGCAGGCCTGCAGCAGGAGCGTGGATTTGCCGATGCCCGGCGCGCCGCCGAACAGGACGATGGAACCCCGCACGGCGCCGCCGCCCAGGACCCGGTCCAGCTCATGGATACCGGTGGAAAACCGCAGCTCGTCGCTGTCATCCAGCTCCCGGAGTCTCTTGGGCATGGCCCGCCGTATGGGCCGGACCTTCTCTGCAGCTTTTTGCTCCGCCGGGGCCTCCACCAGGGTGTTCCAAGCCCGGCAGCTTGGGCATTGGCCCTGCCAGCGGGATGTCTCGTAGCCGCAGGCGGAGCAGTAAAACACGCTTTTTGACGCCTTCATGTCATCGTACCTCTTATGTATTGCAGATAGGAGCCCAGCAGCACCGCTGCCAGTTCCATTCTGTATGTATCCGTTTTCAGCTTGCCCAGATCGCCGGGGTTGGAGAGAAAACCGCACTCCACCAGCACCGCCGGGCAGTCCACGTTCTTCATCAGGTAGATATCCCTGTCGATGGGGACAGCCAGACGGCGGTTATCCGGGCACAGCAGTGCCGTCAGGTTCCCCTGGGCGATCTCTGCCAGGTCTTTGCCGCCGTCGGTCTTACCGTAAAAGACTTGGATGCCGTGAGGCGCCGCGGCTGGATAGTTGTTCTGGTGGATGCTGAGGAGCATCGCACCGGGGGTGTTGTTCACAAGTCCCACTCTGGCGTGCTGGTCCGCCACCTTTTTGGCCGCGATAGAGCCGGCGCTGTCCGGGTAGGCTATATCTTCGCTTTCCCGGGTCATGACCGTCTCCACGCCCCAGAACTGGGCCAAAGCCCGCAGCCGCAGAGCTATATCCAGGTTGATGCCGCTTTCCTTTGTGCCGTCGGCAGCCACCGCGCCGCCATCAGCGCCGCCGTGGCCAGGGTCGATGACCAGCACCGGCGGCAGCGCCTGGGCCTCCGTTATTTCCGTGTCACCCTGTCCGGCCAGTGCCACTATCGCGAGAAACACCACCACTAGCAGAGGGTACCACCATTTTATCCAGCTTTTTTCGCTCATCCTGCCCACCTCATGAAAGAGTATGAGCCGGATGGGACATCTATTCTGACGCATGGTGTTGAAATATGGAAAAACGAGGCATCATGCCTAATGGCATTATACCTCGTTTTCAGGTGTTCGCGCAATAGTTAAAGCACGATGCAGATGAGCCGCGTGCCCCCGTCGTTCACCAGCTTTTGGATGGTGGACCGAAGCCGGTTCCGGGCCGAAGCGGGCATGTGCTGGAGCTTTGTGGTAAGTCCCTCCTCGGCGATATCGTAGAGGGATTTGCCAAAGATATTGGACTCCCAAATTCGGTTGATATCCCCGTCAAAGCCCTGGAGAAGGAAGCTCACGATCTGCTCCGACGCCTTCTCCCCGCCCACGGCCGGAGATACCTCCGTCTCTACATGGGTGCGGAACAAGTGGATGGCAGGAGCGCCTGCTTTAAGGCGGACGCTGTAGCGGCCGGCCTTGTTCACGATCTGGGGCTCCTCCAGCTCCATCTCCTCCGGACCGGGCATGATGATGCCGTAGCCGGTCTCACGGGCCTGTTCCAGGGCCTCGTGGACGTGGTCGTATTCCGTCTTGACGCTCTTCAAAGACCGGAGCAGCTCCATCAGATCCCCGTCGTCCTGTATCTCGAAGCCGGATTGCTCGCTGATAGTGCGGTAATAAAGCGACTGCTCCAGCTCCACTACCGCGCTGGCCGTGCCGGCGCCCGGCTGGACCGCGGAGATACGGGCGCCGCCTATGAGCTCGCTGGCGGCGAGGGCGTCCATGCAGCCATAGGCGTCCTTTAACGCACACATGTGCTCGCCAGCGTCGGTGAGCATCCCATAGAGCGATTGGACAAGCTCACAGTCTTCCGGCAGCGCCTCCGCCCATGCGGGAAGCCATATGGACAATTCCTGCAGGGGGAACTGGAAGAGGATGGCCTCCATGACCGCGTGGATGTCCTTACCGTCCAGATCCTGGCAGTTCAGCGCCATGCAGGGCACGCCGTATTGGATGCTGATCTGCCCCGCGAGAGCTGCGGCCTCCTCCCCCTCCGGGTCAGCGCTGTTCACGATGACGGCAAAAGGCTTGCCGATATCCTTCAGCTCCTTGATGACTCGCTCCTCCGCGGCCAGGTAGTTCTCCCGGGGGATGTCGCCGAAGCTGCCGTCGGTGGTGAGCACGACGCCGATGGTGGAGTGATCGGAGATGACCTTCCGGGTCCCCTCCTCCGCCGCCTGGGTCATAGTGATCTCATGGTCATACCAGGGGGTCATCACCTTCCGCTCCGCCCCGTCCTCGTAGAGGCCCTCCGCGCCGGGGACCATGTAGCCCACGCAGTCGATGAGCCTGACCTTCGCCGTGACAGCCTCGCTGAGCGTGAGCTCCGCGGCCTCCTCCGGCACGAACTTGGGCTCCGCTGTCATGACGGTGCGGCCGGAGCCGGACTGGGGGAGCTCGTCGATGGCGCGTTCCTTCTTGTATATGTTTTCGATGTTGGGGATGACCAGCGTCTCCATGAAACGCTTGATGAAGGTCGATTTTCCTGTCCGCACCGGCCCGACGACGCCCAGATAGATGTCCCCGTCCGTCCTGCGGGCAATATCCTCATAGATGCTGTCCACAATGATCCCTCCAAGGCATGTTTGCTTAAACATACGCCCGGGAGGGATGGTTTATGACAATTTTATAGGAACTGCGCCGTCTGGCCGTGGACCTGGGAGATACGCACGTCAACATCCGGGAAAGCCTGGGAGAGCCACTGGTGCAGCACCGGCACCACTACGTTCTCCGTGCAGAAGTGGTCGCCGTCGATGAGGTTCAGCCCCAGATGTTTCGCCTCGAGGAATTGATTGTACTTCACGTCCGCCGTCACATAGGTGTCACACCCTGCCGCCGCGGCGAGGCCTATCTCACTGCCGCCGGAGCCGCCGCACACGGCGAGATGCTTCACGGGGCGGCCAGCGTCATGGTAGCGCAGGCCATTGGAGGCGAGCGCCCTCTTTGCAAAGGGCAAAAATTCTGAGAAAGGCACTTCCCTGTCCAGCTCGCCGATCCGTCCAATACCGGTGTCTGGTTCCAATATAGCCTCCACCTTGCCGCCGAGAGCGGCCATCAGCGCGTCGTTCACGCCGCCGTGGGCCGCGTCCAGGTTGGTGTGCATACAGATGGCGGCGATGCTCTTCTCAGCCAGGGAGAGGGCTCTCTGCCCCTCCCAGGAGGCGTCTGACACGGCCTTCAGCTCAAAGAACAGCGGATGGTGGCTCACGATGAGCTCGGCGCCTATGTCCGACGCCTCAGCGATGACCTCGTCCGTGATATCCAGGGCCGTCAGAATGCGCGTCACGGGCGCGCTGCTGTGCCCCACCAGCAGACCCACGTTGTCAAAGTCCATTTTTCCAGTCACAGGGGCCTTCTCATCTAAAAACGCAAAGACATCACCTACTGTCGCCATGGCAATATCTCTCCTTAATCTTATCGTATTCGCAAGCAAGTGCCGCAGCATCAGAGTTGAAGGGCGCGGCCTTCGCCGCCTGGGCCCGCAGCGCATCGAGCCAGCGGTCAAAGAGCGGGTCGGCCGCGATCTGCTCCAAGCGGCCCAGGTGCAGCTCTGCTTCGCTGTAGGCGGGAGACGGGCCGACCTGGACCGTCAGGATAGGATAGACACGCCCGGCATCCTCCGCGAGCTGTTCTGACGTGATCTTGTGACCACGGCTGATGAGCCACCGGCGCAGGTCGCTGCGCTTGCTCTGGGGTTCCAGTATGAGGAGTATTCCCTCTTCCGCGGTCCAGCGCGCTGCGGAGAGGATGTTGATCATGGTCTCACCGCCCATGCCGGCGAGGATAACGGTGTCACCGTCATCTGGTCCGAGGCCGGCAAGACCGTCGGTCTGCAGAAGGCGGATAGCACCGCCAGTGCCGGTGCGCTCAATGAGGGCCGCGGCGTTATCCAGCGGCCCGGAGCGAATGTCAGTGGCCAGCACATGGGAGCATCGTCCCGTCTGGACGAGCCATACGGGGATCATGGCATGATCTGTGCCCACGTCGATGGCCCTGGCCCCCTCTGGGACCAGTCGGGCCACCGCCTCCAGGCGTGGTGATAGATGTATCATCGGCAATAAAAAAGCGGCGGGCATTCAGCCCGCCGCATCTGCTCTCAGGCGTTCGCCGCGATGAAGTCGTTGACTTCCTTCACAAAGGGCTCGACCTCCACGCCGTGGGCCCGGCAGGCCTGCT
>CANRNF010000004.1 GCA_947631865.1 uncultured Oscillospiraceae bacterium | reverse complement strand
TGGCTTCCCTTTTGGCATAAGCAACACCCCATTCGTTATCAGTATACCATACTGTCTAACAAATGGGGTGCTGTTCATGATCCGCTCCGGGATTCTTTCAAACGACTACGCAAGTAGTACCTTGTCACTTTGGATGCTGCTGCCGGAGATCTCGGCGAATTTATCCAGCAGGTCCTTCATGGTGAGGCCCTTCTTCTCCTCCTCTCCGATGTCCAGGATGATCTTGCCCTCGTTCATCATGATGAGCCGGTTTCCGTGGGCGATGGCGTCCTTCATGTTGTGGGTGACCATGAACGCGGTCAAATTGTGCTCCTTGATGACCCGATCGGTGGTGTTCAGGACCTTTTCCGCCGTCTTGGGGTCAAGGGCCGCGGTGTGCTCGTCCAGCAGGAGCAGCTTGGGCTTTTTCAGCGTGGCCATCAGCAGGGTCAGCGCCTGGCGCTGGCCGCCGGAGAGAAGCCCCACCTTCGTGGTCATCCGGTCCTCAAGACCCAGGTCCAGCGCCCGCAGCTGCTCCCGGTACTCTTCCTGCTCCTTTTTCGTGATACCTGCGCGCAGTGTGCGCCGGTCGCCACGTCGTTTGGCAAGAGCGAGGTTCTCCTGGATCTCCATGGTAGCGGCGGTGCCGGTCATGGGGTCCTGGAACACCCGGCCCAGGAACTTGGCCCGCTTGTACTCGGGCAGGCCAGTCACGTTCTGGCCGTCGATGACGATGGATCCGGAGTCGACGGGCCACACGCCCGCGATGGCGTTCAGGACCGTGGACTTGCCCGCGCCGTTGGAGCCGATGACGGTGACGAAGTCGCCCTCATTCAGCTTCAGGCTGATGCCGTTCAGCGCGTGCTTTTCATTCACCGTACCGGGATTGAAGGTCTTGTAGATGTTGTTCAGCTCAAGCATCGGTCTTGACCTCCTTCTTCGCCTTGGTGAAATACTTCTCCTTCCAATAGGGGACCGTCAGGAAGATGGCTACCACCAGCGCAGTGAGCAGCTTCAGGTCCGTGGATTCCAGGCCCATGCGCAGCACCAGCGTGATGACCATATAGTAAATAATGGCGCCGATGACAGCGGACAGCAGCTTCAGCGCGAAGTTGCGGAACACCTTCCCCAGCAGCACCTCGCCGATGATGACGGCCGCCAGACCGATGACGATGGCGCCGCGGCCCATATCGATGGTGGCGCTGCCGGAATACTGGGCCAGCAGCGCGCCGCTGAGGGCCACAAGGCCGTTGGAGACCACCAGCCCCAGCACCTTGTTCTTGTCAGTATTGATGCCCTGGGCACGGCTCATGCTCTGGTTGGCGCCGGTAGCCCGGATGGAGCAGCCCAGCTCCGTGCCGAAGAACCAGTAAAGCAGCGCGATGACGACGGCCACGATGACAGCCAGCAGCAGCAGCGGGTTATTGACGGCCAGCGCCCGCACATAGCGGGAGGAGACCAGAAGCGGGTTCCTGTCCACGCTCAGGGCCAGGGTGGCTTTTGTCTTTGCCGTATCCCCGATAGCCATAATGCGCAGATTCAGGGAATACAGCGCCAGCTGGGTAAGAATGCCCGCCAGGATGGCTGGTATACCGCAGCTCGTGTGCAGCAGGCCTGTGGCAAGCCCGGCCAGCATGCCGGCGATGACAGCCATTAGCAACGCCAGCCAGGGATTCCAGCCCAGGGATATCAGCACGGCGCACACAGCGCCGCCAGTAGCCAGAGAGCCGTCCACCGTCAGGTCGGCCACGTCCAGTATCTTGTATGTCAGATACACGCCGATGGCCATCAGGCCCCAGGCAAGGCCCTGACCGAACGCGCCGGGCAGCGACCGGACGAATGAGAGAAGAAGATCCATGTGGTAGTCCTCCGAAGTAATGGGTAAATGCTGTCGTTTATCAAAGCAAAACCCAGCGGAAAAGGAAATGCCCTTTTCCGCTGGTTTGCGGTTTTAAAAAGCGTTCAGGACTGCGCTTACTCAGCGGCAGCTTCCTCCATCTCGATGGCAGTGTAGCCCTCGGGGATCTCGATGCCCAGCGTCTCGCAGATGTCGGGGTTGTAGAGCTTGTCCAGGGTGGTGTCGAAGCCGACCGCCATCTCAGACACGTCCTTCTCGCCGGTCAGGATTTGCGCAGCCATCTCGCCGGTGATCTGGCCCAGCTCATAGTAGCTGATGGACAGGGTAGCCACGCCACAGCCCTTGCAGATGCCCTCCTCGCCGGCAATGACAGGCACTTCAGCGGGGATGACCACATCCGCGATGGTGGAGGTGTTGTTGGCGGCGGTGTTATCGGTGGGGATGTACAGCACGTCGGAGTTATCGCAGGCATTCTGGGTAACAGCCTGCAGATCGTTCACGTCATTGAAAGCATAAGGTGTGCAGACATAGCCCATATCCTCCAGGAAGCCCTGGATGGTCTCGATCTGATAAACGGAGTTGGGCTCAGCGGAGCAGTACAGCAGGCCCACGTTCTTAGCGTCGGGGAACAGCTCCTGCAGCATAGCGGCCTGCTGGTCCAGGGGGGCCAGGTCAGAGGTACCGGAGACATTGCCGCCCAGGACCTTGTCCTCGGTGGTGTCAAGGTTCAGCGCCACACCGTAGTTGGTGACGGCAGTGCCCAGCACGGGGATGTCGGCGGTGGCGGAGGCGGCGGCCTGAACGGCAGGGGTGGCGTTGCCCAGGATCAGGTCCACATCGTTGGCCACGAAGCCGTCGATGATGGTGGCGCAGTTGGCGGTATCGCCGCCCGCGTTGCCCTCGTCAAACTTCACGTTCTCACCAAACGCCTCGACCAAGGCGTCCTTGAACCCCTGGGTAGCCTGGTCCAGCGCCGGGTGGGGAGCCAGCTGGCAGATACCGACGGTGTAGGTCTCTTCCGCGGCGAAAGCAGTCGCGCTCAGAGCCAGGACCATTGTCAGGGCCAGAACGATAGCAAGGATCTTCTTCATTGTGCGATTTCCTTTCAGTTTCGTTTTAGCGGGCAACATTGTCCGCCTATTATGTACGCTGTAATTTTATCGTTTTAAAGCGATGATGTCAATGCACAGTTCCACCAAAAACCGCGCATCGACATCATCAAACTTCAACAATTTTGCCTTTTAAAACACTATAAATTTACTTGAGCACGATCTTGCGGAAGCTCTTCTTGCCCCGTTTCAGGAGCACGCCCTCTCTGAGCTTTTCGGCGGGGACGGCCAGGAACATGTCCGTGACCTTCTCCCCGTCCAGGGTCACGCCGCCCTGAGCGATGTTCTGCCGGGCCTCGGAGTTGGACTTGACGAGCCCCGCCTTCACCAGCAGCAGCTTGATGTCCGCCGCCCCGTCGGTCAGGTCCGCCTCGCCGATCTCCGTCACAGGCATCTCCTCGTGGTCCCCGGCGCCGAACAGGGCCCGGGCTGCGCTTTGGGCCTTCTGGGCCTCCGCCTCGCCGTGGACCATCTTGGTCAGCTCATAGGCCAGGATCTCCTTGGCCTCGTTCAGCTTCTGGTCGCGCCAGGTATCCATCTGGCGGATCTGCTCCATAGGCAGGAACGTGAGCATGCGGATGCAATTCATCACGTCTCCGTCGCCCACGTTGCGCCAGTACTGGTAGAAGTCGTAGGGGCTGGTCTTGTTGGGGTCCAGCCACACGGCGTTGCCGGCGGTCTTGCCCATCTTGTTGCCGTTGGAGTCGGTAAGCAGCGTCACGGTCATGGCGTAGGCGTCCTTGCCCAGTTTCCGGCGGATGAGCTCCGTGCCGCCCAGCATGTTGCTCCACTGGTCATTGCCGCCGAACTGCATGTTGCAGCCCAGGGTTTGGAACATGTGGTAAAAATCGTAGGACTGCATGATCATGTAGTTGAACTCCAGGAAGGAGAGGCCCTTCTCCATGCGCTGCTTGTAGCACTCGGCCCGGAGCATGTTGTTCACGGAGAAGCAGGCGCCCACCTCCCGCAGCAGGTCCACGTAATTGAGGTTCAACAGCCAGTCGGCGTTGTTCACCATCATGGCCTTGCCGGGACCCTCGCCGAAGTCGATGAAGCTCTCCATCTGCTTTTTGAAGCACTGGGCGTTGTGGTCGATGGCCTCCCGGGTCAGCATCTTGCGCATATCGGTACGGCCAGAGGGGTCGCCGATCATAGTGGTGCCGCCGCCGATGAGGGCGATGGGCTTGTTGCCTGCCTGCTGTAGCCGCTTCATAAAGGTGAGCGTCACGAAGTGGCCGGCGGTCAGGCTGTCCGCCGTGCAGTCGAAGCCGATATAGAAGGTGGCCTTACCCTCGTTGATCAGGTCCTTTATCTTGTCCTCATCCGTCACCTGGGCGATGAGGCCCCGCTCCACCAGTTCGTCGTACAGTGTCATGTTCCTATTCTCCTCAATGCTGTTTTTGTTTCCACGCGTCCGCCGCGGAAAGCTGCTCCTCGGCGGAGGCGGTCGTCGTATCGGTGATGTTGTCGCCGCCGATGAGGCGGGCGATCTCCCGCCGCCGGCCGGCCCGGTCCAGCTCCGTGACGGTGGTATAGGTCCGCCCGGCGCGCTCGCTTTTTTCAATGAGATATTGACTGTCGGCCATGGCCGCGATCTGCGGAAGATGGCTCACGCACAGCACCTGCCGTCCCATCCCTGTGATGGCAAGCTTTTCCCCCACCCGGCTGGCCGCCACGCCGGACACGCCGGTGTCGATCTCATCGAACACCGCTGTGGGCACCGGGTCGTTCTGGCCGAACACGGTCTTCAGGGCCAGCATGATGCGGCTCAGTTCGCCGCCGGAGGCGATCTTTGCGATGCGCCCCGGTTCCTCGCCGGCGTTGGCGCTCATGAGAAAGCGCACCTCGTCCGCACCCTTTGGCCCAAAGCCGGGCTTTCCGCCCAGAGGCGCCATCTCGGTCACGAACCGGACCGAGGGCATGCTGAGTTCCTTGAGCTCCCCTACCACGCGCTTGGCCAGGGTATCAGCCGCCTTTTTACGGGCCAGGGTGAGCTTTTCGGCCGCGGCGCGGCAGTCCTTTTCCAGGGCCGCACGCTTTTCGTAGAGCCGCTCCAGGGCCTCGTCGCCGTATTCTATCTCCGCAAGGCGTCTGGCGGACTCCTCATACAGAGCGATGAGCTCGGCCTCATCGGTGCAGTTGAATTTCTTCTCCAGCCGCCGAAGCTGGGCCAGCCGTCCTTCCACCCGGTCGAATTCCTCCGGGGAAAAGTCCAGACTGTCCTGCACGTCACGGACCCGTTCCGCCGCGTCCTGCAGCAAAGCTTCCGCCTCGCTCAGGAGCTTATCCGCCTCCGCGAGACCGGCGCTCCAGCCCTTGGCCCGGCTGAGCCAGCCCCGGGCGGACCCGGTCAGGTCCACGGCGGACTGCTCGTCTCCGTAAAGGGCTGTGAAGGCCCCGTCCGCCGCCTCCCGGAGCTTTTCGCTGTTTCGGAGAAGCTCGCTGCGCTCCTCCAGCTCCGGCTCCTCGCCGGCTTTCAGCTCGGCCTTTTCCAGCTCCTGCACCCGATAGGTCAGGCTCTCCGCCAGCCGCCGGCGGGAATCATCGTCCATGGTGAGGCGTTCTATCTCCCGCTCATTGGCAAGGTAGGCCTCATAGGCGGCTTTGTAGACAGTCAGTTCCCTCCCGTCGCCGGCGAAGGCATCCAGATAGTCGATGTGGCGGCTCTCGTCCAAAAGCTGCCGGCCGTCGTTCTGGCCGTGGATGTCCACCAGCAGCGCTCCCAGTGAGCGGAGCTGGCCCACCGCCACGGGCACGCCGTTCACCCGGCAGACGCCCCGTCCGTCGGCGGAGACGCCCCGCTGGACCACCAGGGTCCCGTCTTCGGGCTCTATGCCGTTCTCAGCGCACCAATCCAGGGCGGTGTCCGCGTCGAACACCGCCGCCGCGAGGCACTTGTCCGCCCCGGAACGCACCAGCTCCCGGCTGGTCCGGCCGCCGGTGACGGCGTACAGCGCATCGATGATGATGGATTTGCCCGCGCCGGTCTCGCCGGTCAGCACGTTCAGCCCCTCCCGGAACTCCACGTCCGCCCGCTCCACCACCGCGATATTTTCGATGTGGAGACTTCTGAGCATCCTCTCGCCCGTCCTTACCGCTTGTAGGCCCGGCGCAGCTGGGCGCAGAGGCGCTCCGCCGCGGAGGCGTTGCGCAGCACGATGATGGCCGTGTCGTCGCCGGCCACGGAGCCAAGGATGGTGTCCTCGCCCATGGCGTCGATGGAGGCGCACACGGCGCTGGCAAGACCGGGCAGGGTCTTCACCACCACGGTGTGCAGGGCGTGGTCAAAGCTGACGCATCCCTCCCGAAAGATCTCCTCCAGCCGGCGGGTGGCCTCGCTGGACTCGTCCTGTTCGGCCTGAGCGTAGCGATAGCGCCCCTCGGGACCGATCTCCTTGACCAGGCGCAGCTCCTTGATGTCCCGGGACACGGTGGCCTGGGTGCTCTTCACGCCACGGGCCTGCAGGGCCTCCAGCATCTGGCCCTGGGTCTCGATGTCCTCCTGGGCGATGATGTCCAGGATCACGCTTTGTCTGGATGTCTTCATGCTCTCTCCCCCAATTTATCGAATGCTGTCTCGTAAAAGCTCCTGGTCCCGAGGTCGGCCATGAGCAGTTTGTATTTTGATCTCTTTACCACGACCTCGTCCCCGTCCTCCAGGTCGATGAGGCCCCGGCCGTCCACGCTGAGCACGCACCGCCGCCCCTCGCTGACGTCCTGGGGCAGGATGGTCACGGTCCGCTCCGGGTCCAGGACGAAGCTCCTGGCCGCCAGCATATGGGCGCACACGGGCGTGAGCACGATGGCCACCGCCCCCGGCTCCACCAGCGGGCCGCCCGCCGCCATGGAATAGGCGGTGGAGCCTGTGGGTGAGGAGACGATGACGCCGTCGCCGGAGAAGGACAGGATACGGTCCCCGTCCCCCTTGGCCAGCAGGTGTATGTTCTGCACGATGCCGGATATGACCGCGTCGTTCAGGGCGGTATCAAAAAACACGCGCCGTCCGCCCCGGCGGATCTCCACGTCCAGCATCATCCGGGGCACGATGCGGAAATCCCCCGCCGCCGCCTTTTTCAGGAGGTCGGTGTTGTCCCGGTCCAGCTCCGTGAGAAAGCCTGTGTGGCCCAAGTTCACCCCCACCAGAGGCGCGTCGTGGACCATGACCACCGGCGCGATGCGAAGGATGGTCCCGTCGCCGCCCAGGGTCACCAGCAGGTCCGCACCTGCAAGCGCCGTGTCCAGTTCCTCCGTCTCAAAGGGCGGGACGGTGTCCGGCTCGCCGCACACGGGGCTCACCACGACCTTGCAGCCCTCCGCCTCCAGCATGGCCTTCACTGCCGCCGTGAAAGAGAAGTCCCCGTCCCGCTGGACATTGGGACAAAGCACGATCTTTTTCATGTTCCGCTCCCCTTTCCGTCCAGCGCCCGGTGGGAATCGGCCACCACGGCCGCAAAATCAGGCTCGATGGCCGGCCCCTCCAGGCCCAGCCAGGCCAGATATTCTATATTCCCCTCCGGGCCCCGCACCGGGGAAAAGGTCAGGCCCCGCAGGGAAAAGCCAAGTTCAGCGGCGCTCTCGGCAAACCGCTCCAGCACCTCCCGGTGCACGGCCGGGTCCCGGACCACGCCCTTCTTGCCCACCTTCTCCCGGCCGGCCTCGAACTGGGGCTTCACCAGGCAGACAACCTGGCCCCTGTCGGTGAGCAGGCTCTTCACCGCCGGCAGCACCAGTCCCAGGGAGATGAATGACATGTCCATAACAGCCATATCCATGGCCTCCTGGAACATATCCGGCGTTAGGTTCCGGGCGTTCACCCGCTCCATCACCGTGACCCTCTCGTCGTTGCGAAGGCTCCAGGCCAGCTGACCGTAGCCCACGTCCACGGCGTAGACACGCTTTGCGCCCCGCTGCAGAAGGCAGTCGGTAAAGCCCCCGGTGGAGGCGCCGCAGTCCACGCAGGTGGATCCCGCGGGGTCGATGGCGAAGGTATCCAGCGCCTTTTCCAGTTTCAGCCCGCCCCGGCTCACATAGGGCAGCTTGGCGCCCCGGACCTCCACGGCGGCGGTGTCATCCACCGTCACGCCGGGCCGGGTCACCTTCTCCCCATTCACATATACGTCGCCCGCCAAGATCAGCGCCTTGGCCCGCTCCCGGCTGGGGGCGTGGCCCTGGTCAAATACGATCTGGTCAAGCCTTGTCTTTCCCATGCAGCATCTCCAACACGGCCCTGCAGAGAGAGCCGTTGTCCAATCCCATTTTCTGCAGCAGCGCTTGAGGCGCTCCGTGCTCCACAACGCCGTCGCCCAAGTTCACCAGCCGGGCCGCCAGCAGGGGGACGCCCGCCTGCTCCACCGCAGCCATGAGCCTTTCGCCCACGCACCCAGCGGCGCAGACTTCCTCCGCCACCAGCAGCGCCCCGGTCCTGCGGACAGAGGTCAGCACCGGCTCCGGATCCAGGGGCGAGAGAACATTCAGTTTGATGACCTCAGGGTCGGTCCCTCCGCTCCGGAGCATCCTGGCGGCCTCCATGACCTCGTTGATCTCCGTGCCGTAGGACACCATGGTGACAGCATCGCCATGGAAATACACCGTTTCCGCTGCCTTGCCGGAGGTATCGCCCAGGAAAAGTCCCTCCCCGCCGCGGGGATAGCGCACCGCCACAGGGCCTGTATCCTCCAGCACCGCCCTGCGCAGCATCGCTTTCAGCTCCGCGAAGTTGGCGGGAGCGTATATCTTCATCCCCGGCACGCTGGAGAGGTAGGCCACGTCGAACACACCCTGATGGGTCTGGCCGTCTCTGCCCACGATGCCCGCCCGGTCCACGGCCAGCACCACGTGCAGGCCCATTAGGGCCACATCGTGTATGAGCATATCATAGCTTCTCTGCAGGAACGTGGAGTACACGGCGAACACCGGCTTGAGTCCTTGGGCAGCCATACCCGCAGCCATGGCGCAGGCGTGCTCCTCAGCGATGCCCACGTCGAAGAACCGGTCGGGCCATGCCTCCTGGAAGCCGATGAGGCCGGTACCCTCCATCATAGCGGCCGTGATGGCCACCACGGACTTGTCCTCCCCAGCGATCTCCGTCAGGGTCCTGCCGAACACAGACGAGAAATCCTCGCCTGTGTACTTAGGCACGCCGCTCTTCACATCGAAGGCGCCCACCCCGTGGAAGGCCTCCGGAGCCTGCTCCGCGGGGGCGTAGCCCTTCCCCTTTTTGGTTATCACGTGGACCAACACCGGTGCCTTGTATTCTTTGGCCCAGCGGATGGCGTTGGTCACCTTACGGATATCGTGGCCGTTGATGGGACCGATGTACTCAAAGCCCAGGTTATCGAAGATGTTCTCCGGGATGATCCGCTCCTTCAGCCAGCTCTTCACCGCCAGGATCGCCGGCGACACGCCGGGGATCTTGGGCAGGAAGGAGCCCCGGTACCACTTTTTGAACTTGATATACTCCACACGGGTGCGCATGCGGCCCAGCATGTCCGCCAGGCCCCCCACGCCCTCGTTGATGCTCATGCCGTTGTCGTTCAGCACTACCACCAGCGGCTCGCCGCTGTGGCCGGCGTCAGACAACCCTTCGAAGGCCATGCCCCCGTTCAGGGCGCCATCGCCGATGAGGGCCACCACGTCGTAGTCCTCCCCCTTTGCCGTCCGGGCCCGGGCCATGCCCAAGGCCACCGACACGGAGTTGGAGGCGTGGCCGGCGATAAAGGCGTCATGGACGCTCTCGTAGGGCTTGGGGAAACCGGACAGACCGCCCATCTCCCGGAGCTCTGAAAAATCCTTCCGGCCGGTGAGCAGCTTGTGGGTATAGCACTGGTGCCCCACGTCGAACACCAGCCTGTCCCGGCTGGTATCGTAGACCCGGTGCAGCGCCACGGTCAGCTCCACCACACCCAGGTTGGACGCCAGATGGCCCCCGTGTTTGGACAGAGACGTGACCAGATATTCTCTTATCTCCCGGCACAGCTCGTCCAGCGCCTCCGCGGGGAGGGCCTTCACGTCGGCTGGTGACCGGATATCATCCAAAAGACCCATGGCGGCTCCCTGTCACACTTCGGTGAGTTTCTTCGCAAGTCCCATTATCATAGCAAACCGTTTCCGATTTTTCAAGGCATTTTTTGTATATTTTCATTACAAAATGAATAATATCCGTAACCAAAAACAGGAGCGGACTCGCGTCCGCTCCCGTTTTTATGCTGTAAGGTTCAGCTCACCAGCCGGCCTTGGCTGTCGAAGGTATAGCTCCTGCCGTTGATGGTGTGGGTGCCGGTATAGGCCCGGCCGAAGGTGCCGTTGTGGGCGGGGTCGAAGTAATAAGTGTTCCCGTTGACGGTCTGCCAGCCCGACATCACGATGCCGTAGTTGCCGTCGTGCTCTTCATAGAAGTAATACACGCCGTCGTCGTGCCGGCCCAGGTCGATGGTCCGCAGGCCCTCATACATCCTGCCGTCGGGGCCCAGGAAGCACCAGTTCTTGTTGTAGTACTGCCAGGCGCTCGTTATCATGGAGCCGTCGGAATTGAAGCAATACCACTCCCCGCTGATGTACTTCCAGCCGGTCACCATCTTGCCAGTATCCGGGAGGAGATAGAACCGCTTGCCGCCGATGTTCTGCCAGCCGGTCAGCATCTCGCCGGTATCCGGGGAGAAATAGTACCAGCTGCGGTCCAGCCACTGCCAGCCGGTGAGGGCCCGGCCGTAGGCGCCGTCGTGCTTGGGGTTGAAGTAGTACCGCTTGCCGCTGACCGTCTGCCAGCCCACCATCACGTGGCCGTAGGAGCCGTCGTGCTTCTCGTTGAAGTAGTACACCCCGTCGTCGGACCGGCCCAGAGCGATCTCGTCAAGGCCCTCCTTCATCTTTCCGTCCGGGTCCATGAAGTACCACGCGCCGTCATACAGCCAGTCGCTGGCCACAAGCGCGCCGTCCTTATAGTAGAACCAGGTCGTGCCCTCTGTTCTCACCCAGCCGTTCCGATGCTGCTGGCCGATCTCTTCGTAGTGAGCGCCAATAGCCGTGGCATAGTTTCTGGCCGAACTGGAGCCGTTGGAATATACAGTCGCGGCGGAGAGCTTCTCCCAATCCCCGTAGGTCTTGCCGTAGGTAAAGGTGGCGCCGTTGATGATGATCTTGCGCAGGGCGTCGTTGTAAAGGGCATAGTCGCCCATGGAGGTCACCGTGGAGGGGATGGTGATGCTCTTGAGCGCCACGCAGTCCCGGAACGCCTCCTTGCCGATGGTGCGCACGCCCTCGGCAAGGGTCACCGAACTGAGTACCTGGCAGCCCCAGAAGGCGTCTTCACCGATGGTCCGGACGGTAGAGGCAATACTGACGCTGGCCAGAGACATGCAGCTTTCAAAGGCCCAGTTGCCGATGGAGGTGACACCGGAGGGGATAGTGATGGATCTGATCCCCGACTCGCCGAATGCCCAATCATCAATGGTCCTGACCGAAGAGGGGATAGTCACGGCCGTCACGCTGGTCTGCCCATAGAAGGCGCGGCTGCCGATGCTGGTGACAGTGCTGGGGATGGTCACGCTGCCGCCGGGGCCCTGGTACTCCTGCAGCTCGCCGTTTTTGATGACGAAGCTGCCCTGAGCCCTCTGCCAGGGGGTGTTGGTGAAGACCCTGTCGCCCATGGCAACGGTCCGGCTCCCCAGGAAGGTCACGCTGGCGAGAGAGGTGCAGTTGGCAAAGGTCTCCATGCCGATGGACCGCACATTCACGGGGAAGGTAACGCTTCTCAGCGCCGAGCAGCCCTGGAACGCTCCCTGATAGAGGACCTCCAAGCTGTTGGGGAAGGTGATACTGCCAAGAGACGTGCACCCGTCAAAGGCATAGCCGCCTATACTGATCACGCCCTCCGGGATGGTCACGGTCTGCAGCCTGGCGCAGCCAGCAAACATTCTGGAAGGTATTTTATCCAGCTTGCCGTTGATCGTGGCGGACGTGAGGCTCAGGCAGCGGGAGAACGCCACCTCGCCTATGGAGGTCACAGAGGCGGGGATGGTGACGGAACGCAGGCCCTCGCAGTCCTGGAAAACACGTTCGCCGATGGTCGTCAGCGTATTGGGCAGAGTGAGCGACGTCATGGCGGTACAGTTGAAAAACGCCTCGTCGCCGATGCCGGTCACGCCGCTGCTGATGACCACGGATGTTATCTCGTCCCTGTAGTCATACCAGGGAGCCATTCTCCCCACATAGAACGAGTAGGCGTTGATGGCGCCGCTGCCGCTGATAGTCAGCGTGCCGCCCGACAGGCGCCAGGTAACGCCGGTACCACAGGTACCGGAGGTCGTGGTGGCTGCCACGGGCACATCCGCCTCCATCGCCTCTGCGGGAGCCTCCTCCTGGGGCAGGGCCTTCGCCGGCTCCGCGTTCTCTTCGGGCGCCGCGGGCTCCTCCGGCGCCTCCGGAGCTTCCGGCTCAACGGCCGCCTCGGCCTCCAGGTCATCAGGCGCCGCCGGCTCCTCTATGGCGGTGAATGTCTCCTCCTGGGCGTCCGCAGCGAGCGCGGGCACGCAAAGGCTGACAAGCGTACCTATCAGCAACAGAATGCTGAGTATTCTCTTTGTCACAGCTTTATCCTCCTTGACTGGCTGTCACGCTTTCCTGCCGCAGAGCTTTTCCGTCATCTCCTGCAGGAACTCTGTATCCTCGAACTCGTTCAAAAGCCGGAAGGCGTCCTGGGTATAGCCTTCGGCCATGGCCTGACATTTCTCCGGCCCCAGCAGCGCCGCGAAGCCGTCACCGTCCAGCATGTCGTCCCGGATCTGGAACGCCATGCCCAGGGCCGCGCCGTAGTCCCGGGCGGCGGCCACGGTATCGTTGTCCGCACCGGCGGCGGCGGCGCCCATGGCGCAGGCGGCTGCCATGAGGGCGGCCGTCTTGCGCACGTCTGCGGCGGTCAGGCTCTCAGGGGTGACCTCCCCATCAGCCAGGTCCATATACTGCCCGCCGCATATGCCTCTCACGCCGGCGGCGGCGGCGAGAAGCTGACAGCAGCGGTAGCGGTCCGTCTCATCCACCGGCGCGTCGCACACGGCGGCGAAGGCCTCCGCCTGGAGACAGTCACCGGCCAGCAGCGCGGTGCCCTCTCCAAACTTCACGTGATTGGAGGGCTGGCCCCGGCGCTGGCTGTCGTCGTCCATGCAGGGCATGTCGTCGTGGATAAGGGTATAGGTGTGCAAAAGCTCCACCGCGCAGGCCACAGGCACCGCGTCCTCCGGCTCCAGACCGCAGATGCGGGCGAATTCCAGGCACAGCACAGGCCGCACCCGCTTGCCGCCCGCCTTCAGGGTGTATGCCATGGCTTCCCGGAGCCCGTCTGCCCCGTCCCCTTCGGGGACAAGGCGGCCTGCCAGCCACAGGTCCACCATGGCCTTGTACTGCTCATATCTCTCCAGTGGGTCCATATGCGCTCCTTTCTACTCGAGCTTGTCAAAAACCATGTTTTGACAGCTCAAATCAGATCTGCTCGGCGGGAGTGAATCCCGCCGGCATAATCCAAAAGCCTGATATATTGCGGCTTTTGGATTTACGCGCGGGAATGCCGCGCGGCTCGGCCTGACCGGCCTTCGCAATTCTCTAATCCTACCAACCATTCACTCGAAGGGAAGTTCCTCCGGCTCTCCATCCGGTCCCTTGCGCAGCTGGACCACCTTCTGTTCCGCCTCGTCCAGCTGTTTTGAACAGGCGCGGATCAGCGCCGTGCCCTCCTCAAACAGCCCCAGGCTCTCCGCCAGGGGGGCGTCCCCCTTCTCCAGCAGGCGTACGATCTGCTCCAGCCGTTCCAGGGACTGCTCAAAGGTCTGTTCATTCTTTTTCATGGCGTACCTCCTCCACGGCGCAGCCCAAGCTGCCGCCGGTCAGTCGAACGGTGATGCGGTCCCCTGCCGCCGCGTCGGCGGCGGTGCGAAGGGCCTTCCCGTCCTTTTCCGCGATGGCATAGCCCCGACCCAGTACCTTCAGGGGGCTCAGGGCGTCCAGCTTTGCCGCCAGGGCCACATAGGTCCGGCGTTTTTCGCCGGTGAGCCGCTCTCCCGCGGCGGCCAGATCGGAACGGGCGTGGTCCAGGGCCATGCGCTTGGCGCCCAGATACACCTCCGGGTCCGTCAGCGCCGGCCGGCCGGCAAGCTCCTGCAGCCGCCGGGAGAGCATGTCCAGCTTCTTCCCCATGGCCTGACCCAGCCGGATGCCGCTCTGGGCGATATAGGCTGCCACGTCCGCCCCGTCCGGTCCCGCGATCTCCGCGGCGTTGGAGGGCGTAGCCGCCCGCTTGTCCGCCACGTAGTCGGCGATGGTCACGTCCGGCTCGTGGCCTACGGCGGATATGACCGGTATCTCGGACTCATAGATGGCCCGGGCCACCCGCTCGTCGTTGAAGGCCCACAGGTCCTCCATGGACCCGCCGCCCCGGCCGGTGATGATCAGGTCCGCCACATGATGGCGGTTGGCGTACCGTATGGCGCCCACGATCTCCGGCGGCGCCTCCGTGCCCTGGACCCGTACCGGCAGGACCAGTATCTTCGCCATGGGCCAGCGCTTGCCCAGCACACGGATGATATCGTGCACCGCCGCGCCCGCGCCGCTGGTGATGACCGCTACCCGGTCCGGAAACGCCGACAGGGGTTTTTTGTGCTCCGGATCGAAAAGGCCCTCGGCGGCAAGCTTTGCTTTCAGCTGCTCGAAGGCCACCTGCAGGTCTCCCACGCCGTCCGGCATCAGAGAGCCCACATACAGCTGATAGGCCCCATCCCGGGGATAGACCGTGATCCGGCCCGTGGCCGTGACAGACATGCCGTTTTCCGGCCGGAAGCGGAGCTTTTCCGCGCTGGAGCGGAACATGACGCACCGCAGGCTGGACTGGCCGTCCTTCATGGTGAAGTAGTGGTGGCCGGAGGGATAGACCTTATAGTTGGAAAGCTCCCCCCGCACCGCTACCCGGCCCAGCAGCGGGTCGGTGTCCACCAGGCCCTTTATGTACTCGTTCAGGGCCGTGACGGTGAAGGTCTGCTCATTCATCCTTTTTCTCCGGGTGGTCGTTCTCTATCTCGCCTCGATAAAAGCCGCCCAGCACGCCGTTGATGAACGCCACCACATCGGCGTCCTCGTAGCCCTTGGCAAGCTCCACCGCCTCGTCCATGGCAGCCGCCGGCGGTACGTCGGGCATATAGAGTATCTCGAACATGGCCTGGCGCAGGATGGCGGCGGCGCTGCGGCTGATGCGCTCGGGGCGCCAGCCCTTGGCGTACTTGCCGATGAGCTTGTCCAGCTCCCCGCGGTGCTCCGCCACGCCGCACACGCTCCGGCGGATGAAATCCATGTCCCGCCGGTCAGGCTTTTCTGCGTACAGCTCGTCCTCTCCGGCCAGGGACGCGTAATGCTCCGGCTCGAAGAAGGCCTCCACGGCCGCCTCCGGCTCCAGGTCCGCCCCGGCCACGGAGAAGCCGAGCTGGATAGAGATCTCTCTCGCAGCAGATCTTGTCATAACTGCCTCCAAATACAGCGCGGAGCCCCGCGACGGGGCTCCGGATGAATCTCAGTTTCGATCACTTGTCGAAGGAAACGCCCGTGACGTGGACGTTCACCACCGCGTTCATGCCGGTGATGGACTCCACCTCGCTGCACACCACGTCCTGTACGTGTACAGCCGTGTCGGTGATGCTGCCGGGAGCGCGGACGACGATGAGGATATCGACGGTGATCTTATCGTCCAGGAAGCGTATTTTCAGACCCTTTCCCGGATTCTTCCGTCCGAAGAGGTCCACGAGCTCCGGCGTGGTGGGGTTGCCGAAGCCGGCCACGCCCTCCGCCTCGGTCACGGCGGCCGCCGCCATCGCGGCGATCACGTCCTCCGAGATGTTGACAGAACCCTTCTCGTCCTGCTTGGTGATATAGTTCTCTGCCATCGCCCGAAACCTCCGTTCACATGGATAGAGGCATTATAGCACAATTAGGCCAAAAAGAAAAGGGCCAAATTTATCACTCCGTGACCTCGATGATATTGAGGGTCTGGGCGGTATAGTCCGTGTTGGACACCACCGCCTCGGTGATCTGGGCCACCTGGGTGGCCGTGAGGCCCTCCACCGGCGCCGGCACCGCTACGGTCACGCCCTGGTCGGAGGCCAGGACCACGCAGTCGGTGAAGTTCTTGGCCATGAGCTCGTTCTCCAGAAGGCTCTCCTGCAGGTTCCAGGTCGCCATGGTGTTGATCTGGCGCATGGACTCGTCGATGACCTCCTGGGAGGAGTCCTCGGCGGAGCAGGCCTGCTCCAGCAGCTTCAGGGCCTCGTCCCGTGAGGACTGCCGTGTGAGCCGGGCCTCGTCGAAATAGGCGTTCACCGCCACCGCGCCGGTATCCGCCGCGGCCGAGGCGGCCTGGTACTCCTCCTGGGCCTGGGCCATGGCCTGGTCCTCCGCCGCCACCATGGCCGGGTCCGCCGTGCCCCAGCGGCTGTTGTACGACCAGTTCAGATATACCGCCGCGCCCACGAATACCAGCACCGCGATGACGACGATATTGCGTTTCAGGTTCTTTTTCAATGTCCTTCCCTCCAGCTATTGATTGATTTGAATATGACGATCTCGTCCGCGCCCAGCCCGGTATAGCACCGGATGGCGTCGGTCACGGCCAGCCGGACGGAGGCGTTGTCCGCCCCCTGGCACACCACGGCGGCGCCCCGGTCGGAAAGCAGTACCTGTGTCCGCCCCACCCCTTCCATATTCGACAGCAGGGCCTCCAGCCTCGCCTCCTCCGTCGCCTCCGCGGGCGACTCCTCCCGGCCGTTCCCGCCCGTGGGCCAGAGGAGCAGCGCCAGGCCCACCGCCGCTACCAGCAGCACATACCTGTATCGCCCCAGGACAGCCGCAAGGGACTTTTTCTCCTCATCCATCGGTCAGCCACTCCTGCCGGTCCGCCGGGATGCCCAGCTCCCCCTCGATGGCCGCGGCCAGGGCTCTGTCATAGCCGCCGCTGACCACTACCGTCCAGGGATACCAGACCGTGTCCTCGTTGTCCCACCGGGCGGTGACCGCGGCGTCCTTAACTGCGCCGCCAAGGCTCGCCGCTTTGCTCAGAATATATGCCCGGCATCGGTCCTCTATGTATGTCCTATCCAGCATTTTCTCCTCCTCTTCGGCCTGGGACGTGATCTCCCGGGCCCGCTGCTCATATTTGGCGATGCCCGCTGAGAGGCTCCCAAGGTCCAGCTTCACCACCGGCGCCGCCACCGCCAGAGCGCACATGAGCCCGCACACCAGCCGCGTCACCTGCTTGACCGACCCCTTGGGCGTCAGGGCCATAGCCATGGCCGCCAGCACCGACGCGGCGGTCACCCCCGCGATCCACTGTCTCACGGACCTATCACCTCCGCCCCGATCACCACGGAGATGAAGAGCATGGTCCCCGCCGTGCCCACCAGCCCCAGCGCCATACCGTAGGCCGTGCCGATGTGGCCCAGGAGGGCGGCAAGCCTTCCCTCCGCGAAGGGCTCCGCCACGCAGGCGGCCGCCTTGTAGAGAACATAGTGCAGCCCCAGGCTCAGCAGCGGTCCCGCGCACACGCCCGCCACGACGGCCAGGCCGAACACACCTACCGCGCCCCGGACCAGCGCCGCCCCGGCGAGATAGGTGTCCGCCGCGTCCGCCAGGATGGAACCCACCACCGGCAGAGCGGCGGATATGGCGCTCTTGACCACGCTGCCAGCTATCTTATCGGCGGAGCCGGACACCACGCCCGTCACCGTCAGTGTCAGGGTGAACACGGTGGTCAGCGCCGCTAAAAGCGTGGAGCAGGACCAGCCGATGAGCTTCACCGGTCCCCCCAGCGCCCCGGAGGGCAGCGCCGCTTGGGCGGCACAGGCCGCGGCATAGGCGCAGATCATGGGCAGGACGAACTTGATACCCACCGTCATGAGCACGTCCATGAACAGCGCCGAGGCAGCGTATTTGGCCGCGGCGGAAGCAGCCCTCCCTCCCGCGGCAGCCCCGGCGGCGATGGCTGGCAGCAGCGCCTTGGAGAAGTCGGAAAGCTCGAAAAGCGCCGTCTCCGCCTGACCCAGGAAGGAGCGCATGTCTCCCGCGCACACAGCCATGATGGCCAGCGCCCCGCCCAGGAGAACGTATTCCGGCGTCTTCCCGTCATCGGAGAGGGTCGCCGCCACAGAGCATAAGAGCGCCACCGCCAGCGCCACTGCCGCGCTGCGGGCAGCCGCTCGGAACCGGCCGCCCAGGGCATCCAAGACCCAATCGCCTATCTTATGCCACAGGCCGCTGCCAGCCGCGTCGTTCACCGTGACGTCCCCCAGGATCTCCCGGGCCGAGGGCGGCAGAGCTTCCTCCACCGCTCCCGCATCCGCCGCAAAGGCGGGTATGGGCGCCAGGAGGAGAAATATGAGAATGACCGTCAAAACCTTCATGTCAGTTCGTTTATCATCAGCAGAAGCGACCGGATGAGCGGCAGGGCCGCCCCCATGGCGCAGGCCGCGCCGCACAGCTCTACCGCCGAGGCGATCGCCCCCTGTCCCGCGTCCTTGCAGAGGTCCGCCGCGAGGCGGGTCACCGCCCCTATCCCCACGCATTTCAGCACCGGCCCCACCACGGCGGGGCTCAGCCCCGTCTGATCCCGGGCCAGGATCACGATCTCCCGCAGCTCCGAAAAAAGCTCCACAGCAATGCCCGCCGCCGCGAGGCTCACCGCGATGCTGAGGCACAGCCCCAGCTCCGGGGCGTTCTTTTTCAGCAGCAGCGCCGTCACCGTCCCTGTGAGCCCCAGGGCGGCGGCCTTCATCAGCAGCGTCATAGCTCAAAGAGGGTGCGGATGAGGTCAAAGAGCTCCGCAATGCGCTGGATCAGCATGAACAGCACGACGATGAGCCCCGCGATGGTGGTCATCAGGGCCTGCTCGTCCCGCCCTGAACGGGTCAGCAGCAGATTGAGCACCGCCACCAGCAATCCCACCGCCGCTATCTTGAAGATCAGATCTACATCCATATCCTTCATCCTTCGTCACAGGAGCAGGACCGCTGCCGCCGCCGCGCCCGCGGTCGACAGGCCCACCCAGAGACGCCCCTTCCGGCGCGCCTCCTCCCGGGCCTCGTCCCGTGCCCGCTCCATGTCCCGGGCACAGGCCGCCAGCGCCCGCAACTGCTCCTCCGCCCCATACCTGCCCAGCACCCCGCCCAGGGACGCCAGAAGCTTCCGCTCCGAAGCAGGCAATGTCTGGAGCGCGCTCCGCCATATCCCTGCCATGTCCCGCTCCTGCCGTTTTCGCAGGCCCTCGGCCACTTTCTCACAAAAAGCGCCGGCGTCCCCGTCCATCTGCTCCGAGAGCTTCTCAAAGAGCGCCGGCAGAGGCGTGCGGAATCGCTCCAGCTCGAATTCCATCATATCCAGCACCCGGCACAGCGACTCCCGCCGCTCCGCCCGGTCCCGCAGACGCTCTTCCTGCAGGAGCCCCGCCAGCATCCCCGCCGCCGTGAGCAGCGCCGCCCCGGCTAGGCGCATGGCACCCGCTCCACAGTGTAGGCCCGACGGCCGCCCCGCAGCTCCACCCATACCCGTCGGCGGAACACGCCCGCCTCCAGAAGCTCCCGGCAAAGCGCCCCGTCCCGTAGGCCCCGGCCGCCGTGCATGGTGGCAAGCAGAATGACACCGGAGCCCGCCGCCCGCAGAAGCGCCTGGATCTCCGACCGCTCCGCCGCCTCGTCCATGGCCAGCACCTGAGGATTCATGGCCCGCAGGAGCAGCGCCGCGGCCTGCCCCTTGGGCGCGCCGGTCAACACGTCCGTGCCCGGTCCCAGGTCGAAGGCGCTTTCCCCGTTCCAGGCTCCTGCGATCTCGCCCCGCTCGTCGGCCACCGCCACCCGGTAACCGCTCCAGGACAAGCGGCGAATGAGTTCCCGCAGAAGCGTGGTCTTTCCCCCGCCCGGCGGCGAGGATATGAGCGTGGAGCGGACGCCTCCGGCGGTAAGGGCCTCCCATATGCCGTCGGCGCAGCCGGGCACGGCCCGGGGCACCCGGATGGCCAGGGAGGATACCTCCCGCAGGCCGGTCATGCCCGTCCCGTCTGTCACCGCCGTGCCGCAAAGCCCCACCCGCACGCCGCCGGGTGCGGAAATGAATCCTCTTCTGATCTGCTCACCCGCAGCGTGGAGACTGGAACCGGTGGCGGCCTCCAGGACGGCGCGCAGCACGCTCTCTCCCACCTGGCCGCCGCCCAGACCATACTCCCGGCCTGCCAGGAGGATAGTCATCTCCCGGCCCCGGCGGAGCCGGAACTCCTCGCACCGGTCCCTGTCCTCCCGGGAAAGCGCCAGCGCCGCCCGGCGCAGCGCCGCCGGCAGCAGCGCCGCCGCCGCAGTGAATCCATCCATGCTCCCCGCCTCCTCAGGACAAGTCTATTAGCCTGTCCCGGCCGATATGCCTTTTCAGTTTTTACACTCTGTTCACATCAACATGTTGACATTGGATGTCAGGTCTGATAACATATTTTAGCTTATTTAGTATATGTATCTTATGTATCTATGGAAAGGAGCCCTTTGACCGGATGCGACAGATCCTGACAGGATATTGGGGAAAATACAAAAACTCGCTGATCCTGACGCCCATATTCGTGCTTCTGGAGACAGTGGTGACCTTAGCGCTGCCCACGCTCATGTCCAACATCGTGGATGTGGGTGTGGCGACGGGGGACAAAAGCTATATCATCGTCTGCGGCCTTCTGATGACGGCCCTGGCCCTGGTGAGCGTCACGGCGGGCTTTATCAGCACATGGAACGCCTCCCGGGCCGCCAACGGTTTCGGCTCCAATCTGCGCCAGGCCATGTACCGGCATATCCAGGAGTTCTCCTTCGCCGATATCGACAAGTTCTCCACGGCCAGTCTCATCACCCGCACCACCAGCGACGTGCGCCAGCTTCAGACCGCCGTGCAGATGATGCTGCGCACCTTCATCCAGGCCCCCTTCCAGCTGCTGGTGGCCATGACCATCGTCATCACCTACTCCTGGCGTCTGGCCCTCATCTACATGGTGGCGGTGCCGGTGCTGTTCGTGGGCGTCATCACGGTGATGACCTTCGTGGATAAACTGTTCATCCTGGTCCAGCAGAAGCTGGACGCCATGAACGCGGACATCCAGGAGAACCTGATCGCCATACGGGTTGTGAAGGCCTTCGTCCGCCAGCGGTACGAAAAGGAAAAGTTCAAAAAGGCCAACGACGAACTCACAAAGTCGAACCTGCGGGCCGTGGGCGTGATCATCGCCATGAGCCCCCTGGCCACCATCGTTCTGAACGCGGTGACCCTGTGCATCTACTGGTTCGGCGGCCGCATGGTGGCCAGGGGCACCATCGCCTCCGGCCAGCTTCTGGCGGTCATCAGCTACCTGAATCAGATCATGATGAGCGTGATGATGTTCTCCATGGTCCTGATGCAGTACACCCGCTCCCGGGCCTGCGGCAAGCGGGTGGCGGAGGTGCTGAACGCCCAGCCGGACATCCAGGACAAGCCGGAGGCTAAGCCCCACCCCATCGCCCAGGACCATGGCTCCGTGGAATTTCAAAACGTCTCCTTCCGCTACTCCCACGCCGGCACCGGCGGGGACGTGCTGAAAAACATCACCTTCTCCGCCCAGCCTGGCCAGACCGTGGCCATCGTGGGCGGCACAGGCTCCGGCAAGTCCAGCCTGGTGAACCTCATCCCCCGGTTCTACGACGTGACCGAGGGGGCCGTTCTGGTGGACGGCACGGACGTGCGGGACTACCGGATAGAGGACCTGCGGGACGGCATCGGCATGGTGCTGCAAAACAATGTCCTCTTCTCCGGCACCATCCGGGAGAACATCGCCTGGGGCGACGAGAACGCCACGGACGAGGAGATCATCACAGCCCTCAAGAACGCCCAGGCCTGGGACTTCGTCTCCCAGATGCCCGAGGGGCTGGACACCATGATCCTCCAGGGCGGCACCAACGTCTCCGGCGGTCAGAAGCAGAGGCTCTGCATCGCCCGGGCCATGCTGAAAAAGCCGGCCATCCTCATCCTGGACGACTCCACCAGCGCGGTGGACTCGGACACAGAGGGCCGCATCCGGGAGAGCTTTGATAGGGAGCTTGCCAACACAACCGTGTTCATCATCGCCCAGCGCATCTCCTCCGTGGTGGGTGCGGACAAGATCGTGGTCCTGGACGAGGGCCGCGTGGAGAGTGTGGGCACCCACGACGAGCTCATGCGCTCCAGTCCCATCTATCGGGATATCTACACTTCACAGGTAGAGGAGGCGCTTTCCAATGGCTAAGAAACAGAGCATTTGGTCCCAGCTGAAAGCGCGCCTGGCCGTGGACAGCGTGGATGTGAACGACGAGAAGATCTATAAGAACCTCCACGGCGGCCCCGGCGGCGGCCGGGATTTCCGCAAGCCCAAAGACGCCAAGGGCACCCTTATGCGGGTGCTGGGCTACGCCGGAAAAAATAAGGCCCTGTTCGTCCTGGTGCTGGTGATGATGCTCATCTCCACCGGCTGTTCTCTCGCGGCCAGCTATTATCTGCGTCCCCTCATCGACGACTACATCGTGCCCCTCATCACCAGCCCGGAGAAGGACTTCTCCGCCCTGGCGCGGCAGCTTGGCATCCTGGCCAGCATATATCTTGCCAGCGCCGTGGCCACCTACTTCACCTCCCGCACCTGCATGACCCTGGCCCAGTGGGCCACCAACGCCCTGCGCCGGGACCTGTTCGCGGCGCTGCAGGAGCTTCCCATCACCTTCTTTGACGAGCACACCCACGGCGAACTCATGAGCCGGTTCACCAACGACGCGGACAACGTGCAGATGTGTCTGGAACAGGGCATCGTCCAGTTCCTCTCCGGCATCATCACCTTCGTGGGCACCGTGGCGCTGATGATCAGCCTGAGCTGGAAGCTGTTCCTCATCACCCTTCTCACCATCGGCCTCTCCTTCCTGCTGGTGAAGGGCGTGGGCCGGTACTCCCGCATCCTCTTCAAAAAGCAGCAGTCCTCCCTGGGCGCGCTGAACGGCTACATCGAGGAGATGCTGGACGGGCTCAAGGTGGTCAAGGCCTTCAACTATGAGGACAGAGCCAAGAAGGGCTTCGAGGACCTGAACGACGAGTACCGGGAAAACGCCATCTTCGCCAACTTCCTGGGCTCCATCATCTTCCCCACCATGAACGCCGTCATGAACGTGTGCTACGCGGTCACCGCCGTGCTGGGCGGGTTCATGACCCTGGCCGGGTCCTTCACCATCGGCTCCCTGGGCGTGTACTTGAACTACATCCGCCAGGTGACCATGCCCATCAACATGATGTCGAACCAGGCCATCAACCTATTCTCCGCCATCGCCGGCGCGGAGCGCATCTTCGCGGTCATCGACCACGAGCCGGAGCCGGACGAGGGCAATGTGACTCTGGTCACCGTGGACCGGGCTGCCAACGGGACCCTCACCGAGACCGGCCACGGCGAGCGCACCGGCTTCTGGGCCTGGAAGATCCCCCAGGCTGACGGCTCCTATGAGTTCCGTGAAGTGAAGGGCGGCGTCCGGCTGGAGAACGTGAACTTCTCCTATGTGCCGGGAAAGCCGGTCCTCAAAGACTTCACCGTCTGGGCGGACCCGGGCCAGAAGATCGCCTTTGTGGGCTCCACCGGCGCTGGCAAGACCACCGTCACCAACCTCATCAACCGCTTTTATGAGATCGACGGCGGCCGCATCCTCTTTGACGGCATCGATGTAAAGGATATCAAGAAGGCGGGCCTGCGCCGGAGCCTGGGCATCGTCCTGCAGGACACCAATCTCTTCACCGGCACGGTCATGGACAACATCCGCTACGGCAAGCTGGACGCCACCGACGAGGAGTGTATCGCCGCGGCCAAAGCCGCCAACGCCCACGGGTTCATCTCCCGCCTGCCGGACGGGTACCAGACCATGATCACCGGCAACGGCCAGAACCTGTCCCAGGGCCAGCGGCAGCTTCTCGCCATCGCCCGCACAGCCGTGGCCAGGCACCCGGTGATGATCCTGGACGAGGCCACCAGCTCCATCGATACCCGCACGGAAAAGCTCATCGACAAGGGCATGGATGCCCTCATGGAGGGCCGGACCGTGTTCGTTATCGCCCACCGCCTCTCCACTGTCCGCAACGCTAAGGCCATCGTGGTCATAGAGCACGGCCAGATCGTGGAGCGGGGCAGCCATGAGGACCTGCTGGCCCAGGAGGGCCGGTACTACATGCTCTACACCGGCCAGAGCGAGTTGGACTGACATGGACTGGATACTGGAAAACGACATGATGGAGCCCGTCGCGCCCGCGTCAGACACCTGGGAAAAGCTCAAAGGCGACTGCGCCGGGTGCATGAACTGCGAGCTGGGCAGGACCCGCACGAACCTGGTCTTCGGCGTGGGCAATGAGCACGCTGACGTGATGTTCATCGGCGAGGGCCCCGGCGAACAGGAGGATCTGCAGGGTGAGCCCTTCGTGGGCCCGGCGGGCAAGCTGCTGGACGTGATGATGGAGATCATCGGCCTGGACCGGACTCAGGTCTATATCGCCAACATCGTCAAATGCCGGCCGCCCCGGAACCGGGACCCGCTCCCCGACGAGCAGAGCGCCTGCATCGGCTGGCTCCACCGGCAGATCGCTCTGGTAGACCCGAAAATATTCGTGTTTCTGGGCCGCATCGCGGCCATGGCGTTCATCAAACCCGATTTCCGCATCACCAGGGAACACGGCCAGTGGTTCGACGTGGACGGCCGGAAGGCCATGGCCATCTACCACCCCTCCGCCCTGCTCCGGGACCCATCCAAGCGGCCGGAGACCTTCGTGGACCTGAAAACTTTGCAGCGGGAGATCAAAGACCTTCATGCTTGAACTGCACCCTGTGACCCTGGACGACAAGGCCTGGGCGGACCCCATCGTGCTGGCGGAGGGCTCCCCCAGCGCGGACTATAACTTTGGCAACATCTTCCTCTGGGACGAGACCTACCGTCAGCAGGTGGGCCGCCTGGGAGATCGCATGGTGACGCTGCTCACCTACGGTGACGCCCCCTTTTTCGCCTGGCCCATCGGCGCAGGGGACATATCGCCCGTTTTGGACGAGATGGCCGCCTATGCCGCGGAGCACGGCTTTCCCCTGGTGCTGCGGGGCGTGACGGAGGACCACCTGCCCCTGGTGGAGCAATTCTTCGGCGGCCGCGCCCTGGTGACGGAGGAGCGGGACCTGTGGGACTACCTCTACGATGCGGAGAAGCTGGACACCCTCGCGGGGAAGCACTTGCATTCCAAGCGCAACCACATCCACCGCTTCGAGGAGGAAAACGACTGGCGCTTCGCCCCGTTGACAGAAGATGACATCCCCGCCTGCCGGGCGCTGCTGGACAAGTGGCTGGCCTCCTGCGGCGAGGACGAGTCCGACGGCGTGGAGGATGAGCACCGGGCCATCTGCCGTGCCTTTGAATACAGGATGGCCCTCGGCCTGGACGGCGGCGTCCTCTGGACAGGGAACACCCTCGCGGCCTTCTCCATCGGGGAGCTGGCCGCCCCGGACACCTTCGACGTACACTTTGAAAAGGCGGACACGGATATCGACGGCGCCTATCCCATGATCAACCGGGAGTTCGTCCGCTATATACGCTCTGTCCACCCACAGGTCCGCTGGATCAACCGGGAGGACGACACGGGCCGTCCCAGCCTGCGCCAGTCCAAGCTCAGCTATCACCCCGATAAAATGGTGAAAAAATATAAGGTGGAGTTAAAAGATGTCTGACTATTTCATCCGACCCTGGCGGCAGGAGGACCTGCCCGCGCTGGAAAAGCTGTGGACGGACGCCTTCGGCGACGACGCCAACTACATCCACGCCTTCCGCAGCAACTTCCTCCAGCCCGACGCCTGTCTCGTGGCTGAGGCAGACGGAAAGCCCGTCTCGGCCATGTACATCCTGGATGGCCCCATCCTCTTCCCGCCCGATGGCACTTCCCTGTCCACCGCCTATACCTACGCGCTGGCCACAGACCCGGCCTATCGGGGCCATGGCATCGGTACGGCGGTGTACCGGGCCTGCGTGGATGCGGCGCTTCAGCTGGTGGACGCGGCATGCGTGCTGCCCTCGGAGAAGGCGCTCTACTCCTTCTACGAGAAGGCCAACGGCAGCGTGCCCGTGAGCTGGGCCCGGGAGGGCGTCTATGACCGGAAGGAGCTATCCGGCCCCATCCCCCGGGGCGACTTCATCTCCGCCGGGGAATACTATCTGCGGCGCAAGTCCCTGCTCCGGGGCTTGCCCTATGCCGTGGTCACCTCCCGGTTCCTGGCCATGGAGGCCTACCATATGAAGCGCTTCGGCGGCGGATATATCTCCGTGGACGGTGATATCGCCGCTGTGGAGATGGACGGCGACACCTGCCGCATTATAGAGCTCCTCGCCCCTGAAGGGGATTGGATGGACGTGCTCCGGGCCATCGGCGCCCTGTTCCCCGCGGAGAAGTACCTGGTCCGCTCGCCGGTGTTCTTCCCCGGGCCTGAGACCGTACGCCCCTTTATGATGGCCTCTCTGAATCCGGACGCCATCGGACAGCCTCCCGCGGACCTGTGGTGGGGCTTCGCCTTTGACTGATATCACCTATAGCTGACGGGAGGCGAACACACGCCGCTCCACGGGGGCATTTTTCGGTGCTTTTCGTCTCGTCGTCGTTGGCTTGCGCCAGCAAGCCTTCCTTCTTCTCAAAGAAAATCCCTCGAAAACTGCTCCCCGTGGAGTGCGAAGCAGTTTCTGGCGAGCGGGTCTGTGTTCGGGCAAGGAAAAGCCCGCAGGGAATACTCCCGTATTGCCAAGGGTTTTGACGCCGCACGGGCGCTGACCCGCCGCCAGAAACCGATGCGGGTCCGCCTCCCGTCAGCTATGACCGCCGCGCGCCCCTGTGTCGGCGGTCATTTTACGCTTTGGAAAGGTCACTCACCCTATGAAGAAACTGGCCATCGGCATACTGGCCCACGTGGACGCGGGCAAGACCACCCTCTCCGAGGGGATGCTCTACCTGGCGGGAAAGATCAAGAAGCTGGGCCGGGTGGACCACCGGGACACCTACCTGGACACCCACGATCTGGAGCGGGCCCGGGGCATCACCATCTTCTCCAAGCAGGCGGTATTCACCGCCGGGGAGACCGAGATCACCCTCCTGGATACCCCCGGCCACGTGGACTTCTCCCCGGAGGCGGAGCGGGTGCTACAGGTGCTGGACTATGCCATCATGGTGGTGAGCGGCACCGGCGGCGTCCAGGCCCACACCGAGACGCTGTGGACGCTTTTGCAGCGCTATCGGGTCCCCACCTTCGTCTTCGTCACCAAGATGGACGTGAACGGTACGGACCGGTCCAAGCTCATGGCCGACATCCACACCCTCCTGGGCGAGAATTGTGTAGACTTCTCCCCCGACAACGCCGGCCGGGACGAGGAAGCTGCCATGCTGGACGAGGAGGCCCTGGACAAATATATGGACTCCGGCGCTCTCCCCGACGAGGAGATCATCCGCCTCGTCCGGGAGCGGAAGCTCCACCCTTGCTTTTTCGGCTCCGGTCTGAAGCTGGACGGCGTAGAGGAGTTTCTCGCCGCCCTGGAGCGCTATACCGCCGTCCCCGCCTGGCCCGCCCCTTTCGGTGCCCGGGTCTATAAGATCGGCCGGGACGCCCAGGGCAACCGCCTGACCTATCTGAAAGTCACCGGCGGGACCCTGGCCGTCCGGACACCCATCCGGTATCTGCCCCTGCGGGGCTCGGAGCCAGTGGAGGAAAAAATCAGTCAGATACGCCTCTATTCCGGGGTGAAGTATGATACCGCCGACGCCGTCCCCGCAGGGCAGGTCTGCGCCGTCACGGGACTCACCAAAACCTGGCCGGGCCAGGGGCTGGGCGCGGAGCCGGACGGGGACGAGCCCTACCTCACCCCCGCCATGGGCTATCGCATTTGCCTTCCCAAGGGCTGCGACGCCCGGACCATGCTGCCGAAGCTGAAACTGCTGGAGGAGGAAGAGCCTCAGCTGCACATCCTCTGGCAGGAGACCCTGGGCGAGATCCACGTCCAGCTCATGGGCGCGGTGCAGATAGAGATACTGAAGAGCCTCATCAAAGACCGGTTCGACGTGGACGTGGAGATAGACGCGGGCCGGGTCCTCTACCGGGAGACCATTGCCTCCACTGTGGAAGGCGTGGGCCACTTCGAGCCCCTGCGCCATTACGCCGAGGTCCATCTGCTGCTGGAGCCGGGCGAGCCGGGCAGCGGCATCGTGCTGGACACGGTCTGCTCCGAGGACGTGCTGGACCGGAACTGGCAGCGGCTCATCCTCACCCACCTGGAGGAAAAGCAGCACCTGGGCGTGCTCACCGGCTCCCCTCTCACCGACGTGAAGATCACCCTTCTGGCCGGGCGGGCACACTTAAAGCACACCGAGGGCGGCGACTTCCGCCAGGCCACTTACCGGGCCGTGCGCCAGGGGCTCATGTAGGCCGAGAGCGTGCTCCTGGAGCCCTATTATACCTTCCGCCTCACCGTGCCCGCCGAGCAGATCGGCCGTGCCATCACCGACGTGCGGGCCATGGGCGGGACCCATGACAGCCCCGTGGCCGAGGGAGCCGATATGATCCTCACTGGGGCCGCGCCCGTGGCCGCCATGGGCGATTACGCCGTGCAGCTCGCCGCCTACACTGGCGGCCGGGGCCGGTTTTCCTGCCACGTGGAGGGCTATCGCCCCTGTCACGATGCCGACGCGGTCATCGAATCCATCGGCTACGACCCGGAAGCGGATCTGGAAAACACTCCCGACAGCGTCTTCTGCGCCCACGGGGCGGGCTTCACGGTGAAGTGGGACAAAGTACCGGAGTATATGCACCTGGACAGCGGGCTCAAGGACCCGGCAGCGCCGGAGGACCTGGCGCCCACGGTCCAGCGGCAGAACCTGAACATCGACGACAAAGAGCTGGAGGCCATCATGCTCCGGGAGTTCGGCCCCATCCGCCGGAAACAGTACGCCGCGCCCCAGATCAACAGCGCCATCGGCATCCAGATGCAGGCGCGCCGTGACCACGAGCACATCATCGTGGACGGCTACAACGTGATCTTTGCCTGGGACGAGCTGAAAGCCCTGGCGGCGGAGAGCCTGGACATGGCCCGGTCCCGGCTTCTGGATGTGCTGGCCAACTACCAGGGCTACACCAGGAGCGACCTTATCGTGGTCTTCGACGCCTATAAAGTCCCCGGCGGCCAGGGCAGCCGGGTAAGCCACGGCAATGTGCGCGTGGCCTACACCAAGGAGGGCGAGACGGCGGACATGTATATCGAGCGGCTGGTGGACGAGATCGGCAAGAACGAGACCGTCAGGGTGGTCACCTCCGACCGCATGGTCCAGGTGGGCGCCCTCCGCTCCGGGGTCCTGCGCTGCTCCTCGGGAGAGTTCAAGACCGAGGTGGAGTGGGTCCTGGAGCAGATATCCGACGCGGTGAAAAGGTCGCAGTTTTGACTTTTGTACAGAGGTGACCCATGCGCATCATCGACACCTATCCCAATATCCCCGCCGCCTATGAAAACGGCGTGTTTTCTCTTGACCGCTGGCGTGCCTATATCGACGCCGCCATCCCTGGTCTGCGGCCGCTGCTGGAAACGGACGCCAAGTCAGTCCTGGACACGGGCGGCTTCACATGGGAGAAAGATTTTCTCCCTGTTTTGAACGCCCTGCCCGAAAAAGCGGCCCGCTGCCGTGCCGCCCACGACAGCTTTCTGCGCGTCACAGATGGGCTGGACACAGCCATCCGGGATAAGTTCGGCAGGGGGCTGGATGTGGACGTCTACTTCTATCTGGGCTTTGCAGCGGCGCGGGCTGGGTCACGTCTCTGAATGGGCGAACGGTCGTCCTGCTGGGGTTGGAGAAGATCGTGGAGCTGGACTGGTGCGGTCCGGACGATATGCGCGGTCTCATCTGGCACGAACTGGGCCACGTCTACCAGGCCCAGCACGGCGTGCTGGAGCGAAACTTTGACGACTCCTCCAACTGGTTTCTCTGGCAGCTCTTCACTGAGGGCGTTGCCATGGTCTTTGAGCAGACCCTGGCGGAGGACGACGGATACTACCATCAGGACAAAAACGGCTGGAAAGCTTGGTGCGACGATCATTTTGAGGATATCAAGGCAGATTTTCTCCGGGACCTGGGCACCATGACCCGCGCCGATCAGCGCTGGTTCGGCGACTGGGTACGCTATCAGGGCCATGGGGATGTGGGCTACTATCTGGGCAGCCGGTTCGTGCGGTATATCCTTTCCCTGTACCCCCTGGACGAGATCATATCCTTTGACATCGGCGACGTGAAGCGCCTGTACGACTTATTTATGGACCATGGATAAAGACCTGGAAAAGCGTATTGAGGAATTATCCAGCCGGTGCGAGAGGCAGAGCGTGGTCACCTCCACCGGCTTTCTCACCATGGCCGAGCAGATGGAGGTCTCCGCCTGGGCCAAGCGTCTCGCGGACGTGACGCTCCACCTGGACGGCGGCGACGAGCTCAGCGAGCGCAAGTGCGCCTTCTTTCTCCCCTATTGGATGGAGGAGACGGACTTCGATCCCGCCGAGCACATCCACGCCGTGAAGGCCACCGCCTTCTTCGGCACGCCCTCCCACCGGGACTATATGGGCGCGGCCCTGGCCCTGGGCATCCGCCGGGAGTGGATCGGCGACTTCCGGGTGGTGGACGACGCGGCCTACATCTTCTGCCTGCCCACGGTGGAAAAGCTCCTTACAGACGAGCTCACCCAGGCCGGGCGGGTAAGCCTTAAAACGGCCTCCATCCCCCTTTCGGACGTTCCAAAGCCGGAGCGGAAGGTGAAAAAGCTCACATTCACGGTGAAGAGCCTTCGCCTGGACGCAGTGGCAAGCGGCATGTTCGGCCTGTCCCGCACCGCGGCGGCGGAGCTCATCCGGGCCGGAGCCGCGACGCTCAACTATGTGCCCTGCCTTCACGTGGACGCACCCATCCATGAGGGTGACGTGATCTCCCTCCGGGGCAAAGGCAAGGGCGCCGTCACCGCCCTGGGCGGCCAGTCCCGGAAGGACAGGACGTTTCTGGAAGCGGAGATATATCTTTAAAAAATATGCTGTGAAGAACTCTTCACAGCGTATTTTTTCGCTCTTCCCGCGCAAAATAGCACCATGGAAACGAAACGAATGGGAAAACAGACCGTCCACCTGACCTTGCAGCCCGGCGTGGCCGCGGCGGCGTGC
The DNA here is from genome assembly GCA_947631865.1 of uncultured Oscillospiraceae bacterium. GTDB lineage: Bacteria > Bacillota > Clostridia > Oscillospirales > Oscillospiraceae > CAJOIG01. The sequence goes on along the minus strand of CANRNF010000004.1, from coordinate 43,206 downwards.
GTGGGCGGCAAAAAAGAGAGCGAAGGCCCTCTGCGCAAATACTTCGACTACCTGAGCGAGGACTCCCGCTTCGGGGCCAAGAGCTGGGAAAAAGCGGAGAGCGCCATGCTCAAAATGTGCTGGTCCATCGCCTGCGACAAGGCCAAGACCAGCCCCAGCGACGTGGAATACGTCTTCTCCGGGGACCTTCTCAATCAGTGCGCCGGCTCGGCCTACGCCATGCGGGAGTGCGGCGTGCCCTACTTCGGCCTGTACGGCGCCTGCTCCACCATGGCGGAGGGGCTCTCCCTGGCCGCCATGATGATCGACGGGGGCTTCTGCTCCACCGCCGCCGCGGCCACCAGCTCCCACTTCTGCTCCGCCGAGCGGCAGTACCGATTCCCCCTGCAGTACGGCTGCCAGCGGCCTCCCACCAGCCAGTGGACCGTCACCGGCGCAGGGGCTCTGATACTCAAAGCCGACGGCCCCGCCCCCTACGTGACCCACATCACCACCGGCGTCATCACCGACGCGGGGGTGACGGATATGAACAACATGGGCGCGGCCATGGCCCCGGCGGCCTATGAGACATTGAAGGCCCACTTCGCCGACACAGGCCGTGGCCCGGACTACTACGACGCCATCGTTACGGGGGATCTCGGCATCGTGGGCTCCCACATCCTGGCGGATCTGTTCTGGAAAGACGGCGTTGACCTGGGCGTGCGGTATATGGATTGCGGCCGGCTCATCTACTCCTCCAACGGCCAGGACACCCATTCGGGCGGCTCCGGGTGCGGCTGTTCAGCGGCGGTCCTCTGCGGCCACCTGCTCCACGGGATGCTGGAACACAACTGGGACCGGCTTTTGTTCGCCGCCACCGGGGCCATGATGAGCCCCACCACCAACCAGCAGGGCGAGAGCATCCCCGCCATCTGCCACGCGGTGGCGTTGGAAAATACTCGTTGTTGAGAAGGCGGTAACTGATATGGATTGGATGCAGTTTTTGCGCGCGTTTCTGGTGGGCGGGCTTTTGTGCCTCATCGGCCAGGCGCTCATCGACCTGACGAAGCTCACCCCCGCCCGCATCCTGACCGGCTACGTGGTAGCCGGGGTGATATTGGGGGCTGTAGGCCTTTACCAGCCCCTGGCCGACTGGGCCGGGGCTGGGGCCACCGTACCCCTCACCGGGTTCGGCAATCTCCTGGCCAAAGGCGTGAAGGAGGCTGTGGCCCAGCGGGGCATCCTCGGCGCCTTTACCGGGGGCTTCACTGCCGCGGCGGGCGGCGTCTGCGCCGCCATCTTCTTCGGCATCCTGGTAGCGTCGATATTCAAGAGCAAAGAGCGGTACTGATGGAAAAAGCGCCCCCGTGGGGCGCTTTTCCTTTTTCTCTATTCCTCGACCGGTTCCTCTACTTCCGGGGCCTCTTCCAGTTCTTCCTGGTCAGACTCCGCCGGCTCCTGCAGATACAGCTCGCCGTCGTAGGTCCAGTACTCCCCGTGACCGTCCGGCCAGAGGATATATACATGGTCGTCCGTGAAGTCATAGCCCGCATAGCCGCCGGCTTCCCACAATTCCTGTTCCCAGTCCCAGAAGGCGTCCACATAGCCGGGCGCGTCGTTTTCCTCCGCCGTCCACACGCTCACGCCGTTGAAGGTGACCTCGTCCACGCCGCCCACCGTCTCGTCGGGAACGAAGAACAGGTCTGGCCGCTCTGTGTGACTGGCCGGAATCCTCCAGCTCAGCACCGGATGGCGCAGCTGGAAAGCATATATGGTCTTGCCGTCCTTCTCCACGGTCTCCATGTGGGTCGCCGTTTTGCCGCCGTAGGTGTCGACGTAGTGGATGAAGATCTGCGGGCCCTGGTCCGTATCGATACGGCTGACCTGCTTCACCTCCCACTGGGAGTCCTTCACCGGCACGATGCAGCAATCGCTCAGGGCCGCGACGCCTCCCACGGCGGCGGAGGCCGCCAGCACCGCCGCCAGCACAATGGTTATTATCTTCCTCCGCTTCTGCTTTTTCAGCATGGCCCGGAACCGGCCCAGGGTGCTCTGGCCGCCCTTGGCGGGCTTGGCCAGCTCCTTTTCCATGGCCTCGTACTCCGCCCGGCAGCTCGCGCACCCCATCAGGTGCTCCCCCACCGCCGACCTGGTCTCGGCGCTGACCACCTCGTCGTGGTAGAGGGGCAATATGTCCCGCACCACGGCGCAGGGCAGCGTGTTTTTATTCTCGTTCATATCATACCGTCCTTTCGTAACGTGTCCAATATGGCCATTCTCGCCCGGTGGTAGGTGACTCTGGCCCAGCCCTCGGTCTTTCCGAACAGGTCCCCGATCTCGGCGAAGGCCAGCTCCCCGAAGGCCCGCAGGGAGAACACCTCCTTATAGGGCTCCTCCAGCGTGTGCAGCACCCAGTGGACCGCCATGGACATGTCCCGGTCCTCAGCCGCCTGTTCTACCCCGCCGGCCTGGGGCGATGGGTCCCAGGAAAGCTCTGTCTCCCGGCCCAGCTTTTTACATCGGTTGAGCCACAGGTTCTTCGCGATGGCGCACAGCCATGTATAGAGGCTGCTCTCCCCCGCAAAGGAGCCACGGGCCTTCATGGCCTTCAGGAATGTCTCCTGAGTGACGTCCTGGGCGTCCGCCTCGCTGCGGCAAAGCGTCAGCGCGTAGCGGTATACCGCCTCATACTCGGCGCACAGCGCCTGCTCCGATATCTCCGGCGGCCGCTTTTTCCGGCCCATGGGCTCACCCCCTTTTCGTACATGTACGCCCGTTAGACAATCTAGACGCCATTTCGTTACAAAGACATGAAAAACCGCGCTCTCCCTAATCAGAAAAGCGCGGTGCCATATTCTCGTCAGGTCATTCTTCCACAGGGATATAAAACAGGTCCGCGATGGTGTCTCTGAGGGCGTCATCGTCCAGGTAGAAGTACTCATAATCCTCCACCACGTTCTCGCCCTTCAGCGTCAAGATGTCCTCCAGTTCATAGTCGGAGAACGCCTCGCTCAGTTCGCCCAGGCCGTTTACATCGTAATCCGTGACCAGATAGTCCGCCACGGCGTCATATACATTGAAAATAAACGCCTCGTCCTCGTTCAGCTTCTCCCGGAGCTTGCCTGCCAAAGAGGTCATATACTCCGCCTGGCGGCGCATACGGGCCGCGTTCAGCGGGTCGTCCGGCATATACTTTCTACCCCGCACAAAATGCTCAGCGTGCTCTCCCATAAGGGTCACGGTCTCGCCCTTTTTCAGGGTGTCATCCACGCCGGTGAAATCGTCCTCGATCGTCACCGTCACACCGCCCACCGCATCGTTGAGAGCCGGGATGCCGCCCATCGTCAGACAGATATAATTGTCCACAGGGGTGTTATACAGCATGCGGGAAACGGCTAGGGCCGTATTCTCGCAGCTCTCCTCCAGGCCGTCGCCGTAGGAGTGGGCGTAGGCGATCTGCTCCGTGGTCAGTCCGATATAATCACCCGTCGCGCCAAGCATAGGCACATCGACTACTGTATTGCGGTCTATCTGCAAAAGGCGGCAGGTCTTTTTCTCATTATCAAAAACAGCGAGGACCAGGAAGTCGGCCATGGCGTCATTCCGGTACCCCAGAGACTGGCTGACCTCCACGTCGTCTACGCCGATCATAAGCAAAGTAGATATATTCTCATTCAGGCGGTAATTCTTCCCGTTGATGTTGACGGTCTCGGCCTCCTGGCCCTCATAATCCACCGCCTCCGGCATTTCCGCCGGCGGGAATGTCGCCCCCGGCTCGGGAGTAGTCTCCTCCGCGTGGGAAACCGTGGACGTGCCGGCGCCCTCCGGCGCCCTCTCGCTCTTTCGTTCGATGACATTGGCCGCCATGATCCCGCCAATGATCAGCGCGATCACCACGACAGCCCCCAAGATGCCCTTCAATGTGGATTTTTTCACATCTCCACCTCCCGGATCGACACCGGTAATAGAATAGGCGCCCGCCCCGAAGGGCGGGCGCCCGCGCTTAAAGGGAAATCAATTGGTTTCCTTTTTCCCGCCCGCAGAGGAGCGGGGCCCGTTTCCGGGCAGCGTCTGGTCAGAGATCAGGCGCAGTCGTACCCCGTCTGGGGAGAGGTGGGCTCGCTGGAGCTGCCAGTAGAACCGGTGCTGCCAGTGCTGCCGCCATCGGGCTTCGTCGTGGGCTTGGGCACGTCGGGAGCCTGAGTAGCCTCCTTCATCAGAAGCACGACCGTGCAGAAATGCTTAAAGGTGACAACAACGGTGCCGTCAGCATTCTGCGTGAACTCAGCTTTGTCCCAAGTACCATCCTCAGCCTGATACATGATCGCCGCGACTTCACCGGAATCCTTCTCACGGACGATGGTGACCTGCACGGAGCCGTCGGGCTGAGTGCCGTCCCTCATGTCGATATCGAAGACTTCCGCAGCAGTGGCGTTCTCAACAGGCGCACCAGCCTCCTTCGCGGCCTTCAGCGCATCTTCGGCAACGCTCTGCAGCGTCTCGCCGGCTTCGAGCTTGGGCTCGGAGACCACGACATCGACCTTCTCACCAGTGACCGGGTCGACAGCGTCGCCCACAGTAGGCGTCACTTCCGTAACGCCGCCGCTGGGGAGAGTGGGGCTGTTAGGCGCAGCAAACGTGGGCACAGCCAGAGCCAGCACCAGAACAGCGATGGTCAGGACAGAAATCAACTTTCTCATGGGAGTATTCCTCCTTTCTTCAAGATTCGCTTCTATTTTCAAGGTCAGACTCCAATGTAGCCATGACCAGGAAGCGCATGTTTGTGCCGGATATGCAGGTAGACAGGATCAGGACCCGGTCCCCGTACACCGGCTTGTTCTCCTCGTCATACTGGGCGCTCAGATCGCGGATATGGAACACGCCCTCGAAGAAATTGTTGTAGTCCTTCTCCTCTGTAAAATCGTGCTTATAGGGGATGAGTTCGTTGGAATAGGGCACGGCGGCAAAGACCTTGTAGGTCAATTCCTCCTCCGGTGTGAAAACGGTGATATCCTTGTGCTCGTCGAAGAACTCAGTATCGGTATACTTCTCCCGAAGGGTACCGAACATATTGCCGCTCTTCATGTTGTGGCCGTACAGGACCATCACCATGTTCTGCGGCTCCTTCGCATCCCCCGGCTCAACTGTGATCTCCGGATCCTCAGTCGTCTTCCGGGAAGTAAACCGCGCCTCGTTATATGTAGCCTGGGAAAAAATGGCCCCGTCCAGGTTTATGTTCCTGTCGCTGTCATGGTGGAGATAGTAATCATCCATGTCAGGATTCTGGACGATGGGATAATCGATGACCGTATCCTCGATCCTCAGCCATGCGTAAATATCCGGGTTGATCTTCTGCAGCTCCTCAAAATCGATGGGGCTCTCGTAAGGCTCCTTCTCGCTCACCTCTTCAGCGGCAATTGCCTGTATACCTGCCGGCAGCAGGAACAGCACGCTCAGAACAAGCGATAATACGCGTCTTTTCATGTGGGATACACCTTCCTATTCACGCGCCGATAAAGTAATCCACATCGGCAAAAAACCGGTTCACGGACTCCCTTCCCAGCTTTCGCTCTATGAACTGCACCGCCTCGCCAAGATTGGGCGCGCGGGAAGCCATATTGTGAGCGTCCGAGCCCAGGAATTGTATCTGTCCCTGCCGGAACATCCGCAGGGCGCGGCGGGCCGTCCACCGGGAGAGAAAAAAATCTCCGTTGCACTGGATGAATGTATTGAGATCGAAGAAGGCCTCCATGGTCCGCCGGGGCTGGATGTCCATATACCGTTCGATATGGGCCGCCACCACCTGCAGACCGCTGCGCTGGATGGCCTCCACCTCCCGGAGCACCCTGTCTGTCCAGGGGACGAAAGGCATCTCCAGCAGGAGCAGGTCCGTCCCCTCCAGGCACAGCGCGTCCAGATCGTCCGACGCGCTCATGCCGCTGAAGTAGAGCACCTCCGCGCCCAGCAGCAGCCGGGGAAAACCATGTCTCTCCCCTATCGCCTCAGTCAGCCTGTCATAAGCCGTCTGCCGGCGAGCCAGGAATCTGGCGATCTCGTTTTGCTCCGCGTAGAAGTGCGAGGTGGCCGCCACAGTGTCCACGCCATAGGACGCGCTCCGTTTCAACATGGCGATGGAGGTACGCACATCCTTGCTGCCGTCATCCATGCCCGGCAGGACATGCATGTGGAGATCGGTCATTTCTGACCGCCGCCGTAATAGTCAGCGGAATAGTAGCCTTTCTTATAATAGCCTTTCTTGTAATACTTCTTCTCTCCGGCGTGGGCGCCGTTGAACACGAAGCCAAGAACATGGGCCTCCGCCAGGCTGAGCTGGCGCATGGTATCCGCGAGGCCCCCCCGGACCGCGTGACCGGACCGGACCACCACGATCATACCGTCCACCAGGTGGGAGGCCACGATGGCGTCCGTCACCGCCGTCACAGGCGGCAGGTCCAGAATGATGAGGTCATATTTCTCCTTCGCCTTCTTCAAAAAGGCGTCGGTGCGGGCCGAGCCCAGAAGCTCGGAGGGGTTGGGCGGGATATCGCCGGCCACCAGAACATCAAAGGAGACTTCATTATCCTGTTCGCTGACCTTATATTCCTGCACCGACATCGCCACGCTGTCCGTGCCCACCAGTACATTGGAAAGACCCGGCTTTGCCGACAAAGCCAGACGGCCAGCCAAGGTGGGAAGACGCATATCACCCTCGATGAGCAGTACGTTCCGACCTGTCTCCGCAAAGGTATAGGACAGGTTGATGGCCGTGATGCTCTTGCCCTCGCCCCGTATGGAACTGGTGATACCGATGACATGGGCGTCATTGGCGTCGGGGAACGAGAACATCACGTTTGTGCGCAGAAGCTTGTAGGCCTCAGCCGTCGCAAAGTTCATCTTCGGACCGATCATGCTCCGCCGCTCGGTCATGGTCCTGCTGGCAGAGGACGCCGCGGTCATCTTTTCTTTCTTTGCCATCGTCGGTGTTCCTCCCTTCCTCAGTTCTTCTGAGACCGGCTCTGCTCACGCTGAGACTGAGCGGTCCGCGGCTGGGCGGCGTTCTGAGGCCGGGCCGCCGGCTGCTGGGGATGCTGGTGCTTTGCCGGCTGCTGGGAACGCTGAGGCAACTCCTTCGCTTTATTCGGCTCCCGCTTTCTGCTCTCGGCGGGCCGCTCTTTTCGCTGGCCGCCGGAACTGCCACTGGCACGGTAGTAGTGTCCCTTATTATCGCTGGAAAGCATGTCCGGCACCACAGACAACAGGGGGATGCCGGGATAGGTCTGGGTCAGGTAATCCTCCTCGTGGATCTGATCATCGAACAGATACCGGAGGATCACGATGGCCGCCGCCAGTACAAAGCCCACCAGCGCGCCGATCACGGTGTTGAGCGTATAGCTGGGCGACGTCCGCTCCGAGGGAATCACCGCGTAATCGACGATGCGCACGTCGCTGCCGTCCACGATGGAAGCGATACGCTCCGGCAGCACCTGGGTGATGGTGTTGGCGATCTTCTCCGCCTCTTGAGGGCTCTCGCTCGTCACATCGATGGAGAATATCTCCGTGGAGTTCACCGCCTCCGACTCGATCATGTCGTACAGCTCTTCATAGTCGTACTCCAGCGAGCACTGGTCTATGATCTCCTCCAAGGTAGTACGGCTTTTTAATATCACGATGTATGTATCCACCAGACCCTGCGCCGCTGTGAGCTCGCCCTGAGAGATACTGAACGACGTGTTGCCCAGAGAGAAGCTGGAGTTATTGACGTACATCATAGCGGTGGACGTATACATCGGCGTGATAAGGAAATACGTCACGCCAAATGTCGCCGCTGCCGCCAGCAGCGTGATAGCAATGATGAATTTTACCTTTCGCAGCAATACCTGCGCGACCTTCAGCAGGTCGATCTCGATCTCGTCTGTTTCTGGACGGTTTTCGTACATGTCCTTCTCCTGTCTTCTCTGCGTTCAGATCATATGATATAAATCGTGATCGTGTATCGCCATATGGCCCGCATACCACGAAATATGTACTGAGAGCGCGATCAGCCTACTAGATATGCTGTCATCTGCCCAAGCTAACGCGTACGGATATACTACGACCCTACCCATACAGCAGGCATTATATCACACCATACATGGTATTAGCAAGTGCGTCATTCCTCCAAAATCATGTTTTTTCGGTTTTTGCGGCATTTTTTTCAGCAAAATCATAACATTTTAACCACTTTGTAACATGATTTTATTTATCGGTCGATCGCATTAATATTTTAATATAAATAATATTGGTAAAATTAAAAATGCTCAATAAAAAAAACACCTTCACTGCTATACACAGCAAAGGTATTTTTTAGAATTGGCCGATCGGCCCGACCGGCCAGTTTTCTGTTCAAAAACAAACAGCAACTACCATTATTCTCTCATAAGCGCCAGGGCCCGATCCACCGCCTGGCGGAGGTATTCCTCCAGGCGCAGGTCCTCCGTCCCGGCCACACAGACCCCGCAGGTAGAGGTGGGGATGAGGATCTTCACCGCCTCGGCGCCGGAGACAGCCGCAGCCATGGCGGGAGAGACCTCTCCCATGATGCCGTTGGCCAATATCACGCCGATGGGCCCCAGGATGATGTCCGCCCGCCCGGCGTTATAGATGACCGCGTTTTCCCCTGTGGCGCCCTGCGAGGCCCCTGCCTTCAGCATGGCCGCCGCGGCGGCCGCGTTGGTGCCAGCGGCCAGAAGCTCCCAGCCCGTCGGCATGTCCTTTGCCAGCAGGCGGGCAAGCTGGGCACCGATGCCGCCGCCCTGTCCGTCCAGGATGAGACAGCGCTTTTTTCTCTCCCCCATGGCGCGCCTCACTTCACCACGCCCTTGACAAAGGGAGCGCGGACCACCTTTTCCGGTACGATCTCATAGCAGGCGCGAAGCTGCTTTGCCGCCTCCTCGGCGGCGGCCTCGGTCTCGGCAAACACGGTGCCCAGTTTTTCACCGGCGGCCACGGGCTGGCCCACCTTTTTGTAGAGCGCCACGCCCACGCCCAAGTCGACGGTGTCCTCCTTGGAGGCCCGGCCGCCGCCAAGACGCATGCTCACGAGGCCAACGTCCTCCGCCTGGATGCCCTTGACATATCCAGCCGCCTCCGCCAGTACATCCCTGTGCACCGGCGCCAGGGGCAGCTTGTCCGGGTCGTACACCGCCGCCGGGTCGCCGCCCTGGGCCTTCACGAAGGCAGCGAACCTCTCCAGGGCCGCGCCGCTTTCCACCGCATGCTCCAGCATCTTCTTCGCCGTGTCGTCGTCGGTGGCCACACCGCTCTCCCGCAGTATCTGAGCACCCAGCACCAGGCACAGCTCCATGAGCTCGCCCCGGTACTCGCCCCGCAGAGTGGCCAGGGCCTCCCGGACCTCGATGGCGTTGCCCACGGTGGCGCCCAGAGGCTCATCCATGTCCGTCACCACGGCCACCACCTTCCGCCCCGCCCTGCGGCCCACATCCACCAGGGCCCGGGCCAGGGCGAAGGCGTCCTCCTCCGTGTGCATGAACGCGCCGGAGCCGCACTTCACGTCCAGTACGATCACGTCCGCGCCCACCGCCAGCTTCTTGCACAGGATGCTGCTCACGATGAGGGGCAGGGACGCCACCGTAGCCGTCACATCCCGGAGGGCGTAGAGCTTCTTGTCAGCCGGGCAGAGCTCCGCTGTCTGACCGGCGATGGCGAACCCCACCTCATTGACCTGCTTGGTGAAGGCGTCCTCGCTCATCTCCACGGAGAAGCCAGGGAAGCTCTCCAGCTTGTCGATGGTGCCGCCGGTGTGGCCCAGGCCCCGGCCGGACAGCTTCGCCATCTTCACGCCGCAGGCCGCCACCATGGGGCAAAGCAGGAGACTTGTCTTGTCTCCTACGCCGCCGGTGGAGTGTTTGTCCGCCTTCACGCCGCTGATGCCGGAGAGGTCGATCTTGTCCCCGGAATCCAGCATGGCCATAGTGAGCTCATATGTCTCATCCCTGTCCATCCCCTGGAAGTAAATGGCCATACACATGGCGCTCATCTGGTAGTCGGGTATCTCGCCCTTGGTGTATCCCTCGATCATCCAGCGGATCTCCTCGCCGGAGAGGACGCCGCCGTCCCGCTTCTTCTGCAATAGGTCCGTCATCCGCATAGGGACCGCCTCCTGTCTTTTGTGCAAATCGCGCAAAATTTTTGGTTGTTTTATCCTATTATAGCACACATTTTTCCATTTGGCTATCAGAAATAATGGGGCTTGCCCCCCATCCAGAGCACATGCCGCCCCGGCTCCTCTGCCCCGGTGCTCACGGACACGGGCGCAGGCTCCTTTTTTGCCTCCACAGCCCTCTCAGCGGCATAGCCGGGATACTTCGGAAAAGCGCGCATCTGGGTCGGACTCAGGCGCTTTGTCAGTTTCAGCCGCCCGTCCGCTGGCTCCGGGACGCCCAGATAGCCCTCCCTCTCTCCAAAGACCGTGAGCCGCACCACCCGGCCCACGTCTTCCAGATCCGCCCGCATCACCGTGACAGGCCCTTCCCGCCGGATATCCAGCGAGCCCGTCTCCTTCCCGTCGATGTAGATAGGTACAGTCATAACAAAACCCTCCGTCATACGAAGTGTATGACGGAGGGCTGGATTTTACGACAGAGACTGGTTCAGGCCGAAACTGACGGCGATGGCGTCATCCACCTTGGTCATGGTGGGACCGGACAGCTTTCCCATCCGCTCCCGCAGGCGGGATTTGTCCAGCGTGCGTATCTGCTCCAGCAATATCACACTGTCCCGTGTAAGGCCGCTGTCGGGGGCCTGTATCTCGATGTGGGTGGGCAGCCGGGCCTTCCCCACCTGGGAGGTGATGGCCGCGGCGATCACTGTGGGGCTGTGGCGGTTGCCCGTGTCGTTCTGGATGATGAGCACAGGGCGCAGGCCGCCCTGCTCCGAACCGACCACGGGGCTGAGATCGGCGTAATAGATGTCTCCGCGTCGAACCGGATTTGTCATGTGAGCACCTTCCGTGAAAGAGTCGCCCGGTACATTCTATGTACGGACACGCTTCTATTCTCCCACGGAGAGGCATATTTTATACTTACTGTACGTAGATGCGCGGCACCCGGGGGCTCACGGCGCAGAAAAGCTCATAATGGATGGTCCCAGCCAGGTCTGCGACCTCCCCGGCGGGCATGACCTTGCCGAAGATCTCCGCCACGTCGCCGCTCTTCACGTCTGTTCCCGTCACGTCCAGCATGCACATATCCATGCAGATACGGCCCGCCTGCCGGACCTTTTGTCCGCCGATATCCACCGTCAGCTTATTGGACAGCGCCCGGTGCAGGCCGTCGGCATAGCCGATGGGCAGCACGGCGATGCGGCTGGGCTTTTCCACGGTGAAGGTGCGGCCGTAGCTGATGGTGTCCCCCGGCTGGTGGTCCTCCACATAGGCCACCCTGCTCTTGAGGCTCATGGCCGGGACAAGGTCCAGGTCCCCCCTGTCGGTGCCGGGATAGACGCCGTAAAGCGCCACGCCGGGCCGGACCATGTCCATATAGGTCTCCGGGAAGGCGATCATGGCCCCGGAGTTGGTGCAGTGGTGTATCTGAAAGGCCTTGCCCGCCTGGGCCTCTATGGCCTGGAAGCCGGTCTTGAACCGTTCCAGCTGGGTCCAGGTGAAATCCCGCACGCCCTCATCCCCGTCAGAGACGCAGAAATGGGTGAACACGCCCTCCGGCTCCAAGCGGGGCAGCGCCATGGCCTTGGCGGCGTCGGCAAGCGCCGTCCCGCCGTAGGCCCGGAACCCCGTCCTGCCCATGCCGGTCTCCAGCTTGAAGTGCACCTTCAGTGTGAGTCCCGTACCCGCCAGCGCCTCGTTCAGGGCCTCCGCCACGGCAAAGCTCCCCACCGCCTGGGTGACGTCATTTTCCGCCAGGGTCACGGCGTACTGAGGCGGCGTGTAGCCCAAAATAAGGATGGGAAGCTTTATCCCTGCCCGGCGAAGCTCCAGCGCCTCATCCAGGCACGCCACCGCCAGATACTCGCAGCCCAGGCCTGCCAGCAGCCGGGATACCTGCACCGCCCCGTGGCCATAGGCATTGGCCTTCACCACGCCCAAAAAGCGGGTACCCGGGGCCAGTTTGGCCCGCATGGCCCGGTAGTTGTGCTCGATGGCGCCCAAGTCGATCTCCGCCCATGTCCTCTTTGTCTCGTCTGTCATATCTCTTTCTCCTTTGTATCCAAAACTAGCTTAGTAGCCAGTCCGTGATATCCATGGTCACCGCTGTCCGCCCGTCGGCGGCCAGCTCCGCCGCCCGGGGCAGCATGGTGTCTCCGTCCAGCCACACAGTCAATACGGAGCTCTCTCCCACGTAGAACCGGGCGGCCATATAGTCCCCGTCCCACCAGAGCAGCTCCACATAGGCGCTGGCCAGCGCATCCAGCATCACCGGCACGGCGCTCACCGGCGTGGTCCCCTCCTTGTCCAGTGGGCCCGCGCCCAATATGACGCCCTCGTAGGAAACAGATGTCTCGCCCCGCAGGGCCGTGGCCTTCACCCCTGCGATGATCTCCGGGGCCAATATTTCGATCTGCGTTCGCTGCCCGTCGTAGGAAACAGCCAGGGTATATTCAGCGGCCGTGTCTCCGTAGTCCGCCGTCATAGCCGTCTGAAAGGTGATGCTCCTGGCCGCCGTCACCGCCTGGCGCAGGCTGTCAAATGCTCTTTCCAACCGTGCCTCCCGTCCGCCGCAGCCCGGCAGCAGCAGGAGGGTCATCATCAGTGCGGAAATGACTCGTTTCCGCATGGAACGCTCCTTATCTCGTGATCTCCAGTTCCGCCTGAGGCAGGGCATCGATGACGTCCCCCGCCTGCAGGGCGTATTCGCCCATCTTTTCCGCGGCTATGTCCCCGGCCCGGGCGTGGAGCCAGCAGGCCGTCACCACCGCACGCCGGGGCGGGAACTGCCCCAGCAGCGCCCCGATGACGCCCGCCAGCACGTCTCCTGTGCCGCCGGAGGCCATGCCTGGATTGCCGGCGTCGATGATATAGGCCTTGCCGTCCGGGAAGGCGCAGATCGTCCGGTGGCCTTTGAGGACCAGGGCGCACTTGCGCTCCGCCGCATAGGCGAGGGCGTCGGTGAGCCGGTCCTGCACCGGACGGCCCAGCAGCCGGGCGAACTCCCCCTCGTGGGGCGTGAGCACAACAGGGCCTGCCGCCTCAGCGAGGAGCTCCGGCGTCTCCGCGATGGCCCACAGGGCGTCCGCGTCCGCCACTACAGGGCCAGCGGAAGCCCGCAGGATCGCCGCCGTCACCGCGGCTGTGTCCTCGTCCCGGCCCAGGCCCGGGCCCACAACGCACACGCCGCAGGCGCCCAGCCTCTCTTTCAGGGCTGGAATAGCCTCCCGGGCAAAGCGGCCAGTCTCGCTTCCCGCCGCGGGGAACACCATGGCCTCGTCCAGCTTCCCCGCCTCTATCTCATATATATCCGCGGGGACAGCCAGATAGACCAGCCCTGCCCCGCCTCTCACAGCCGCCCGGGCGCAGAGGGCAGGCGCGCCAGTATAGCCCACGCTGCCAGCGGCGATGAGGAGCTTTCCATAGTCGCCCTTGTGGCTCACGGCGGCGCGCTTCGGAAGCGCCAGGTCCTCCCCGTGGATGGCGTAGACGCCGCAGCCGGCCCCTTTCACGATGTCGGCCGGGAGACCGATGTCCCGTACCAGCAGTTCGCCCGTGAATACGCACCCCGGTTCCACGAAGTGGCCGGGCTTGGCCAGGGAGAAGGTCACGGTACTGTCGGCCCGCACCGCCGCGCCAAGCACCGCGCCCGTATCCGCCGACACGCCGCTGGGGATATCCGCAGACACCACGGGCCGTCCCGCGCCATTGATGACCTTCACAGCGGCGAGAGCGTCCCCCTCCAGAGGGCGCTTCAGGCCGATGCCAAAGATGGCGTCTACCAGCACGCCGGCGGCTTTGAGTTCCGCCGTCAGATCTTCGTCTTTGGGGTCGAACGTCTCCAGGGCGCCTCCAGCGGACTGGAGCTCGCGCTCCATGCTCCGGGCATCCTCTGTCATCTTCTCCCGGCTGCCCACCAGAAGGCACCGCACCGAAAAGCCCATATCCATCAGGATGCGGGCGGCGGCGATACCGTCACCGCCGTTGTTGCCGGGGCCGCAGAAAACCATGGCAGTCTTGTTCCGCCCGGCAAGCTCCGCCGCGGCCAGGGCTAAGTGGCCCGCCGCAGTCTCCATGAGTTTGAGGGACGGTATGCCCCTGCCGTGGATAGCCGCTTCATCGGCAGCTTTCATGCGCTTGGCGTCGGACAGCTCCATGGTCTCGCCCCCTTTTCGGCCCATTATAATATCCCGGCCTGCGTACGTCAATTCAAACCGGTCGACAACGTTTTGCGTTGTAATTTATTTTTAATACTTCTGTAACATTTTGTACCTACCATATATGGTATACTACGGTCATGGGAGAGCACCAAGGATAAAAGACGCAAGGAGGGATAGGAACATGGAAGAATCCACCCGTAAGTTCAAGGTCGTAGACCACAGCGCGGAGATCCGGGAGATCATGTCCAGCGTCTACAGTTCCCTGCTGGTGAAGGGCTATAACCCCATCAACCAGATCGTTGGCTACATCCTCTCCGAGGACCCCACTTACATCACCAACTACAACAACGCCCGCACCCTGATCTGCCGGCTGGACCGGGACGATCTGCTGCAGGAGCTTGTCTCGGCGTATCTACAAAAATAAACCTATACACATAAAGCGGCGCTGCCAGACGGATGGCAGCGCCGCTTTTTAATTTTCATTGATTGTCATTCACAAATTTCTCCAGGCGGTCCATGCCCTCTTTGAGCTCCGCGTCAGAGTAGCAATAGCTCATGCGCATGTAGCCCTCCGTGCCGAAGAATACGCCGGGGATCATGCCCACGCCCGCCTCCGCCAGGAGCTTTTTGCAGAAGCTGACGGAATCCATGCCGTATTGACTGATGGGAATGAAGAAATAGAAGGCGCCCTCCGGCTCCCGGACCTGCCAGCCCATAGTCTTGAGCCGGCCGTATACATAGTCCCGGCGGCGCTTAAAAAGCTGCCGCACCGGCTCCACGTCGCTCTCCAGCGCCACGGCGCAGGCCCGCTGGAGAAAGCTGGGCGCGGAGGTGACGCAGTACTGATGGAACACCTGCAGCCGCTCCCGCAGCGGCGCGTCGGCCAGGATATAGCCCAGCCGCCAGCCGGTCATGGCATAGGGCTTGGAAAAGCTCTGCACCACGATGATCCGCTCACGCATGTCCTGGTACTCGGAAAAGCTGTGGTACTCCCCGGAGTAGACAAGCTCCCGGTACACATCGTCACAGATCACGAATATTGGCTTGTCCTTCAGCACCTGGTGTATGGCGTCCAGGGTGGCCTTCGTATAGATGCAGCCGGTGGGGTTGTTGGGGGACGTGAGGATGATGGCCTTGGTCCTGTCTGTGACAGCGGCGGCCAGCTCCTTTGCATCTATCTGAAAATCATGGCCCTCCGTAGGCAGGGCCACGGGCACGCCACGGGCCAGACGGGTGATGGACTCGTACAGGCCAAAAGCGGGCGTGGGGATGATGACCTCATCGCCGGGGTCCAGCACCGTGAACAGGGACACGAACAGGCCCTCCGTGGCCCCGTCGGTGAGGATGACCTCCTCGGGGCTGTAGCAGAGGCCGTGGGCCCGCTTTTCATAGTCGGATATGGCCTGCAGGGTCTCCGGATAGCCGTTTCCGGGAGGATAATGGGTGTCGTTGGCGTCCAGAGCGGCCTTGGCGGCGGCCTTCACGTCCTCGGGCGTATTAAGGTCCGGCTCGCCCAGGGTGAAGCCGATGGCGCCGGGGGTGGCCCGGACCAGATAGGTGAATTCCCGGATACCGGAAAGACGCTCGTTTTTCGCGGCGGCGTTGATGGTCAGTTCCATGCCAAAAGCTCCTTGTCGTTACTTCATTCGCCCGCCTCAGCGCGGGCCAGGGTCATATAGGCGTCGATGCTGCCGTTGCAGAACAGCCCGCCGGCGGCGTTCAGGGTGTCCTCATAGCCAGTCCATGCGTCCTGGCGGACGGCCTGGATATCGCTGTAGTAGCCCAGGATGAGATAGGGGCACTCGTCGTAGACGATCTGCTGCAGCTGTCCGGCCAGGTCCCGGGCGTCCTCCCGGTCCAGGGCCGTCTGCAGCCGCCCAAAGGTGGTCGTATAGTTCTCGCTGCTCCAGCCGGTCAGGCTGTCAGCGGAGCCGACAAACTGCCGCGCGGCCAGCACGGCGTTGCTGTCGCCGCGCCAGGAGAGCATGCACATGTCCCACTCGTCCTGGGGACCGCACACGTCCTCAACAGGCCCGTCCGTCACCCGCCGGTCCACCTGTACACCCAGGGACGTCAGCGCCTCGGTGAGGATAGTGGCCGCCGAGGAGGACCAGTCGTCCCCAGAGCCCGTATACAGGGTGAGGCTCAGCTTTTCCCTGGTCCCGATGTGCTCCAGATACCCATCCATGTCCACATCGGAATAGCCCATGGAGCTGAGGATAGCCCTGGCAGCCTCCGGGTTATAGGTGCGCAGACCGTTCACGCTGCAGTGATAGTATACGCCGGGGCTGGACCAGGAGCTTCCGGCCATGGCCGCGTCGCCGGCGGACA
This sequence comes from uncultured Oscillospiraceae bacterium, assembly GCA_947631865.1. GTDB lineage: Bacteria > Bacillota > Clostridia > Oscillospirales > Oscillospiraceae > CAJOIG01. The sequence continues at coordinate 26,577 of CANRNF010000004.1, read as the reverse complement.
TGGAAACGATCCGCTCTCTGTCCGCGCAGTACTCCACCATCTGGCGCAGAGACGCCTCCTGAAACACGCTGTCCCGGGTATTGAATGCCACGGCCCACACTTGGGAGCCGGGCAGGTAAGTCTGCATGAGCTGCATGCCGGGCACGCCCTCCAGGGTGGTGAGCTGCACATCCGTGAGACCAAGGACGCCGTCAAGCTCCGGCTCCGCGGGGGATATGGCCCGCCCTGCCCCGGTAGCGGTGGCGTAATAGATGAATTTGAGGCCGCCCACCTTCGGCGCGCCGCCGAAATAGTTGGCCCGGGCGCTGAAGGTCCAGCTGATCTCCTGGGGGCCCACATCCACGATCTGGCGGACGAAGGGTCCGGAGCCGACCATATTCTCATTGTCGAAGCCTGCCATATTGCCCTCATAGGCGGCCCAGATATGTTTGGGCAGGATGGGCACGTCCAGATATTGCATGTCACCCTTCACATAGGAGGTGGTGATGATGAGCGTGTAGTCATCCGGACAGCGCAAGCTGGTTATGCCATCAAAGCAGTGGGTATAGGCGGTGTCGCCTCGCATGAGCTCCTCGTAGGTGAACGCCACGTCCGCAGAGGTCAGGCGCACGCCATCGGAGAAAGACACGTCCTTCCGCAGGCGCACCGTCCAAGTGAGCTGATCGCTGGAAAGGCTCCAGTCCTCCACCAGACAGTTCACCGGTTCCCCGGAGGCGTCAAGGCGCCACAGGGGGTCGTAAGCCAACAGGAAAAACTCCTTGCTGATGCGGTCCCTGGCCAAAAAAGGATTGAGGCTGTCGGGCTGCTCCGTCATGCCCAGACGAAAGACCTCGCCCTCCTGATACTCTGCGGGCCCCGGCGCCTCTTCCCCTCCGCAGCCGGTCAGGAGCAGGAGACAGAACGCCAGTATGAGCGCGGCCAGCCGCCGCGTTATTTTCGCTGTCAGCTCTCTCACAGAGCACCGCCTTTCAAAAGGTCGTTTGCAAAAGGGCCGTGGAAAAGCCCACGGCCCTTGGTCGTTATGCGTTTGCGCCGTCTGTTACCGGCGGCTGCCCTTCTTCCTGGTGAGAAGGATGATCACGATGGCCAGCGCGGCCACCAGGAGCACCAGGATCGCCACATACAGCGCGATGGGGGTCTCGTCACCAGTCACAGGAGCGGTGGGGCCGGTCTGCGCGGGCGCGGCGGTGGTGCCGGGAACAGGCGTCGCGGTGGGAGCAGCGGTGGTCTGCGTGGTGGGAGCGGTGCCCTCCACCTGTACGCTGACCTCCTTGCTGGTGCCGTCGGTGAAGTTGACACGGAAGGTGTAGCCGCCGTTGCCCCAGGCCTGCCACCGGCTGCCGCCGTTGATCATGGCGGGCAGCAGCGTGATGGTGCTGCCGTTCAGCTTATAGTCAGTGTTATAGGTGGCGGTGGTCCAGGAACTGCCGAACTTGATCTCCAAGGTGCTGGGCGTGAGGCCACTGAAGGTGATGGGCAGTTCATAGGCCCGGTTCCATGTCTCCCTGCGGGTCTGCTCGGCCGTAGGCTGCACGTCCGCGGCCCGCACGTCCAGCTTCGTGCTCACCTCATTATAGGTGGAGCCGTCCGCGTCGTTCAGGAAGGTGAACTTCATGTTATAGGTAGCGGGCTGCAGGTTGTCCAGGAAGGTCTTCTGGAAGGTGATGGTCTGGCCGTGGTCGCCGTACTGGCCAACGGTGTAGTCGGTGCCGGCTGCCAGCGTATTGGCGGTGACGCCTTCAGCGCCCACGGAGACCGCGGCGACCTTGGCGTTGGCGAAGTCGAACTTCAGCGGATCGGTGCCGCCGTTCTTCCAGGTGTACATATCGCTGCCGCCCTGGAAGCCGGGGTCCTTGGGCGCGGCGGCGTTCACGCTCACGATGACGGCGGTATCCTTGTACAAGGTACCGTCAGCGCCGGGGGCGAAGGTGCAGGTGAAGTAGCAGGTGCTGCCGGCGGTCAGGGTATTCAGATAAGCGGCGGAAAGGGTCACGGTGCATCCATTGCCGCTGGGGGCGACGGTGTAGCTGCTCTGGTCAAGAGCTGTGCCGCTCATAGAAACGCCGGTAGCGGTGGCGTTGGTAAAGGTGAAGACCAGCGGATCGGTGCCGCCAAGGTTCCAAGTGCGGATGCTCACGTCAGTGAGACCGGGCTCAGCCTCGGTGGACGCTGTCTGAGGCTCCTCCGCATAGATGGCAGTGGCGACAGCGCTCTCGGTGATGGTCACAGGATCGTTCACATTGTGGGCCTCGCCGTTGATGTCCCAGTGGTCGAAGTGCTTCCCCTCGGGAGCGGCAAAGGTGCATTCAGCGAAAACGGTACCTTCCTCGACGGTGACCTTCACGTCCTCGCCGGTGCCCTCACCGGCCGTATAGGTCAGTTCGATCGTGGGCACAGCCACGGTCACGGGGACTTCCTCCCACAGAGCGGTGATCTGGGTATCGCCGGTGATGGCGACGGTCTCGCCGGGCATACGGGTCTCGCCGTTGACGCTCCAGCCGATGAAGTTGTAGCCGTCATAGGTGAAGCCACACTCGGGCAGGGTCAGGTCGTTGCCCTCCGTGACCTGGGAGTCGTCCATCCAGCCGCCGTTGGCGCCGTTGGGCACGTAGGCCACAGTGTAGACGGCAGGCACATAGTCCTGATCCCACAGGGCATAGGCGATGGCGTCGCCGCCGATGAAGACAGGATCGCCGGGCTGATAGATGTTGTTCTCCACGTTCCAGCCGGCGAAGGTGTAGCCGGTGTAGGTGAAGCCGCACTCAGGCATGGTCAGAGGATTGCCCTCGGTGACCTGGGCGGGATCCATCCAGCCGCCGTCAGCCCCGTTGGGGTCGTAGGTCACGTTATAGACAGGGGCCACATAGGTCTCCGTCCACTGGGCGGTGACAACGGTGTCGTTGTAAATGGCGACGGTCTCGCCGGGATTGTAGGTAGTGCCATCGACGCTCCAGCCGGTGAAATCATACCCATCATAGGTGAAGCCGTTCTCAGGCAGGGTCAGGGAGTTGCCCTCGGTGACCTCAGAGTCGTCCATATAACCACCGTTGGCGCCGTTGGCGTCATAGGTCACATTGCACACCGCGGGCTCTTCGGGCGCTTCAGGCTCGCTCTCCACAGGGCCGGGCGCCACGATGACGCCGGGCGCGGGGGCCTCCATGGGCTCCGCCTGGAGATCGCCGTAGCCGTCCAGGGTCACCTTGGTGATGGGATAGCTGCTGTCGTTGCCCACATTGACCACTTGGGTGACGCCCACATTGGCGGTGACCATGGTCTGCACGCCGTCGCTGGCGTCGGTGGTCAGGAACAGGTCGATGCCCGCCATCTTCACCGCTTCGCCGCCGTCAGCCTTGCCCACCGCGATGACCTTGCCCTCAGCCGCAGAAAGGAGCGAGCCAAGCGTGAGGTCGTCCAGTTCATAGTTCACGCCGATGAGGGTGATCTTCTCCCCGTTGGCCTCCAGGGTCATGGGGTCGCCCAGATACAGGATCTCCGGCACGTGCTCTTCGGACTGGGGGCCGATGGCGCCCGTGTCAAAGGGACGCGCCTCGTTGAACACGATATCCAGGGCTTTGCTGGTGCCGTTGCCGGTCACGTCCAGAATATAGCCGTTTGCGTACTCATTCTTCAGTGCGGCGATCTGCTCATCGGTGAGCGCGTCGCCGTTCACGGCCAGGATGGTGAGGGCGTCCTCCGCCGCATGCGCGCTGGCACCAAGGCTCACGAACATGCACAGCAGGATGCCGAGCACCACGAGGGTGGTCCAAGTTTTTCTCATAAGGCTGTACCTCCTGAATCCAAGCATTACCGGTCGTGTAATCTTTTTGTTATTAATTGTTATTTCCGTCTGGATTCAGTTACAATTTTATCATCAATCCTTGCGGATGTCAACGAGAGTTTCTAAATATTTTCTGAAAATATAGAATTTATTACCTATTTGTCATGTTTCCCGTTATAGGTCCAGGCCGGACAGGGTGTTTACCCAATATCGCTTATGGACCATAATGGCGCCCGCCACGTCCTTGATGATGACGGTGCCGCAGCTGAGGGCATAGACCCACAGGATACCGAGGCCCGTAAAATGGGCCACCGCCCACGCCACAGGCACGTTCACCACCCATGTGAAGCAGCAGTCGAACAAAAACGTGACCATGGTCTTCCCCCCGGACCGCATGGTAAAGTAGCAGCCCTGGGCAAAGCAGTCCAGAGGCAGGAAAGCCCCCATGACGCAGATGATGTCCCGCGCCAGGGTCCGGACCTGGGGCGTTGTGTTATAAAAGCGGGGGAACAGCCCCGACACCAGCGCCATGCTCACACCGATGACTGCCGCCACAGCCACGTCCAGAGCCAGGAGCTTTCGGTCCGTATCTACAGCCTTCTCCAGCTCCCCTGCCCCCAGCTCCTGGCCCACCACGATGCCGATGGTGGTACCCAGGCTGAAGGCCACCGCAGTGAACAGGTCGAACAGCACATAGGCGATGTTCAGCGATGCCATGACCGTGATGCCCCGTGTGGAGTAGATCTGGTTCAGCATGGCCGTGCCCGTGCACCAGAGGGTCTCGTTCAGGGTGAGCGGCAGGCTCCGGCGAGTCATGTCCGCCAGCAGCGCCCGGTTCATGGGGAAGCCCTCCAGCATCCTCTGGGTGAAGAGCACCTCTTTTTTATGGGCATGGCTCCAGCCGATGTTGATGGCCGCCTCCACCACGCGGGACGTGACCGTGGCGACAGCGGCACCCCGCACACCCATGGCAGGCGCACCCAGCTTGCCGAAGATGAGGATCCAGTTCAGCACCAGGTTCACGGCCACCGCCGCCCAGGACGCCGCCATGGGCACGGCGGCGTGGCCCGCCTCCCGCAGCGTGGAGGCGTAGACCGTGGCCACGGCGAAGGGGATCATTTCCCACAGCATGATACGAAGATAGTCATAGGCGTAGCCCATGACCTCTTCGGTCGTCCCCGCCTCGCCGGTGATGTAAAAGCCAATGAGCTGCCGGCCGAACAGGCCGAATACCGCGAGGCACGCCAGGCACATGGCCAGCGCGGTCAGGAATTTGTAGCGAAAGGCCGCCTTGAAGCTTTTGGCCTGCCCCGCGCCCCAGTACTGGGCGCAGAAAATGCCGGGGCCGGAGACGGCGCCAAAGATGACCAGGTTGAAGATGAAGAACAGCTGTCCCACGATAGCAACACCGCTCATGGAGGCGGTGCCCGTCTGCCCTACCATGATGTTGTCCAGCAGGTTGACGAAGTTGGTCACCACGTTCTGGAGCATGATGGGCAGCGCCACCGCCATGGCCCGGCGATAGAACCGCCGGTCCCCGATAAACTTGCTGGCTAAGGCTTTCATGGCTGTCTCCTTCCTTCACACACAGCCCGTCATTATACAGGAGCGCCCGCCGCTTGTCAATTTCTCCTTCTCTCCGTCTCAGCGCTTTTCTTTTTCCCATGCCTGTGATAAAATACCCATAGAATTAAAATGTATGTCCTCCTACAGGCGGCGCATACTGAACACATCAACAAAACGCGAAGCGAGGCTGTCTATGCACACCATTTTATCGCTCATCCTGGCTTTTCTCGTCGCCTTCTCCGCTGCAGACGGACTTGACGGCCTGCGGGACACCCTTGCCCTGCGCCGGGACCGGCTGGCAGCGGCGGGCGACGTGCTCCGCCCCCAGACCGCCGCGGCCGCTGTGGCCCCTGCGTCTGAGCCGGCCGCGGACTTAAACTGGGAGGATATCTCCTACGTCCATTATGACCCCGCCGTCTTTGACGCAGGCGTGGAGGAGCTCACTGCTCTGGCGGAGGGTCAGGACAGCCAGGCCCTCATCGATCAGTACGAGGAGCTCTACAGCCAGTTCATCTGCGCCTATACCCTTGCAGAGGTGGCCTATGTCCGCTTCAGCGACGATGTGACGGACCAGTATTGGTCCGACGAGTCCGTCTACAGCGAGACCCTTGTGGCCGATATGCAGGACGAACTCTTCACCGCCTGCCACCAGGCGGTCCAGGGTCCCTGCGGGGACGGCTTCCGCGCCCATGTGGGCGAGAGCCTCGCGGGCATGTTCCAGAACTATGTGCCCATGACGGACCGGGCGTCGGAGCTGATGCGCCGGGAGGCAGAGCTGGTGGATGAATACTACGAGCTCATGAACGGCGCCGACGGCGTCACCTATGACTACGAGGGCGAGGTCTGGACCACGGACATGGTCAACGGTTTCCAGGGCGCGGACCTGGCCTACCGGGACTATGACGGCTATCTGGAGGTGTTCTACGGTCTGCAGAAGGTCGTCTGCGACCAGGTGGGACCCCTGTTCGAGGAGCTGGTGGACATCCGCGCGGAGCGGGCGGCCATCGCCGGATATGACAATTACGCGGATATGGCCTATGAGCGGCTCTATATGCGGGACTACACCACAGAAGACGCCCAGACTCTCTGCGACGCGGTGAAGCCCATCGCCCGGGCCTATTATGACAGCCGCTACTATGCCGAGGCCTGGGGAGACACCGACGACGTGACCCCCCAGATGGACGAGGGGGCCCTCCTGGACGCGCTGGGCGCCTGCGTCGCGGCGCTGGACCCTGAGCTGGAGGCCAACTGGCAATACATGACCGGGCACGGCCTGGCCGACATCGGTTTTTCCGGTGACAGGCTGGAAGCCAGCTACACCACGGACCTCATGCAATACGGCATGCCGATCATATTCAGCACCCTCTGGGGAGACTTTTTCGACCTGTCCACCCTCACCCATGAGTTCGGCCACTTCGCCGACATGCTCCGGGAGGCGCATCCCAGCCCCTTCATCTCCGGCAGCATCGACCTGCAGGAGATACCCTCCACGGCCATGGAGGCCCTGTGCACCTTCCGCTACGGCGACGTCTATGACACGGGCGCCGACACAGCCCGCGCCGCTGTGCTCTGCGGGCTGGTGGAGTCGGTCATAGACGGGTGCATCTTCGACGAGCTCCAGCGGCGGATATACGCCGACCCGGATATGACCGTGGAGGACATCAGCGCCCTCTATGCGGAGATCAGCGCCGACTATGGCGTCTACGAGCCCACCGGCACGGACTATTACTGGGTCTACGTGTCCCACAACTTCGACGTGCCCCTCTATTATATCAGCTACGCCGTGTCGGCCCTGGCCGCCATTCAGATATGGGACGTTGGGCAGACGGACCTGCCCGCCGCCGTGGACCTGTGGAAGGACGTCACCGCCGCCGACCCCTACACGGAGCAGTATATGGACGTGCTCTCCCGGTGCGGGCTGCGGCTGTTCACTGAGGAGGGCGCCGTGGAGGAGATATGCGCCCCCCCACTGGAGGAACTGGATCGCCTGGCCGGATGATACCTTTCCCAAATATAGCATGACCGCCGGAGGCTTCTGCCCCCGGCGGTCCGTTATTCGTTTAGATATCAATCCGCGTCCTTCAGCACGTCGATGTTCTGGACCACATAGATGGCCCCGGACACCACCGTCAGCACCACGCAAAGCCACATGAGCCCGTTGGCGGCGGTGACCAGCATGGGCAGGTCCAGCGCCCGCAGGACAAGGATGACCACCAGTGACACGTCCTGGACCAGGGTCTTCAGCTTGCCCCAGATGTTGGCGGCCACCACTCTCCCCTGCTCCGCGGCGGACAGCCGGATACCGGAGACGAGAAACTCCCGGAACAGGATGACCACCAGGGCCACCGGGGGGATGAGCCCCTCGGGGATGAGCACGATCATGACGGAGTAGTTCAGTATCTTGTCCGCCAGAGGGTCCATGAACTTGCCGAAGTTGGTGATAAGGTGCCGGCTGCGGGCGATGCGCCCGTCGGCCATATCGGTGAGGGACGCCGCGGCATACATCACCGCCGCGAGCCACGCCCACGCCGGGCCTGTCAGCAGCAGGAACACCACCATCAGCACCGTCATGGCGATGCGGGCCAGGGTCAGTTTGTTGGGCAGATTCATGATCGCGCCGCTCCTTTTCTTGACCGTTTTCTTTGAAGTAGATTGTAGTAAATGCCGCTCCGATTGTCAACCCCGCCGGGAATTTCTTCCTTTACAACCGGGCGAAAAACAGTATAATAAGAGTATGGACAAGCCGTATGTGGGCCGCTTCGCGCCCAGCCCCTCCGGGTATATGCACTTGGGCAACCTTCTGGCCATGCTCCTGGCGTGGCTGGACTGCCGCGCCCATAACGGACGGCTCATCTTCCGCATGGAGGACTTGGACCCGGTGCGCACCCGGCCTGAATACGCCGCCGCCCTGGCGGAGGACCTGCGCTGGCTGGGCCTAGACTGGGACGAGGGATACCCCGACCCGGCCTACTGCCAGTCCAACAGGACAGCCCTCTACGAGGAGGCGTTCCGTACACTGGAGGAAACGGGCCTCGTATACCCCTGCTGGTGCAGCCGGGCCCAGCGGCTGGCCGCCGCCAGCGCGCCCCATCCCGGCGAGGCGGTCCATGACCCCAGCTGCCGCTGCCGGCGCTATACCCCCCAGGAGCGGGCCGCCCTCACGTCCGCCGGGCGGATGCCCGCCTGGAAGGCAGCCGTGCCGGACGAGACGATCACTATTATCGACGGCCACTACGGCGCCTATACCCAGAACCTGGTCCAGGAGGGCGGGGACTTCATCATCCGCCGGGCGGATGGGATATACGCCTACCAGCTGGCGGTGAGCGTGGACGACATGCGCATGGGCGTGACCCGGGTAGTCCGGGGCCGGGACCTTCTCTCCTCCGCGCCCCGGCAGGCCTGGCTCATCCGCACCCTGGGGGGCACGCCGCCGGGGCACTGCCATCTGCCCCTTCTCACCGGCAACAAGGAAAAGCTCTCCAAGCGGCTGGGCAGCCGCAGCACTGAGGCTCTGCGCCATGAATATGACCCCCGGAAGCTGGTGGGGACGCTGGCCCATATCGCCGGGCTGCTGCCCGCCCCGGAGCCCATCTCCCCCGCTGAGCTTTTGCCCCTGTTCGATTGGAACAACATCCCCACCGGGGATATACCTATAGACGATCTTGACATCTGACGCCCTCTGGGCGAAAAGGAGGAAGCCATGGCCACATCCACCCTCTCCCAGCGCCTCACATCCGGCGCGCTGGATGAAAAACTCACCTATCTCTACGGCCCCAAGCGCCTGGCCCGGGAACGGGACCGCTACGCCTACGTGCTGGAGCGGTTCGCCGCCGCCTTCGGCCGCCCGGCGGAGGCGTTCTTCACCGCCCCCGGCCGCACAGAGCTGGGCGGCAACCACACCGACCACCAGCACGGCCGGGTCCTGGCCGCCGGGGTGGACATGGACATCCTGGCCTCCGTAGCCCCCACAGGGACGGGCAAGGTCCGGGTCCTGTCCGAGGGCTACTCCATGGTGGAGATAAGCCTCGCTGAGCTGGACCCGGTACCGGAAGAGCGCAATACCACCGCCGCCCTTCTGCGGGGCGTGGCCGCCCGGTTCGGCCAGCTGGGCTGCGACCTCTCCGGCGCGGGCTTCGACGCCTACGCTGTGTCGGACGTGCCCGGCGGCAGCGGCCTGAGCTCCTCCGCCGCCTTCGAGGTGCTGGCGGGCAACATCTTCAACGACCTCTTTTTTGACGGTAAGTGCACACCCGTGGAGCTGGCCCAGATCGGCCAGTACGCGGAGAACTTCTTCTTCGGCAAGCCCTGCGGCCTCATGGACCAGACCGCCTCCTCCGTGGGCGGCGTGGTGGCCATCGACTTCAAGGACCCATCCCACCCCATCGTGGAGCAGATCGACCTGGACCTGCACAAGGCGGGCTACGCCCTGTGCATCCTGGACTCCCGGGCGGGCCATGAGGATCTGACGGCGGAATACGCCGCCATCACCGACGAGCTGAAAAACGTGAGCCGCCACTTCGGAAAAGAGGTCCTGCGGGACGTGTCCGAGGAGGCATTTTCCGCCGCCATCCCCGCCCTGCGGAAGGAAGCCGGCGACCGGGCCGTGCTCCGGTCCATGCACTACTTCGACGAGAACGAACGGGCTCACGCCCAAGCCGAGGCTTTAAAGGCCGGAGACTTCGACGGCTTTTTAAAGCTGGCCTCCGCCTCTGGCCGCTCCTCCGCCCTCTATCTGCAAAACGTGGTGCCCACGGGCCAGACCGCCAACCAGGAGCTGATGCTCACCATCGCCCTGGCCAGCCACATCCTGAACGGGCGGGGCGCGGTCCGGGTCCACGGCGGCGGCTTCGGCGGCACGGCCCAGGCCTTCGTGCCCCTGGACATGGCGGATGGATTCAAATCCCGCATCGAGGCGGTCCTGGGCGAGGGCGCCTGCCACATCCTGAACGTCCGCCCGGTGGGCGGCATGAAGCTCTTGTAAGGAGGCGGTATCATGATAGACACCTGTATCGCGGAGCTGGTCCGCTACGGTATGGAGAAGGCCCTCATCGCCCCCACGGACATGACCTGGGCCGCTAACCGGCTGCTGGAGGCTTTGAAGCTGGACCGCTGGTCCGCCCCGCAGCCTGGGGAACACCGGTCTTTGGAAGATATCCTGAAGGATATTCTGGACTGGGCGGTGGAGAATGGCCGCATCGAGGACGGCGTGGCCAGCCGGGACCTTTTCGACACCGAGCTCATGGGCCGGCTCACCCCCCGCCCCAGCGACGTGATCAGCGCGTTCCAGGCCCGCTATGCCCGCAGCCCCGAGGCCGCCACGGACTGGTACTATGACTTCTCCCAGAACACGGATTACATCCGCCGCTACCGTATCGCCAAAGACATGAAGTGGGTCACCCCCACGGAGTACGGCGACATCGACATCACGATAAACCTCTCCAAGCCGGAGAAGGACCCCAAAGCCATCGCCGCGGCGAAGAACGCCCCCCAAAACGCCTACCCCGCCTGCCAGCTCTGCGCCTCCAACGAGGGCTACGCCGGGAGGCTTGACCACCCCGCCCGGCAGAACCACCGGATCATCCCCCTGACCCTGGACGGCCAGGACTGGTTCTTCCAGTACTCCCCCTACGTCTACTACAACGAACACTGTATCGTCCTCAACTCCCGCCACATCCCCATGAAGATCGACCGGTCCACCTTCCGGCGGCAGATGGACTTTTTGAAGCTCTTCCCCCACTACTTCCTGGGCAGCAACGCGGACCTGCCCATCGTGGGCGGCTCCATTCTGAGCCACGACCACTTCCAGGGCGGCCGCTATACCTTCGCCATGGCGAAGGCCCCCATCGAGACGCCTGTCTCCTTCCCCGGCTATGACGACGTGGAGGCGGGCCTGGTGAAGTGGCCCATGAGCGTGATCCGCATCCGCTCTACTGACCCGGACCGGCTGGTGGACCTGGCGGATAAAATACTGCTGGCCTGGCGGGCATATTCCGACCCATCGGCGGACATCCTGGCCGAGACGGAGGGCGAGCCCCATAACACCATCACCCCCATCGCCCGCATGCGTGGGGACAAATTCGAGTTGGACCTGGTGCTCCGGAACAACCGCACCACGGAGGAGTTTCCCTTAGGGCTGTTCCACCCCCACCAGGAGCTGCACCACATCAAGAAGGAGAACATCGGCCTCATCGAGGTGATGGGTCTGGCCGTCCTCCCCGCCCGGCTGAAGACAGAGCTGGCCGCGCTGGCAGACAAGCTGGTGGAAGGCGGCGACATCCGTGGCGACAAGACGCTTTCCAAGCACGCCGACTGGGCCGAGGAGCTGCAAACAAAATACACCTTCACCGCCGAAAACGCCCTGCCCATATTGCAGGACGAGGTGGGCAAGGTGTTCGCCAAAGTCCTGGAGCACGCGGGGGTCTACAAGCGCACCCCCGAGGGCCAGGCAGCCTTCCTCCGCTTCGTGGAGAGCGTGAAGTAAACCACCTTATCAAACGCCTCCCTCGGACGAGGGAGGTGGCGCGGCATAAGCCGCGGCGGAGGGAGAGAAATTATAATCTCTCCCCCAGTTTCGCTAACGCTCAACAGCCCCCTCGTCAGAGTGGGCCGTTCCATAGTGTCAGGCCCTGCCGGGGTACGGCAGGGCCTTGTTCGTTTTATTTCACCTTTTCCACGCTCTCCGCCAGGGCCAGGACCGCGTCCCGCTCCACGGCCGGGCGTTGTCTCAGGTCGTTGATGCTCACGCCAAAGAGCAGGTCCGCGTCCTCATCGTACCAGTACACGGCGCCGTAGTCCGGCAGCAGCACCATCGCCGCTGGGTGCCCCTGGACGGTCTCGTCGGTGACCTCCCCGTCCGGGAACTTCTCTGTGAGGAACTTGCGGATGGTCGGAATATACGCCGCCGGCTCTGTGGGCGAGTCCGTGATGCGGTAGTAGGCGAGCGTATCCACCTCGCTCTCGGCAGGGGTATAACTGCCGCCGCAGGACAGCGCCTCGCCCTCCAGGCCGATCCGATCCGGATCCAGGGGTTCCTGGCGTCCCAAGAGCCCATCGGCATAGGTCTCAGGGAGCGTGCTGAAAGCATATCGGCCCAGCTGGTCGATAACGCCGGCGCTCTGCGCCTGCCTCTCCGCCGCCGCGGCGGTAATGGCCTCATTCCGGGAGTTTTCCTGCTCCTGCAGCGCCATCAACGCATCGGCCGTCTCTGGGTTGGCCGTGCCGTCGAACCGCGCCGCCAGGATCGCAAAGTCGACGCTGTCCGCGATGGTCTCCAGGTCCTCTCTCGTGATGGCAGGCGGAAGGTTCTCCCGCTTGTTCCGGACATAGCCGTCATAATACTCCTGCCACGCGGCATCCTGTTCGGCCTCAGTCAGGTCCGGCTCGTTTTGCAGAATGTTCTCCAAAACGAACGCTTTATGCTCCTCATCCAGGCTTGGGTCCGCGGCCGGGTCGTAGCTGGGGGCGCTGCCCGCGTTCACGCCCAGCTCCATATAGGCTCCGGCGCTCTCCGTCATGATCTCCGCGCTGTTGGGGGCCAGATACAGGTCCACCGTCTCGCCGCTGGCGGTGGTGTACTGCCAGGCCTCCCCGTCCCCGGACAGCTCCGCGAAGCCGGAGATGATGGCAAAGGAGCCCTTGGCGTTGACGAACATGCTCATGCTCACCCGCCGGTCCCCGAACAGAAGCTCCTGAAACTCCGCCTTGAAGCTGCCGTCGTCGTAGATATACCCGCCCACGTCATAGTTTGGGGCAATGGGGTCGATGGAATCATCAAAGAAGGGCTCCGTGCCCAGAGCCTCGTAGAGGTCCTTCGACTGATAGTAGACCGCCCGGTCCTGGTGGAGGGTCAGGCCGTACTTCTCTACGATGGCGTCCAGGGCGTCCGCCTGTTCCTGGAAGCTGGCGTCATAGAGCAGGGCGTAGTTGTCCGGCGTCTCATACCAGCTGTCGTCCACGCCCCGCGCCTGCCAGGGGTTGACCTCCATGGTCTTTTCCCGCCAGCCGCGCTGCCACGCCTCCCACTCGGTGTAGGCCTGGTACTCCGGCGTGCCCTGGTAGCCGGTCAGGGATATCCGCGTCGTGGGCCGCTCCGCCGCCTCTTCTTCTGTCTCAAGTTCAAAGGGCTGTTCGATGACGTACTTGTCGATGAACATCTCATAGACCGCGTAGGCCGTCACGCCCAGAGCGGCGATGAGCGCCGCCGCGGCCAGGCCCGTCCGGACCATCCGGCCCAGCTTCCGGGGCTTTCTCCTCCGGCCCATGTCCCGCCGGACAAGGTCCAGCACGGCGTCCGTGCCGATGGGGCTCCCCTCCAGGGGCAGGTCCCCCGGGCAGGTCCCGTCAAACAATTCAAACCAGTCCATTACCGTTCTCCTTTCGTCAGCTGCGTTTTGATGGCGTCCCGTCCCCGCTTCAGCCGCTGGCGGACGGCGTCCGCTGTCATGCCCAGCTTTTCGCCGATGTCCGGGGCGCTCTGGCAGAGGTAGTACCGGCGAAGGAATATCTCCCGGTCCGGCTCGCCAAGTCCGTCCACCGCGGCGAGAAGCGTCTCCCGCTCCTCCTTTTCCAGCACGCCGCTCTCCGGGCCCTCCACGGCCCCGTCCAGTTCGTCGTAGGCAAGTTCCGGCAGCGCGGACGCCCGGCGCAGCCGGTCGATGGCCCTGCTGCGGGCGATGGCGCCCAGGTAGCCCCGCGCGGCGCCCTCCCGGACCTTTTCCCGGCTGCGCCACAGCGTGAGGAACACGTCCGCCGCGACCTCCTCTCCGTCCTGGACGGAGAGGCGCCCGCCGATGACGGCCCATACCACCGCGCCCACATAGGGCGTATACCTTTTTATGAACCACTCCAGGGCCCGCTCGTCGCCCCGCTTCAGCCGTTCCAGTGCCTTTGTCTCGTCCAATTTCCTCCGCCTCCTTTCGGCGCGCTCCCGTCGAAAGGCTTCTGAAGATTCGAGGTCCTCGCCAGCGAGGCCTCTCATCGGGCAGAAGCCTTTCTCCTTCTCCCCGTGAAACCCACTGCGTTGGGCTTTCACGGGGCCCCGGTCAAGTCCCTCATGGGGCGTACCACTACGAATAACGCGCGTTCTGTCCCCGCCGTGACAAGAAAAAAGGAGAGCCCACTAAAGGGCTCTCCCGATATTTCAATTCAGGCAGGCATTACTGTTCCCGCTGCTGGGTGGGGGCGCTGCTCACACCCACGGAGGCGCTGCGGAACTTGGCCCGGGTCTTGCGTACGATCTCCAGGGCCTGGTTCATGGACTCCTCGGCATTCTGCATGGACTCGTTCAGGTACTCGTTGGCGGCCTTGCGCAGCTCCCGGGACTTGTTGTCGGCGGTGGCGATCATCTCCTCCGCCCGGGCCTTTGCGGCGCGGACGACCTCCTGCTCCTCCACCATCTTCCGGGCCCGCTCCTCCGCCATCTTGCGGACGGACTCGGCCTCCTTCTTGGCGTTGCGGATGAACTCGTCGCGGGCAGACACGAGACGCTTGGCCTCCGCCATCTCGGCGGGCAGCTGGGCCTTGATCTCCTCGATCAGGTCCAGGGCCTTCTCCCGGTCTACAAGGCACTTGTCGTTGCCCAGAGGGACGCCCCAGGCCTCCGATATCATGGTGTAAAGCATTTCGATCAGCTCAAGGATGCCCTGATTCTCGTTCATTTCTCTGTCTGCCTCCTGATTTTGGTTTTCTCTACGATATCCGCTATGATCTCCTTCGGCACCAGCTCAGAAAGGTCCGCTCCGTAGGCGGCCATCTCCTTCACCACGGTGGAGCTGAGGAAGGTGTATTTCTCGCTGGATGTCAGAAACAGCGTGTCCAGGTTCGGGTTCATCTTCTTGTTCACCAGAGCGATCTGGAACTCATAATCGAAGTCCGACACCGCCCGCAGGCCCTTCACGATCACGGCGCCCTCGAACTGCTTGGCGTACTCCGCCAGGAGCACATCCGTGGTGGACACCTCCACGTTCCCGAACCGCTTGGTGGACCGGCGGACCATGTCCATCCGCTCCTCGATGGTGAACATGGGCGTCTTGGCCCGGTTTTTCATCACGCAGACGATCACCCTGTCGAATATCTTCGCCGCCCGGCGGACGATGTTCAGGTGCCCCAGGGTGATGGGGTCGAAGCTGCCGGGGATGATGGCAGTGGTCATGTGGCCTGTCTCCTGTAGGTGGTCAGGGAGATCTTCCCGTAATGATAGGTCCGGCCCCGCTCATAGGGGGCGGGAGCGGCGGGCATGGGCTCATCCCGCATACTCTCGACCAGTATTATACCACCATCGTTCAAGATGTCAAATCCAAATACTTTTTGTAAAACTTTGTCGTAAAGCCCCTCGTGATAGGGCGGGTCCAGAAGGACAAGGTCGAATTTTCCGCAGTTTTCCAGATAGCTCAGCGCGTCTGCCCGAATGACCGGGGCCTGCATATGGCATATCTCCAGATTTTTTCGCACCAGCGCCAGAGACGCGGGGCTCTGGTCCACGAAGATGCACTCCCTGGCCCCCCGGCTCAACGCCTCGATGCCCAGCTGGCCCGTCCCTGCAAACAGGTCCAGCACCCGCCGGCCAGGCACGTCGAACTGGACGATACTGAAGATGGCCTCTTTCACCATATCGGTGGTGGGCCGGACGGACATATCCCGGGGCTCCATGAGCTTCCGGCCCCGGGCCGTGCCTGTTATCACGCGCATCTATTCGCTCTCCTTGGTATGAAAATGGTCGTATACCGCCTGGGCGGCGTCCCTGGGAAGGACGCTTTGCAGCTCCTCGGGACTGGCCCCGCTCACGGCCTTCACGCTCTTGAACCGCTTCAAAAGCGCCGCCCGGCGCTTGGGTCCCACGCTCTCTATCTCCTCCAGGGAGGAGCCGATGGCCTTTTTCCGCAGGGTCTTGTGGTAGGTGATGGCGAAGCGGTGGGTCTCCTCCTGGATACTGCCGATGAGGGCGAACACCGCGGGGCTGGCGGAGATGCCGATCTCCCGCCCGTCGGGGGTAGTCAGCGCCCGGGTGCGGTGCCGGTCGTCCTTCACCATGCCGAACACGGGGATATCGGGGTACCCCTGCTCGGCCATGGCCTGGACCGCCATGGCCACCTGGCCCACGCCGCCGTCAATGAGCAGCACGTCGGGCAGCGGTGAGAACTTCTCGTCCCCGTCTTTATAGTGGGCCAGCCTGCGGCTCACCGCCTCGTGCATACTGGCGAAGTCGTCCTGGTGCTCCACGGTCTTCATCTTGAACTTCCGATACTGGCTGCGGGCGGGCTTTCCGTCCACGAACACCACCATGGAAGCCACGATGCCGAAGTCCCCGGTGTTGGAGATATCGAAGGACTCCATCCGGTGGATGGGCTCCGGCAGGTCCAGCATTTTCTGCAGCCACTCCATGGTCTTGACCCGGCGCTCGGCCTCGCTCTCGGCCCGGAGGCTCTCCTCCCGGGCGTTGCGGGCCGCGGCCTCCAGGAGCTCCCGCTTGATGCCCCGCTGGGGCGTTATGAGCTCCACCTTGTGCCCCGCCATTTCCGTGAGGAACTGTGCCAGGGGCTCGGCGTCCTCCAGCTCCACAGGGAGCAGTATCTGCCGGGGCCACGCGCCCCGGCGGGTATAGTATTGCCGGACCAGGGCGGACACCGCCGCGGCGTCGTCCTCCAAAGGCTCCGGCATCTGCTCCAGGTCCTTCCCCGCCAGGTCACCCTCGGCGTAGTGGAGCACCACGAAAGAAGTCCTGGCCGAACGGTTGAAGCCCACCGCGTCCACATCCGCCCGGGCGGCCTTCAGCACTGTCTGGCGGTTGTTGATCTCCTTCACGGCGTTGAGCCGGTCCCGGAGCTCCGCGGCCTTCTCAAAGCGCAGCTCTTCGGAGGCCTGAAGCATCTCCTGCTCCAGCTGTCCCATGAGCTCCTTTGCCCCGCCGGACAAAAGCTGCACCGCCTGGTCTATCCGGGCCCGGTACTCCGTCTGGTCCGGCTCGCCCCGGCACCAGCCCTCGCACAGGCCCATGTGGTGGTTGAGGCAGGGCCGGTCCTTCCCGATGTCCCGGGGGAAGGTCTTCCCGCAGGTGGGCATTTTGAGGGCCTTGGCCAGGGCATTCAAAATGTTGTGGCTCACGCCCCGGCCGCCGTAGGGACCGAAGTACTTGGCCCCATCCTCGGCCACACGGCCCACGATGGAAAAACCGGGGTACTCCTCCCGCAGGTCCAGGCGCAGATAGGGATAGGTCTTGTCGTCCCGGAGGAGGATGTTGTAGTGGGGCTTATGGCGTTTGATGAGGCTGTTTTCCAGCATAAGCGCCTCGAACTCCGAGGCCGCCACGATGACGGAAAAGTCGTCCACATGGCTGACCATGGCCGCCACCTTGGGCAGATGCTCGCCCCGAAAGTAGCTGGTCACTCGGTTCTTGAGGGCCTTGGCCTTGCCCACATAGATGACCTCCCCGGCGGCGTTTTGCATGATGTAAACGCCGGGGAGCAGCGGCAGCTTATTGGCTTTTTCCCGAAGCTGGGCGATCTTGTCCATAGTCACCAAAAACAGCAAGAAAGGGTGTGCATTCCACACACCCTTCTTCCCGCTGATAGAAAATTACTCGGCAAACTCTTTGTCGATGAGGTCGGTGAGCGTCTCCACCGCTTCGTTCTCATCGGGGCCATCGGCGATGATGTTGACCGTCGTGCCCTTGACGATGCCCAGGGACAGGACGCCCAGCAGGCTCTTCGCGTTCACGCGGCGGTCCTCCTTCTCGATCCAGATGACGCTCTTGAACTCATTGGCCTTCTGGATGAAGAAGGTAGCGGGCCGGGCGTGCAGGCCGACCTGGTTGTTGATGGTAACTTCACGATTGATCATGGGAGTACACCTATCCTTTACAGCAGATGTTTATTATACTGTAGCAAAAAACTACCCATTTCGCAAATGTTTTAGCGCCGTTTTCCAATAGTTTGGAGGATTGCACAGTTGGCATTAATCTGGAAGAATCTTTTTATTTCAGTTCCACAACTGTTACGCCTGTCTCCCCCTCGCCGTAGCGGCCCAAGCGGAAGTTCTTCACATAGCGGCTGCGTTTGAGGATCTGCTGTACCGCCGAGCGCAGAGCGCCGGTACCCTTGCCGTGGATGATGGTGACTGTCTCCAGCCGTGCCGACGAGGCCGCGTCCAGGTACCGCTCCACCGCCAGCTCCGCCTCGTCGGCCATCATGCCCCGGATGTCCAGTTCCCGGGCCACCGACGCCGTGCGCAGGGCCCGGCCCGCCGCGGCGGACACGGATATCTTCTGCTTGCCCGGCTTCTCCACCAGGTTGACCTCCTCCGGCGGGACGGTCAGCTTCATGGCCCCCGCCTGCAGGGACAGAGTGCCGTTGCCGTTCACCGCCAGCACCTCCGCCTGACGGCCGGTGGAGAGAAGCTCCACCGTGTCCCCCGCCGCGATGGGCCGGGACGGGTCTTTCTTCCGTGGCTGGGTGATCTCCTCCCGGCTGCGGACGGCGTCCTCCGCCAGGTTCAGCTTCCGGCGCAGGTCCGCCCGGGCCTCGTTGATCTTCTGGTGGTCCAGCTCCTCCAGGCCTATAGCCCGCTCCCGGTCGATCTGGCG
Source organism: uncultured Oscillospiraceae bacterium (assembly GCA_947631865.1). GTDB lineage: Bacteria > Bacillota > Clostridia > Oscillospirales > Oscillospiraceae > CAJOIG01. Next base: position 7,657 of record CANRNF010000004.1, on the reverse strand, counting down.
GTACGCCTCGTCGGCGGCGGCACGAGCCTCCTTGATGATGCGCTCCGCGTCCCGGCGGGCCTTCTGCTCCGCCTTCTCCAAACGCACCTCCAGCTCCCGGCGCATGCGCTCCGCCTTGGCGGCGTCCTCCTGAGCGGCCCGGTTGGCCTTTTCCCGCTCCTGGGTCTCCTTTTCCATGGCCAGGCGCTGCTGCTCCAAGCGCTCAATGGTACGCTCAAAATCCGTGCTCCCAGCGTCGATGCGCCGGCCCGCGTCCTCGATGATGCTCTCGGGGAGCCCCAGCCGCCGGCTGATGGCGAAGGCGTTGGACTTGCCGGGGATACCCACCAAAAGGCGGTAAGTAGGCCGGAGGGTCTGCACGTCGAACTCGCAGGAGGCGTTCACCACGCCCTTGGTGTTGGTGGCGTATACCTTCAGCTCCGCGTAGTGGGTGGTAGCGGCCACACTGGCTCCCGCCTGGCGGGCGTACTCCAAAATGGAGATGGCCAGGGCCGCGCCCTCCGTGGGGTCCGTGCCCGCGCCCACCTCGTCCAGCAGGACCAGGCAGCCGGGGCCGCACTCCTTCAATATCTCCACGATGTTCACCATGTGGCTGGAGAAGGTGGAAAGGGACTGCTCGATGGACTGCTCGTCGCCGATATCCGCCAGTATCTTCTCCACCACCGGTACGGCGCTGCCGTCCCCGGCGGGGATGTGCAGGCCGCAGCCCGCCATGGCGCACATAAGGCCCAGGGTCTTGAGCGTCACGGTCTTGCCGCCGGTGTTGGGGCCGGTGATGACCATGGTGTCATAGTCCCCGCCCAGGGTCAGGTCTATCGGCACCGCCGTGTCCCGGGGCAGCAGCGGGTGCCGGGCTTTTTTCAAAATGAGCTCGCTGTCCGTGAGGATGGGCTCGCCGCAGTTGAGGTCATAGCTCAGCTCCGCCTTGGCGAAGATCAGGTCCAGCTCCGTGAGGACGGTGTAGTTCAGGTCGATGCCGCTGCGGGCCCCGGCGCACTCGGCGGACAGCTCCATGAGGATGCGCTCGATCTCCGCCTTCTCCCTGGCACCCAGCTCCCGCAGCTCGTTGTTGGCCTTCACCACGCCCATGGGCTCCACAAATAGGGTCATGCCGCTGCCGGACACGTCGTGCACCAGGCCTGGCAGGTCTCCTTTTTTCTCCGCCCGCACGGGCACCACGAACCGGCCGCCGCGCTGGGTGATGATGGGCTCCTGCAGCACCTTCGCGTAGCTGGGGGCAGTGATGATCTTCTGCAGAGCGTCCCTTGCCCTGGCGGACGCCGCCCGCATCTTCCGGCGGATGTCGGCAAGCTCCGGGCTGGCTGCGTCGGCGATCTCCTCCTCGCCGGTGATGGCGGTGGTGATCTTCTCCTCCAAAAACCGGTTGGGGGTCACGGCGGTGAAAAGCCGCTTCAGGCTCCCGCAGTCGCCCCGGCCGGAGGCATAGGAGCTGGCCGCGCGGGCGCAGAACAGCACTCCCGCGATGTCCAGAAGCTCCCTCGTATTGAGCATGCCGCCCATGTCGGCCCTCGCCAGGGCCGGGCGCACGTCCTTGAGGCCGGAGAAGGATGGGCTTCCCTTGGTCTCCACCATGGTCTTGGCGTCGGTGGTCTCCGTCTGGCGCTCCCGGACCCGGTTTTTGTCCCCTGTGGGCCGCAGGGCTCTTGCCAGGTCCTTCGCCCCGTCGGAAGCGCACTTGGCCGCCAGCAGTTCCAACACCGCCGGCAGCTCGATGGTCTGTAAAGATTTTTCGTATAAGCTCATTTTACACTCTTCCAATAATCCAGGGAGTAGAAACTCCTGTCCAGCTGGACCCGGGCGAACAGCTCCGCCGCCCGTCCCAGGCGCTCCAGGGATGCGTCCGGTATGGCGAAGGAGAACTCCTTCTTGGCGGTTGCGGCGATGATGTGCCGCATGGCAGCCAGCGACTCCCTGTCCAGGGCCACGGACGGTCCCTCCGCGCCGGGAGCGCACCCCGCGCAGTGGACCATCCCCGAGGCGGGCGAGAACATGGGTCCGTCCATATCCACTTTTCCGCACACGCCGCAGGCCTCCGCTTCCGGCTGGAACCCTTCCAGGCTCAGCAGCCGCAGCTCGAATACCGCCTTCACATGCTCCGGCGTGTAGATGCCCCGGCTCAGAGCGTACAGAGCGTTCAGCGCCAGCTGCAGGGCCGGACGGGCCGGCTGCTCCTCGGGGCAGACCGTGTCCAGAAGCTCGGCAAAATAGGCCCCAAGGGCCAGCTGGGAGAGGTCCTCCCTCAGCCCCAAAAACTGCTCCAGGGTGGAGGCCTCGTCCGCCGTCCACTTGCCCCGGTTGCCGAACAGCGTGAACTCCGCCCAGCACAGGTCCTGGCTGGCGGCGGCCATTTTGCTGCCCTTTCGCAAGGCTCCCCGGGCCTTCACGGTGATTTTGCCCTGGTCCTCCGTCAGCAGGGTCAGGATGCGGTCGGCCTCCTTGTAGCGCACCGCCCGCAGCACAAGACCCCTCGTCGTCAAAAACATTCTATGTACCCTGCCCCGTCACCGGCGCTCCATGCGCCGGTACAGTATCCAGCACATGGGGTCGCCCGTATCCAAAAATATCTGCCAAAGCAGTTCGCTTTTCATAGAGGATCACCCCGTGGTCTTAGTGTGCCACGGGACGCCCTCCAGTATCACTGGTCGGTGAATCCAAAATTTCTCAGCAGCGCGTCGGAGTCCCGCCAGTTCTCCTTCACCTTCACCCAGGTCTGCAAAAACACCTTGGCGCCCATGAATTCCTCGATGTCATGGCGGGCCAGCTCGCCGATGCGCTTGAGCATGGCGCCGTGCTTGCCGATGATGATGCCCTTATGGCTCTGCTTTTCACAGTAGATGGTCACGTCCAAGTCGATGATGTCGCTGCCGTCGTCCCGCTCGGCAAACTTGGTCACCACCACGGCGGTGCCGTGGGGGATCTCCTTGTCCAGGCAAAGCAGCAGCTTCTCCCGGACGATCTCGGCGCATATCTGCTTTTCCGGTTGGTCGCTGATCACGTCGTCGGGGAACAGCGCCGGCCCCTCCACGGCGAATTTATCAAGCTCCGCCAGCAGCTCCTCCACGCCCTCGCCGGTCTGGGCGCTGATGGGCACCACGGCGGCGAAGTCATACTCATCGCTGTAGGCCGCTATCACTGGCAGGAGCGAGCGCTTGTCATCCACCGCGTCCACTTTATTGATGGCCAGCACCGCGGGCACGCCTGTCTCTTTGATGCGGGCGATGAGCTTTTTCTCGATGTCCCCCACCGTTGCCACCGGCTCCGCCATGAGCACCACCGCGTCCACGTCCGCCACGCTCTGGCGGACCACGTCGTCCATGTAATTACCCAGCTTCGTCCGGGCCCGGTGGAATCCCGGGGTGTCGGCAAAGACGAATTGGGTCTCGCCCCGGCTGGCCACCGCCAGGATGCGGGTGCGGGTGGTCTGGGGCTTGGGAGACACGATGGCGATCTTCTCCCCCACCAGGGCGTTGGTGAGCGTGCTCTTTCCCACGTTGGGCCGGCCGCAAATGGTCACCATAGCGGTTTTGGTTATCATGCTCATTCCTCCGTCGCCGTATCCGGCATAATATTTAAACTGCTCGGCAGAAGTGAATTCCGCCGGCAGGAAGTCAAAAGCCTGTCGTACAGCGGCTTTTGACTTCACGCGCGGGAATGCCGCGCGGCTCGCCCTGACCGGGCTTCGCTGGCCATTATTCCTCCGTCGCCGTATCCGGTTCCAGTTTAGCCATGATGGCCTTCTCCCGGGCGCGCATGTCTTTTTTCATGGGACCCTCATCCACATGGTCGTAGCCCAGCAGGTGCAGCACGCTGTGGACGGTGAGGTAGCTGATCTCATGGTCCGCCCCGTGACCGAACTGGGCCCCCTGTTCCTCCGCCCGGGACAGGTCCAGCACCATATCCCCCAGCAGGAGCCGCCCCGTTTCCGGGTCGGTGTCCCCCATGGGGAAGCTCAGCACATCCGTGGGCTTGTCCACGTCCCGGAACTGCTTGTTGACCGCGTGGATGCCCTCGTCGTCGGTGAGCAGCACAGACAGCTCACAAGGCTCCTCCACGCCCTCGGCTTTCAGCACCGCCTGGGCGGCGGTCTTGATGCGCCGGCGCAGCTCGGGCGGACACTTCGTTCCCCGCTCGCACCGGAGCGACAGCTTCAGCTTGTCCATCAGCGGCGTCCTCCGTTGTTCTTATATTTGGGCTTGTAGGTCTTTACGGGCGGCTCGTCCTTGGCGTGGCGCTCGTAGGCCTCGATGATACGCTGGACGATGACGTGGCGCACCACGTCCGCGCCGGTGAGGCGGCAGATGGCGATGTCTTCCACACCCTCCAGCACCCGCATAGCCTCTTTGAGGCCCGACACCTTGTCCGCGGGAAGGTCGATCTGGGTCACGTCGCCGGTTATCACCGCCGTGGAGCCGAAGCCAAGGCGGGTCAGGAACATCTTCATCTGCTCCCGGCTGGTGTTTTGGGCCTCATCCAGGATGATGAAGCTGTCGTCCAGCGTCCGGCCACGCATATAGGCCAGGGGCGCCACCTCGATATCGCCACGCTCCAGGTACTTGTTGTAGGTCTCCGCCCCCAGCATATCGAAAAGGGCGTCATACAGCGGCCGCAGGTACGGGTCCACCTTGCTCTGCAGGTCGCCGGGCAGGAAGCCCAGCCGCTCCCCGGCCTCCACCGCGGGACGGGTCAGCACGATGCGGTTGACCCGCTTCTCCCGGAAGGCCGCCACGGCGCAGGCCACGGCGAGATACGTCTTGCCCGTGCCCGCGGGGCCCACCCCCAGAGTAACGGTGTTGTTTTTGATGGCGTCCACGTATGTCTTCTGGCCGATGGTCTTGGGTTTGACCGGCCGGCCCTTGGCGGTGACGCATATGACCCCCCGGGCCAGGTCGCCTATTTTATCCTCCTGCCCGGCCAGGACCATCTTGATGATATAGCGCACGTTCTGGCTGTCGATGGCCTCGCCCCGGGCCGCCAGGGACAGGAGCCCGTCGATGGCCTTCTCCGCGTGCATCACGTTCTCCGCCTCGCCGGCGATCTTCAGATTTTCGTCCCGGTTGGTGATGGTCACGCCCAGCTCCGTCTCGATGATGCGCAGATTCTGGTCAAAGGAGCCGAAGACGCTTATCACGTTCTCCATCCGGTCGATATACATGGTTTTCTCTATCATAGGCTGTTTCCTCAAATACCGTTGGATTATCTTACCGGGCTTCGCTTTCGGTCACCCGTCGTCAGTTGATGGTATTTTCGCCTGGATCTCCGCCAGGCCGTCGTCTGTCAGCGGCGCGGACACGCCGATCTGCTCCCGGCACTCCGCCCGCAGCGTCACATAGAGCGCCCCGTTCGACCCGGAGGCAGAAAACCGGCTGGAGAGCACTTCTCCGTCCTCCCCCAGCTGTCCCGTGAGCGTCTCCATGAGCTGGTCCTCCAGCGCCTTTCGGAGCCGGGTCCCATCCGCCGCCCTGGTATCGTAGGGCGCATAGGTGGTCTTCACCAGCGTCACAGGCAGGGCGAACAGCCCCTTCCGCGCCAGGGTATACTCTTTTATGATTTTATCACAACCTGCGGGGCAAATACTACTGTCTTTGTAAAAATTTATCCGGGTTTTTCCCAGGATCAGGGCCCATCGGGTACGTTCATGCCCGGAATAGCTCTTCCCCATGGGCACGGCCGGGGTCTTGGCCGTCAGCTCATACCAGGTCCGGGCTATGACAGCCCCCACGGCCCGGGTGGGTCCCTGGACCCCGATGCGGCCGGTGACGTACCCTCCGATCAGCTTCTCCCCCGGCAGGACCGCCTTAGTGGGCTCCGTAAGGGCGGTACCCTGAAAGGCGTCCACGTGCTCCACGAGCCCCGCCTTCGCCGCCACGATGTCCGCGTAGGCGGTCTCCGGGACGATGGGCGGATGGGTATACCTCTCCCGCACGATGACCCGGGCGTGGCTGCCCCGCATGGTAACGGTCATCCACCGGATGTCCGGCACCCGCAGTATGACGCCGTTTCGTACCCCGTCCTGGCTCATGCCGGGCCAGAAAGCGCCGATATCCACTCCGCACTCCTGCAGCGCCTGGCGGATGACTCCCTCCGGAACGGTCTCATTCCCCTCGATGTCGATCTCCCAGATGAACGCGCTGCCCACGAACAGCACCGCCAGGATGAGCGCCGCGCCTATCAGGAGGAAGTATCGCCTGCGCAGTTTGTCCGCCAAGGCCGGCAGCCCGTGGCGGCCCGTGACAGTCCCCTCGCAGCCCAGGGACGCCGCCAATGGCTGGACCAGCTTCGCCGCCCGCCAGGGTATCTCCACCGTGAGAGAATAGTCCACAGGCGGCTCGGCATCCCAAAAAGGTATTCCCCGCTCCGCCAGGGCGCACAGAAATTTCTCCGGGGCGGCGCCGGTGATCCGGGCGGTGACCCAGCCTGTGAAATACCGCGCGCCGTTCATTCCAGCTCCACCGCCCACAGGCGGCCGGACACCACCATCTCCCGCCGGTCCATGGCCACCAGTCCCAGGTGCTCCCCCTTTATGAGGATGCGGCATCCTGGCCCGGCGGCGGCGATCCGGTCCGCGGCATATTCCAGAAGGCCCCTGTGGCCCTCCACCAGCACCCGCCCGTCACCGGAGATGGTGATCCGGGGCGCTGGCGCCGCCGCCTCGGCGGGGATATCCAGCCGGGAGAGCATCCTGCGTGTGAGCTTCGTCTTTTCCAAAATCATCACCCGAAGGATTTTATGCCGGGCCGGTTCAAAAAAGGACTTGAAGCTCATATGCTCTGACCATGAAAAAGTTCTTGCCGCTTCTCCCGATCCTGGCCGCAGGCGCGGCGCTTCTGCTCCTGTCACAGGAGGCGGCCACCGGGGCGAGGCAGGCCCTCGGCGTCTGCGCCGCCACGCTCATACCTTCGCTTCTGCCCTTCTTCACCCTGGCGAATATGCTCTCCGCCCTGGGGTTACCGGAGCTCCTGGCCGGGTCTCTTGGCAAGGGTCTGGGAAGGCTCTTCCGTGTCTCCCCCGCCGGAGCCCAGGCGTTCATACTGGGTCTCTCCGGCGGCTACCCGCTGGGGGCGTCGGTGACGGCGGACCTGCGCCGCAGCGGCCGGGTGAGCCGGGACGAGGGGGAACGGCTGGCCGCCTTTTGCAACAACTCCGGTCCCGGCTTCATCCTGGGCGCGGCTGGAGCCGTGTTCCAGAGCCCCGCCGCGGGGCTTCTCCTCTATATCACTCACGCTCTGGGAGCCGTGACGGTGGGGCTCCTCCTCCGGGGCCATGGCGCGTCCGCTGAAGGCGAGGCCGCTGTCTCCACCGCTGCGCCGGTCCCATTTTCCAAGGCTCTGCCTGCAGCGGTCACGAAGGCAGTGGGCTCCACCATAGCGGTGTGCGGCTATGTGGTGCTCTTCGGCGCCATCGTGGGCATGCTCACGCCCTTTCTCGCCCTGCCGCCCCTCATGCGGGCGCTGCTCACCGGCTTTTTGGAGCTGGGCGGCGGCATCGCCGCCTTTCAGGGGCTGGCCCCCACGCCGCTGCATCTGGCCTGTGCGGCGCTGGTGCTGGGCTGGGGCGGTCTTTCCGTCCACTGCCAGACCATGGGCGTGCTGGCGGACACGGATATAAGCTGCGCCCGGCACCTTGCGGGCCGGGCGCT